>DAOKYT010000008.1:0-65480 GCA_035326025.1 Tepidiformaceae bacterium
GTCGGCGCCGGCGTCGTCACCAAAATCCTCGCCTAGGCGAGCGGGAGCAGACCGAGGGGTTCGGCACCATGGCACGTCAACAGATACGCATCAAGCTCAAGGCATATGACCACCGGCTCCTGGACCAGTCCGCGCGGCAGATCGTCGAAGCTGCCGAACGGACTGGCGCGGCTGTCGCCGGGCCTGTGCCCCTCCCCACCTCGATCGATAAGTTCACGGTTCTCCGCGGCCCCCACATCCATAAGGATGCGCGCGAGCAGTTCGAGATCCGGACGCACAAGCGGCTCATCGACATCATGGAGCCGACTTCCAAGACGGTAGACACGCTCATGCGGCTCCAGTTGCCCAGCGGCGTGGATATCGAGATCAAGCTGTAACACTATGAGCATTGAAGGACTGCTTGGCCGCAAACTGGGTACCACCCAGGTATTCGACGCAAAGGGGCGCCTGCGCGGCGTCACCGCCGTCGAGGTGGGGCCCTGCTTCGTGACGCATATCCGCACGCCCGAGGCCGATGGCTACGCCGCCATCCAGGTCGGGTTCCAGGACGACCGCAAGCTCAACAAGCCCGAGGCAGGCCACCTGAAGGCCGCCGGCAACCTGAAGCTGCGCCACCTCGCGGAATTCCGCGTTTCCGATGCCTCCGCCTATTCGCTCGGCGATCGCCTGGGCGCGGAACTCTTCGAAACGGGCAACCGAGTCGATGTCACCGCGACCTCCAAGGGGCGCGGTTACCAGGGCGGTGTCCGCCGCCATAACTTCCGCGGCGGCCCCAAGACGCACGGCCAGAGCGACCGCCACCGCGCCCCCGGTTCGATCGGCTCGGGTACCACACCCGGCCGCGTCTACAAAGGCACGCGCATGGCGGGCCACATGGGCGCCGAGCGCACCACCATCATGAACCTTGAAGTCGTCGCCCGGAACGATGAGCGCGGTGTCATCTTCGTCGCCGGGTCGGTCCCCGGCCCGATCGGCGGCCTCGTCCGGGTCCGCAAAGCAAGGAAGGTATCGAAATGAAGCTGAAAGTCTTCGATACCGCCGGTACCCAGGTCCGTGAAATCGAGGCGGCCGACGATGTCTTCGGCATCGAGCCAAATCGCGCGGTCCTCCACCAGGCGTATGTCGCCCAGATGGCGAACCGCCGCGCTGGCCTGGCCAACACCAAGCGGCGGGGCGAGGTCCAGGGCTCAACGGTGAAGATCCGCAAGCAGAAGGGCCTCGGCCGTTCGCGCCAGGGTTCGATTCGCGCGCCGCATCACGTTGGTGGTGGCGTTGCCCATGGGCCCAGGCCGCACAGCTTCGCCAAGGACCTCCCGCGCGCCATGCGCCGCCTGGCGCTTCGCTCGGCCCTCAGCAGCCACGCCGCCAGCGGCACGCTCCTGGTGGTCGACGGCCTCGCCGCCCCCGATGGCAAGACCCGCACCGTGCGGGCCGCGCTCAGCGCCCTCGGGGTCGACCGGACCGCCCTCGTTGTCACTGGCGAGCACGTGCCGGAGCTCACGCGTGCCACCCGCAACATCGACGCCGCCAGGGCGCTGCCCGCGCAGAACCTGAACGTGGTGGACCTGGTCAACGCCCACCGGCTGGTCATGTCGGAAGACGCGATTCGCAAGTGCGAGTCGCTCTGGGGCGGCGCCAACGTGAAGCCGCAGCGCGGCCGCGTGAAGGAGGCCGTCTGATGCCGAAGGAACTGCACCCGTACGCCGTGCTGTTGCGGCCCATCATCACCGAGAAGACCACCGTCCTCACCGGGCAGGACAAGTACGTCTTCGAGGTTGATATCCGTGCCAACAAGAACCAGATCAAGGAAGCCGTCCAGATCGCGTTCAACGTTCGCGTGTCGGACGTGAACACGATGACCATGAAGGGCAAGCCCAAGCGCTTTGGCCGCCGTGTCGTCAATCGTCCCGACTGGAAGAAGGCCGTGGTCACGCTCGTACCCGGCGACAAAATCCAGCTCTTCGAGGGGATCTAGGCCATGCCAATCAAGCAGTACAAGCCAACTTCCCCCGGGCGCCGCAACGCCAGCGGCCAGGTGTACTCGGAAGTCACGAAGAAGACTCCCGAGAAGTCGCTCACCGTCTCGCTCAAGAGCAAATCGGGCGGGCGCAACAACCAGGGCCGCATCACGGTGCGCAGCCGCGGCGGTGGCAATCGCCGCCTCTACCGCATCATCGATTGGAAGCGCGACAAGGCCGGCATTCCGGCAAAGGTCGCCGCGATCGAATACGACCCGAACCGGACGGCCCGCATCGCCCTCCTCCAGTACGTCGATGGCGAAAAGCGGTACATCCTGGCCCCGAACGGGCTCGCCGTTGGGGCGGTGCTCGTGAGCGGCCCAGAGGCCGAAGTCCGGGTCGGCAACGCGCTCCCGCTCGCCAACATGCCGACCGGTACGCAGGTCCACAACATCGAACTGACACCCGGCAAGGGTGGCCAGATCGTGCGTAGCGCCGGGGTCTCGGCCCAGCTGATGGCAAAGGAAGGCGATTACGCGCTCCTCCGCCTCCCCAGCGGCGAGATGCGCCGCGTGCGCATTGAGTGCATGGCTACCATCGGCCAGGTCGGCAATGTCGAACATTCGCTCGTGAAGCTCGGCAAGGCCGGGCGGACGCGCCATCGCGGGCGGCGGCCCGAAGTGCGCGGCGCCGTGATGAACCCGCGCGACCATCCTCATGGTGGTGGCGAAGGCCGCGCCCCGGTCGGTATGCCGGGGCCGAAAACCCCCTGGGGCAAGCCGACCCTCGGCTATCGCACCCGCAACAACAAGCGCACCGACAAGTACATCGTTCGGCGGCGAAGCTAGGAGTAGGACATGTCACGTTCCATTAAGAAGGGCCCCTACATCCACCCTTCGCTCGAGAAAAAGGTCCTCGCGATGCGGAACGCCCAGCAGCGTTCGGTCATCAAGACCTGGTCGCGCGCTTCCACGATCCTGCCGGAGATGATCGGCCTGACCATCGCCGTGCACGATGGGCGCCGCCATGTGCCGGTGTTCGTCACCGAAAACATGGTCGGCCACAAGCTGGGCGAATTCGCACTCACGCGGACCTTCCGGGGTCACGTTTCAAAGAGCGACCGCCAGAGCAAGGTGAGGCGGTAGCGATGGAAGTACGAGCAACCACGAAGGGGACGGGGGCCTCGCCTCGCAAGGTGCGGCTTATCCTCGATCGGCTCCCCGGGCTCACCGTCGACCAGGCCCTGGCGCTCCTGCGCTACGTCCAATCGCCCCACGCCCGCACGGTCTCGAAGGTGGTGCTTTCCGCCGCCTCCAACGCCGAGAACAACTTCGACCTGGATGTGGACGACATGGTCATCAAGCGCGCCTTTGCCGATGACGGCCCCACCATGCGGCGCTTCCGGCCGCGTTCCCGTGGCCGCGTCAGCCCCATCCTGAAGCGCTCCAGCCACATCACCATCATTCTCGACGAGCGGGAGGACTAACCGTGGGACAGAAAATCCATCCGCACGGCTTCCGCCTGGGTGTCATCTACGACTGGGAGTCGAAGTGGTTCGCCGAACGCGACTACACCGTCCGCCTGCACCAGGACCTGGAGCTCCGCCGCTTCGTCTTGCACGAACTGCCCGATGCCGCCATCAGCCGGATCGAGATCGACCGCAACGCCAACCTCGTAACGGTGACGATCCACACGGCCAAGCCGGGCATCGTCATCGGCCGGGGTGGCGCCAAGGTGGAAGACCTGCGCAACGCGCTCGAACGATTCACCGGCGGGCGTGTCCGCGTCAATATCCAGGAGATCCGCGTCCCCGAGCTCGATGCCTACCTGGTGGCGCGTTCCGTCGCCGACCAGCTCGAGCGGCGGGTCGCCTTCCGCCGCGCCATCAAGCAGTCGGTCCAGCGCACCATGCAGCGCGGCGCCCAGGGTTGCCGCGTGGCTATCGCCGGGCGCCTCGGTGGTTCCGAAATGTCGCGCCGCGAAAGCGAAACGCAGGGCCGCGTGCCCCGGCACACGCTTCGCGCCGATATCGACTACGGCCTGGCCGAGGCACACACAACCTTTGGCCGCATCGGCGTGAAAGTCTGGATCTACAAGGGCGAAATCTTGCCCGAGCGCACCGCGCCCGCCGTCGAGGAAGAGACCCCCGAACCGGTCGCCGCGCCAGTCCGCCCCGCGGCGGAAATCGAGGCTGGCGGGCCTGCCCACACCGCGATTTCGATGGAGCAGCAGGCTGCTCGCCGTGAAACCACCGAGGGAGGCGCCTAGATGCTGCAACCCCGCCGAGTGAAACACCGCAAGCAGCACCGTGGCCGCCGCCAGGGTGTCGCCAACGCCGGCAACTATGTCGCCTTCGGCGAGTACGGCCTGCAGGCGCAGGGCGCCGCGTGGATCGATTCCCGCCACATCGAAAGCGCCCGCCGCGCCATGACGCACGAGATGAAGCGCGGTGGCAAGGTCTGGATCCGCATCTTCCCGGATAAGCCGGTGACGGCGAAGCCCGCCGAAACCCGGATGGGCTCGGGCAAGGGCGCGCCCGACCGCTGGGTGGCCGTGGTGAAGCCGAACCGGATCATGTTCGAAATCGCCGGCGTGCCCGAGCACGTCGCCCGCGAGGCGCTTCGCCTGGCGGCCCATAAGCTCCCCGTGCCCACCCGCGTGGTGGTGCGCGAAGAGGCGGTGATCTGATGGCCCGACAGACTGCTGAAGACCTGCGCCGCCTGGATGATTCCCGGCTGGACCACGAGATCAACGAGGCCTATCGTGCCCTGTTCACGCTCCGCTTCCAGCACGCCAGCCGCCAGCTCCAGAACTACCGCGAGCTTCGCAACGCGAAGCGCCGCATCGCCCGCCTCCGCACCATCAAGCGGGAGCGCCAGATCGAAGCCATGCCGGGTGGGGAGTAGCCATGGGAACGCAACGCGTCATCCAGGGAACCGTCGTCTCCGACAAGATGCAGAAGACCATCGTCGTGTCCGTCGAGCGCAAGAAGAAGCACCGCCTCTACCACAAGGTCGTGACGGTGACCGAGCGCTACAAGGCACATGATGAGACTGAGTCCTGCAAGCTTGGGGATATCGTTCGCATCCAGGAATGCCGGCCAATCTCCAAGGACAAGCGCTGGCGCGTCATCGAAATCCTCACGCGGGGAGATGTCGCCGAAGTCGCGCCGGAGTCCATCGGCCGGGAGATCGAAGTAACCGCCCAGGTGGCGCCGAAGTCGGAGGTACAGGAGTGATCCAGCAGGAAACCCGCCTCAAGGCAGCCGATAATAGCGGCGCCCGCTCGCTCCTTTGCATCCGCGTGCTCGGCGGCAGCCGCCGCCGCTATGCCCGCCCTGGCGACGTCATCGTCGCCAGCGTGAAGGTCGCGCAGCCAAACGCCGCCGTGAAGAAAGGCGATGTCGTCAAGGCTGTCGTGGTGCGCGTCACCAAGGAATATGGCCGGCCCGACGGCTCGTACATCCGCTTCGACGAGAACGCCGCGGTGCTCCTCGCGAGCGATGGCGAGAACCCGCGGGGCACCCGCATCTTCGGTCCCGTCGCCCGCGAGTTGCGCGACCGCAACTTCATGAAGATCGTCTCGCTCGCCCCGGAGGTGCTCTAGTGCCTGCCAGGATCAAGCGGGGCGATAAGGTTGTCGTCCTGGCCGGAAAGGACCGCGGCAAGCGCGGCACCGTCCGTGCCGTCATCACCAAGCACAACCGCGTGCTGGTCGAAGGTGTCAACGTCATCAAGAAGCACCAGCGCGCCCGGCAGCAGGGCCAGGCGTCGGCGATCGTCGAGCGCGAGGCCCCCATCCACATCAGCAATGTGATGCTGATCGACCCGAACAACGATGAGCCCACCCGCGTCACCTTCCGGCGGCGCGAAGACGGCAGCATGGTCCGGGTCGGCAAGCGCAGCGGAGAGGATATCGAGTAATGCCGCCGCGATTGAAGGAACGCTACAAGTCCGATGTTGCGCCCGCACTGCGCGAGCACTACGGCTACGCCAACGTCATGCAGATCCCGCGCATCACCAAGATCAACGTCAACGTTGGCCTTGGCGAGGCGCTGACCGACGCGAACGCCCTCGACCGCGCCTCCGAGGAGGTCTCGGCCATCACCGGGCAGAAGGCGATGATCACGCGCGCCAAGCGCTCCATCGCCAACTTCCGCCTGCGCGAAGGCAACCCCATCGGCGTCATGACGACGCTCCGGGGCGACCGCATGTACGAGTTCCTGGACCGCCTGGTGAGCGCCGCCCTGCCGCGCATCCGCGACTTCCAGGGCCTGAACCCCAACGCCTTCGACGGCCGTGGCAACTACAGCCTCGGTGTGCGCGAACAGTTGATCTTCCCCGAGATCGAATACGACCGCGTCGATAAGGTCCGGGGTATGCAGGTCACCATCGTTACGACCGCCAGGACCGATGAAGAAGGCCGCAAGCTCCTGGAGCTGATGGGCCTGCCCTTCCGGAAGAATTAGGAGCACCACGGTATGGCCTCGAAAGGCATTGTGAATCGCGACAACCGCCGGAAGGAGCTCAACGCCAGGTACGCCGCCCGCCGGGCCGAACTGAAGCGCGAGCTGAAGAAATCGTGGGACGACCCGGCAAAGGTGGCCGCGCTCTACGACGAACTCCGCAAGCTGCCCCTCAACAGCAGCCCAACCCGCATCCACAACCGGTGCATCGTCACCGGCCGGCCAAAGGGATACATCCGCCGGTTCGGCCTCTCGCGCATCACCATGCGCGAATACGCCCACCTCGGTCTGCTCCCTGGAGTGACCAAATCCAGCTGGTAAGTGCGCAAGCAAACGCCAGAGGGGAAGTGCAATGAATGTGAGTGATCCCATCGCCGACATGCTGACGCGAATCAGGAACGCGGCCGCCGCGCGCCACGATTCCGTCATGATCCCGGCATCGAAGATTAAGGTCGCCATCGCGAAGGTCTTGAAGGAAGAAGGCTTCATCAAGGACTTCTCGGTTGTCGCCGAGGAAGGCCGTCCGCAACCCAACCTGAAGGTCGAACTCAGCTACGGCGGCCGCAAGCAGCCCGTGCTCAACGGCCTCCAGCGGGTCTCCAAGCCGGGGTTGCGGGTCTACGTGCAGCGCCGCGAGGTCCCGCGCGTCTACGGCGGCCTCGGCATCGCCATCATCTCGACGCCCAAGGGCGTCATGTCCGGGCAGGAGGCCCGCCGCCAGCAGGTTGGCGGCGAGGTCCTCTGCTACGTGTGGTAGGAGGACGGCTCGATGTCTCGTATTGGCCGCCAGCCGATCACCATCCCCGCCGGGGTCCAGGTCTCTATCCATGAGTCCAACGTCATCGAAGTCAAGGGACCGAGGGGCGAACTCAAGCGCCAATTCCCCCGGACCATCTCGTTCGATCGCAGCGATGGCGTCATCGCCGTCAGCCGCCCGAACGACGAGGGCAAGCAGCGCGCGCTCCACGGGCTCTCGCGCTCGCTCCTCAACAACATGGTCACCGGCGTCACCACCGGGTTCACCCGCACGCTCGAAGTCCAGGGCGTCGGGTACCGCGCCCAGATGCAGGGCTCGAACCTCCAGCTCGCGCTCGGGTTTTCGCACCCGGTGATCGTGAGCCCGCCCGAGGGCATCTCCTTCGCCGTCGAAGGTCCTCGCGTCCACGTGCAGGGCATCGATAAGGAGCGCGTGGGCCAGGTCGCGGCGAACATCCGCAAGCTCCGGCCACCCGAGCCATACAAGGGCAAGGGCATCCGCTACCTCGGCGAGCGCGTCCGCCGCAAGGCTGGCAAGGCCGGGAAGGTAGGCAAGTAATGAGCAAGGCAACACCCGTCCTCGCCCGCCAGCGCCGTCATGCACGCGTCCGCAAGTCGGTCGCCGGCACCCCCGCGCGGCCACGACTCAACGTCTTCCGGAGCGCGCAGCACATCTACGCGCAGGTCATCGACGATGTCGCGGGCCACACCCTGGCCGCCGCCAGCGACGCCGATAAGGCGCTCGCCGGCGAGGTGAAAGGGAAAAACAAGACCGAGCGCGCGGCCGTCGTTGGCAAAGCCATCGCCGAGCGCGCGAAGGCCAACGGCGTTTCCCTCGTGGTCTTCGACCGCGGTGGCTACAAGTACCACGGCCGCGTGCAGGCACTCGCCGATGCCGCCCGCGAAGCAGGATTGGGGTTCTAGATGGCCGACAACCGATTCGACCGCTCCGAACAGGGACAGGAAGAGCTGACCGAAAAGGTCATCTACATCAACCGCGTCGCGAAGGTCGTGAAGGGTGGCCGCCGCTTCAGCTTCAGCGCGCTCGTGGTGGTGGGAGATGGCCACGGCAGCGTCGGCGTCGGCCTTGGCAAGGCCAATGAGGTGCCCGAAGCCATCCGCAAGGGCTCCACCCAGGCGCGCCGCGGCATGATCAAGATCCCGATGCGCGGCGGCACCATCGCCCATCCCGTGTGGCATCGCTTCTCGGCGGCCCGCGTGATGATGAAGCCGGCCAGCCATGGTACCGGGGTCATCGCGGGCGGCGCCGTGCGCGCCATCATGGAAGCCGCCGGCGTGACCGACGTGCTTGCCAAGACGTTCGGCAGCCGCAACCCGGTGAACGTCTCGCGCGCGACCATCAACGGTCTCGCCACCCTCCAGGACCCGGCGGGCGCGCGGGAGCGCCGCCTCGCCATCGCCCGGGGAGAGCAGTAGCCATGGCTCGCCTCGCAATCACCTGGCGCAAGAGCGCCATCGGCTACAACCAGGACCAGAAGGACACGATCCGGAAGCTCGGCCTGCGCCGGCTCCACCAGACCGTGGAACTCGACGATACCCCCGCCCTCCGCGGGATGATCAACAAGGTCCAGCACCTCATCGATGTCCGGGAAGGTGAGACCAGATGAGCATCGGCGCACACGACCTCCGTCCTCCTCAGGGGGCGACCCACGCCAGGAAGCGCGTCGGCCGCGGCAATGGCAGCGGCCACGGCACGTACGCGGGCAAGGGCCTCAAGGGCCAGAAGTCCCGCAGCGGCAAGAAGAAGGCCTACGACGCGTTCGAGGGTGGCCAGTTCCCCATCTCGCGGAAGTTCCACGTTCTCCGTGGCTTCAACAACAAATGGCGCGTCGAATTCCAGCCGGTGAACGTCAGCGTCTTCGAACGCTTCGCGGCCGGCGCCACGATCACGCCCGAGACACTCCGCGAGGCCGGCATCCTCAAGCACCTGCGCGAACCCGTGAAGGTGCTTGGCCAGGGCGAACTCTCCAAGAAGCTCACCATCTCCGCCCACCGCTTCAGCGAAGCGGCGAGGGCGAAGATCGAAGCGGCCGGCGGCACCGCAGTCGTCATCGGCCCCGAAACGGACGAAGCGAAGGATAGCTGACGATGAGTGTTCAGCCGGCCCAGCGGCCGCGGCTCTTGCAGGCAATGGTCGATGCCTTCCGCCAGGAAGACGTCCGCCGCAAGCTGCTCTTCACCATCGCCATGCTCGTCGTGTTCCGGTTCGTCGCGCACGTACCGCTGCCGAACATCGACCGGGATGCGCTCGAAGCCGCGTTCGAAGGGAACGCGCTGCTCGACTTCCTGAGCATCTTCTCCGGCGGCGCGCTCCAGAACCTGAGCGTGGCCGCCCTCGGCGTCTACCCCTACATCACCGCCTCGATCATCATGCAGATCCTCCAGCCGCTGGTGCCCTCGTTCAGGGCCCTGGCCGAAGAGGGCGAGCAGGGCCGCCGCCGCCTCCAGCTCTACACGCACTGGCTCGCCGTGCCCATGGCCTTCGTCCAGGGCTACGGCCAGATTGTGTTCATCAACGGCCAGGGCGCCGATGTCGTGCAGGACTTCGGCTTCCAGAACGACCTCATCGGCACATGGGCCACCCTCTTCACATTGGCCGCCGGCACCATGTTCCTGGTCTGGCTCGGCGAGTTGATCACCGAAAACGGCATCGGCAATGGCATATCCGTCATCATCTTCGGCGGTATCGTGGCGAACCTGCCTGGCCTCATCCCTAGCCTGACCACCCAATCGATCCTCGCGGTGCTGGGCTTCGCGGCGTTCGCCCTGGGCCTCATCTACCTGATCGTCTTCTTCCAGGAGGCGCAGCGCCGGGTCCCCGTGCAGTATGCCCGCTCGGCGTTCCGCGGCGGCCGCATGTACCGGCAGCAGGGCCAGAGCCACATCCCCCTCCGCGTGAACATGGCCGGCATGATCCCGCTCATCTTCGCCTTCTCCATCATGATCATGCCCGCCACCATCGCCTCCTACTTCACCAACGCCGGTGGCTTCCTCGAGACGATCGCCGACTTCTTCGTCGACCAGTTCCAGGGAGGCCGCGGTGGCAGCGGCACGGGCTGGTACTGGCTCATCCTCTTCCTCCTCGTCATCGTCTTCACGTTCTTCTACACGATGGTGCAGTACCAGCAGCAGCAGATGGCCAAGAACCTGCAGCGCCAGGGCGCCTTCATCCCCGGCATCCGCCCGGGCCCGCCCACCGAGGCGTACCTCATGCGTGTCGTCACCCGTATCACCTGGGCCGGCGCCTTCTTCCTCGGCTTTGTCGCGGTCATCCCGTTCTTCGTCGGGCTGCTCACCGACGTCCGCGCACTCACCATCTCCAGCACGGGCTTCCTCATCGTGGTGGCCGTCGTGCTCGACACTATGAAGCAGCTCGAAGCCCAGCTTCTGATGCGCAACTACGAAGGGTTTATTCGCTAACGTGTATATCGTTCTCCTTGGCCCCCCTGGCGCCGGAAAAGGCACGCAGGCACAGCGCATCGCGAGTGCCACGAAGCTCGTCCACATCTCGACTGGCGACATGTTCCGCGAGAACGTGAAGAACCAGACCGAGCTGGGCAAGCTCGCCAACGAATACATGTCGAAGGGCGAGCTCGTGCCCGACGAGGTCACCATCAAGATGCTGCTCGAACGCATCTCGCGCGACGATGCGCGGGCTGGCGCGATGTTCGATGGCTTCCCCCGGAACGTCATCCAGGCGAAGGCGCTCGATGACGCGCTGAAGCGTAACGGCGCCCGCGTCGACCGTGCGCTTCTGATCTCCGTGGCCGATGAAGAGCTCGTCGCACGCCTCGGCGGGCGCTGGATCTGCCGCAACTGTGGCAGGCTCTACCACGAGCGAAACGACCCCCCGAAGGTCGCTGGCAGGTGCGACGCCTGTGGCGGCGAACTCTACCAGCGCGAGGACGACCGCCCCGACGTGGTCCGTGCTCGCCTCGAGAAGCAAAAACCACCGGCCGACCTCATCGCGCATTACCGCGCGGCCGGAGTGCTCAAGGAGATCGACGGCGAGCGCCCGCTCGATGACGTGACCGCCTCGCTCCTGGAGGCGATCAACTAGCGTCATGGCGATCAAGCTGAAGTCCGAGGACGAAATTAGGATCATGCGCGAGGCCGGCCGCATCGTGGCGAACACGCTTGCCCAGATTCGCGAGATGGTGCGTCCCGGGCTCAACCTGCTCGAGGTCGAGCGGTTCGTCCGCGAGGAGTTCCGGCGGGCCGGCGCGAAGGAGACGTTTCTCCACTACTCGCCAGGACCGAAGTACCCGCCCTACCCTTCGAATATCTGCATCAGCATCAATGAGCAGCTCGTGCACGGCATCCCCACCGACCGCGAACTCCAGGAAGGCGACATCGTCACGTTCGACCTGGGGGCGACCTACAAGGGGTACGTCGGCGATGCCGCCATCACCGTCGGCGTCGGCGACGTGAGCCCCCTCGCGCAACGGCTGATGGAGGTCACCGAGGCGTCGTTGTGGGCGGGCATCAAGGCCGCGCGCGCGGGCGCGCACCTGAATGATGTGCGCGGCGCCATCGAAGACACGATCCGGCCCAGCGGGTTTGGGATCGTGAAGGGCTATGGTGGACATGGCGTGGGGCGTGATATGCACGAAGAACCCCACGTCGAGAACTTCCGTCAGCGGTTCCGGGGCCCCGAGCTCCGGCCGGGGCTCGTGATCGCACTCGAGCCCATGGTCACCGCGGGCGGGCCAGAGGTTGGCGAAGGGCCCGACGGGTGGACTGTAACGACGAAAGACGGTAGCTTATGCTGTCATTTCGAGCATACAATCGCCATTCGGCCGGGAGGTGAGGCGGAAGTCCTCACGCTCCCGTAACGCCATCTGTGCGAACTACGAGAGGATATGGCCAAGAAGGACGCTATCGAAGTCGAAGGGACTGTCACAGAGCCGCTGCCCAACGCAATGTTCAAGGTTGAACTGGCGAACGGTCACGAGGTGCTCGCGCACGTGAGCGGCAAGATCCGGATGAATTTCATCAAGATCCTCCCCGGAGACCGCGTCCTGGTCGAACTCTCGCCTTACGACCTCGGTCGTGGGCGAATCACCTATCGCTTCAAGTAGGCCGGCCCCAGCCGTCCTGCCCACAGGAGAACCATGAAAGTCCGAGCATCCGTCAAGCCACGCTGCGACAAGTGCAAGGTGATTCGCCGGCACGGTCGCGTCATGGTGATCTGCGAAAATCCGAAGCACAAGCAGCGGCAGGGGTAGCCCACATGGCACGTATCTCAGGCGTCGATATCCCAAACGACAAGCGCGCCGAAATCGCGCTAACCTATATCTACGGCATCGGGTTGACCCGGTCCCAGGCCATCCTGGCGGCTACCGGCATCAACCCCGATACCCGCGCGCGCGACCTCACCGATGAGGAAGTCCTGCGCATCCGCGACTTCATCGATAAGAACTACATCGTTGAAGGCGACCTCCGCCGCGAAGTCCGCCAGAATATCGGGCGGCTCATCGAAATCAACTGCTACCGCGGGCAGCGCCATCGCCGGAACCTCCCGGTCCACGGCCAGCGCACCCGCACCAACGCGCGCCAGAAGCGCGGCGCGCGCAAGACCGTCGCCGGCAAGAAGCGGGCAGGAAAGAAGTAAGAGGGGCTGACCACGAATGGCTGATGCAAAACGCGGTGCTGCTGATAAGACCCGCCGCCTGAAGCGGCGCGAACGGAAGTCCATCCCACGCGGACGGGCCTACATCAAGAGCACCTTCAATAACACGCTCGTCACCCTCACCGACCCGAACGGGAACGTGATCTCGTGGGCGAGCTCCGGCGGTTCGGGCTTCAAGGGCTCGCGCAAAGGCACGCCCTTCGCCGCCCAGCTCGCAAGCGAGAATGCCGCCCGCCGCGCCATGGAACACGGCCTCCAGTCCGTGGAAGTGTTCGTCCGTGGCGCCGGCAGCGGCCGCGAAGCCGCCATCCGGTCGCTCCAGGGCGCCGGCCTCACCATCACCGCCATTCGCGATGTCACCCCCATCCCGCACAACGGCTGCCGCCCGCCCAAGCGGCGCCGCGTCTAGGAGCGCCACACACATGGCACGTTACACAGGCCCAGTCTGCCGCCTCTGCCGCCGCCACGGCGAAAAGCTCTTCCTCAAGGGTGAGCGCTGCTTCACCCCGAAGTGCGCGTTCGACCGGCGGCCCAACCCTCCCGGCCCGCGCCCGGCCCGCCGCCGCAAGGTCAGCGACCGCGGCCTCCAGCTGCGCGAAAAGCAGCGCGCGCGCGCATCCTACGGCGTCCTCGAAAAGCAGTTCGTCCGCTACTACAAGGAAGCCATCCGCCGCCCCGGTGTCTCCGGCGAAAACCTCGTCCGGCTGCTTGAAACGCGCCTCGACAACGTGATCTACCGGCTGGGATTCGCCGATTCGCGCAGCCAGGCGCGCCAGATCGTCCGCCACGGCCTGATCGCCGTGAACGGGCGCAAGCTCGATGTCCCCTCCGCCCATCTCAAGGAGGGCGATACCGTCAGCTTCACTCCTCGCGGCATCCGCAGCGAGTTCTACAAAATCGTCCAGGAGACCCTGAAGTCGAAGAACCCGCCAACGTGGCTGGCGCTCGACATCGCCAACATGTCCGGGCGCCTCACCGCGCCGCCCACCGTTGCCCAGGGCGAATCGCACCTGTTCAACGAGAACGTCATCATCGAGTACTACTCGCGCTAACCGGCGCCAGTACCGTCGAGAGTTGAGGAACGCACCAGCATGATGGATTCCCTCGAGTTGATCGGCCAAACGACCGAACACGTCGTCCCGCAGCTCACGATCGAAGAAGAGACGGAGACCTATGCCCGCCTGATCGCTGAGCCGCTGGAAAGCGGGTACGGCATCACGCTCGGCAACGCCCTTCGCCGCGTCCTCCTCAGCTCGCTCGAGGGGGCCGCCATCACGTCCGTGCGGATCGACCAGGTCCAGCACGAGTTCTCTACCATCCCCGGCATGGCCGAGGACACCACCGAGTTCCTCCTGAACGTCAAGGAAGCCCCCCTGCGCGCCTTGAGCAACCGCAGTGGCACGCTCCCCCTCGACATCGAAGCCCCGGCCCAGATCACCGCCGGCGACCTCCAGGTTCCCGCGGACTTCGAGGTCGTCAACCCGGATCTCCACCTCGCCACGCTCGACGCCGGGAAGGCCCGCCTCAACGTCGAGTTCCACGCCGAGCTCGGCAAGGGCTACGTGCCCGCGGGCTCCGTCGAGGGACTGCCCATCGGCGTGATCCCCGTCGATGCTGTCTTCACCCCCGTGCGCAAGGTCAACTACCGCGTCGAAAAGACCCGCGTCGGCCAGTCCACCGACTTCGACCGCCTGGTGCTGGAAGTCTGGACCGATGGCACCCTGAGCCCGGTCGATGCGGTCGGCCAGAGCGCCGACATCCTCATGGACCAGTTCGCCCTCTTCAGCCAGATGGGCCGGCCCGAGATCGCCATTTCCCACGGAGGCGGCTCCGCCGCCGGTGCGACCTCGGTGGGTGGCCTGCTCATGGCCCCGGACCGCTACAACACGCCCATCGAGGACCTCGCGCTCTCCGTCCGCGCCTATAACTGCCTCAAGCGCAGTGGGCTCATGACCGTTGGCCAGGTGCTCGAGAAGACTGAGGACGAACTCCTCGCCCTCAGGAACTTCGGCCGCAAATCCTATGACGAGCTGCGCGACCGCCTCATCGAGCTGGGCTACGTTGATGGCACGGCCGAGGGCCTCGTCCCGATCGTGGATACGCCAGCCCGCGGCGGGACCGCTCCTTCGCGGGCCGCGGCACCTCCCCGTCCGGGCCGCACCGCGGTGCGGACGAGCGCCGTCATCATGGACGAAGAGGACGATGAAGAGAACCTGAGCGCCCTGGGCAAGGCCCTGAAGGAAGCTCTCCTGAAAGACGGAAGCGCCGAAGACCTCATCGGCGCGGACGACGAGGACTAATCACCATGCGACACCGCGTAGCCGGCCGCCATCTGGGCCGCGAAACCAGCCACCGCCTCGCGCTCTACCGCAACCTGGTCACCGACCTGCTGCGCTATGAGCGCATCACGACAACCGAAGCCAAGGCGAAGGAAATCCGCCCCATGGCCGAGCGCATCATCACCCTCGGCCGGCGGGGCGACCTCCATGCCCGCCGCCAGGCCATGCGCTTCGTCTACGACCCGAAGGTCGTGAAGAAAGTGTTCGATGTCATCGGCCCGCGGATGGCGTCACGGCCCGGTGGCTACCTCCGCATCACGGGACTCGAACCGCGCAAGGGCGACGGTGCCCGCATGGCCACGATCGAGCTCGTCGATGTGGTCGATGCTCCCCCCACTCCCCGGCCTCAGCGGGTGACTGCCGCGCCGTCGGTTCGTGCCGCCGCCCAGGCCCCGGCTGCCGCCCCCGTGGCGGAGGAACCTGCCGTTGAGGATTCCGGCGCGGTCGTGGAAGAACCCGTCGCCGTGGCGACGGACGAAGCCACCGCCGAAATGGAGACCGGGGAAACAACAGCGGAGGCCGAGGCACCGGCGGAAGCCGGCGCCGGTGAGCCCGCCGCCGAGTCCGGGGAGGACAAAGGCGCGGAGAGCTAGCCCACCGTGACCGCGAAACGCTTCGCGGCCACGGTCACGTACGACGGCACCGCGTTCGCCGGGTCCCAGATCCAGCCGAACGCCCGGACCGTCCAGGAAGAACTGGAACGCGCCACGGGAGTCCTCTTCGGAACCCCCACGCGCGTCGCCCTGGCGGGGCGCACCGATTCCGGTGTCCACGCCAGGGGCCAGGTGGCCGCCTTCTCCGCGGAAACGCGGCACGAGGCGGCAACCGTCGGGAAGGCGCTTAACGCCAACCTGCCGGAAGATGTAGCGGTTCGCGCCGTGCGCGAAGTGCCCGCGGAATTCGACCCGCGGCGCTCGGCGCGCAGGCGCTGGTACCGCTACACCATCGCCAACGGCGAAGCGCGCGACCCGCTCGCGCGCCGCACCGCCTGGTTCGTCGAGGGAAACCTCGACCTGCGGGCGATGCAGCACGCCGCGGGCGCGTTGGCCGGGAGGCGCGATTTCATCGCGTGCTCCGGGCCGCTCGAACCGGGACGCACCCCCGTGCGGACCGTGTTCGCCGCGGGATGGCGCAGCGAAGGCTGCACCTTCCTGTTCGATATCGAGGCAGACGCGTTCCTGCCCCAGATGGTCCGCCGCATCACCGGCGAACTGGTCAGGGTCGGGCGCCACGCCACCAACGTGGAGGATTTCGTCCGCCTGCTCGATCAGGCACGGCCAGGTTCCATGGCGCATGTCGCCCCGCCCCATGGTCTGTGTCTCGAGCGCGTGTGGTACGACGAGGGTTACGTGGTATGAACTCAACCGTCCGCATCAAGGCCTCGGAGGTCTACAAAGACTGGCACGTCATCGACGCGGCCGGCCGCCCATTGGGCCGCGTCGCCAGCGAAGTGGCGCGCCTCCTCCGCGGCAAGCACAAGCCGACCTATGAGCCCCACCTCGATGACGGCGATTTCGTCATCGTCATCAACGCCTCCCAGGTGAAGGTGAGCGGCAAGAAGGCCGAACAGAACGTCTACTACACGCACTCGGGCTACCCCGGTGGCCTCAAGGCGCGCTCCTTCGCCGAACAGATGGCTCGCTTCCCCGACCGTGTCATCGAGCAGGCAGTCTGGGGCATGCTCCCCGGCGGCCCGCTTGGCAAGAAGATGATCAGGCATCTGAAGGTGTATGCCGGCCCCACGCACCCCCACCAGTCGCAGGTCGCCGGCAGCCTCAAGGCCCAGGAGGCGCGCAAGGCGGCCATGGCCGCCCTCGCGACCGCCACGCCCAGGGTGAAGCGCCTGCGCCCGCTGAGCGTCCCCCAGGCCACGGAAGCCGAGCCAGCTGCCACTGCTGCCCTCCCCGCCGCCCCATCCCCTGCCGCCGAGGCTGCGAGGCAGGCCCGCGCCCGCGTCCGCGGAAAGGTGGAAGAGGCCCCGGCGGCAGAGGAAGTCGTGGAGACGCCCACCGCCGAGGCCGCCGAGGCCGAGGCTCCGGCCGTTGAGGCGCCGGCAGCCGAAGCTCCCGCCGCCGAGGCCCCGAAGCGCACCCGCCGCAAGGCCGCGACCGCGGAGGCCGAAGCCCCCGCCGCCGAAGCCACCAGCGATGCTGCCGGGGCCCCCAGGAAGCCAGCACGCCGCCGCTCGACGGCCAAGAGCGAATCGAGCGAGGAGTAACCCATGGCAGACCAGCAGCAATACTTCTATGGCACCGGCCGCCGTAAGACCGCCGTCGCACGCGTCCGCCTCTACCCTGGGAACGGCGCGATTGTCGTCAACGGCAAGCCGTTCGAGGAGATCTTCACGCGCGATACCCACCGCGCCGAGATCCTCTCGCCGCTCACCCGCCTGGGCCGCGAGGGCCGATTCAGCGCCCAGATCAGGTGCGAGGGCGGTGGAGTGAGCGGGTGGGCCGGCGCTATCCAGATGGGCATCGCCCGTGCCCTGGTCGCCTCCGACCCCGCCATCAAGCCGGCGCTCAAGCGGCCGGAAAACCTGCTCACGCGCGACCCCCGCATGAAGGAGCGCAAGAAGGCCGGCCTCAAGCGGGCCCGCAAGGCGCCTCAGTTCACCAAGCGCTAAGCCACCGCGCACCCCGCTGAAAACAAACGCCCCCTCCGGAGGGGGCGTTTGTGTTGGCGCAACCCCGGTCACCGCCTGCACACCTCCGCGTTACCGCGCTCACCCCGTGAGCCTTCCTCCGCCGTGCCGATCCCCACGGGGGGAGGGCCGGTGAACTCAAGCACGTTCGTCCTCGTCGGCGCGCTCGTCGCCACTGCCGCCATTGTCTACCAGGGGACGATGGCGGGCGCATCCCAGCGCCCCACGGAGCCAGGCACGGCCGCTACCTCCACCGAACTCGCGCACTCTCAGACGCGCGGCACGACCCCGGCTCCTCACACGACCCCGACGCCGGCCGTGGTCGCGGCTAAGACACCCGCGCTCAAGCTCACGCTCGACCAGGTGCGCCAGCTTCCGCGGCCCGTGGGGCCCACGCCATCGGCCGGGCACATGCCACCCGCCTACCCGGCCACGACTTCCACTCCAGCGCCGGCGGCGAGCCCGGCGCCCCCATCGGAGGTGCCGGCCACACCAGCCGGGCCGGCGGCCACGGCCGCCCCCGCCACTCCAGCGCCAACCGCGACCCCGAACCCCTGGGACATCCCCACTCCCCCGCCACTCCCGCCGCCGCCCGACAATTGGGTGGTCCCGTACCCGCCAACCGAGTGAGGCGCGCTGAATCAGTGCAGGTCCCGCCCGCTGTCGAGCACGGCCTCCATCAAGTCGGTGGGAAAGGCGAACCCGTGGCGCGCATAGAGCGTGGTGCTGCGGCTCGTGGGCCAGAGGACCACCGAGTCGACGCCGGCGTCGCCGCAGAATGCCAGCGCGGCTTCAAGCAGGCCCGCCCCCACCCCGGCGCCGCGCAGTTCGGGGCGCACGTACACATTCGTGATGTAGCCATGAAGCTCCCGCTCTGGCGCCGGGTTCGGGACCTTTTCGATGAGTTGCAACCAGAGATGCCCGCCGATGGCACCGCCTTCTTCGGCGACCCAGCAACGCCAGTTCGAGGCGGCCCCGAGGCGGCCGGCCATCCACTCGGCACAGCGCTCGACAAACTCGGCCTCCGCTTCCGCGGGAGGGTTCAGCGCCGCGCGAAACTCGTAGCGCAATCGCGCGAGTTCCCGGGCGTCCGTGGAGCCGGCAGGACGGATGAGTGGCACCGGAGCAGTATGCCACCCGCTACCCTCTCGCTGGCTACTCCTCGCCCTCTTCCTCATCCAGCGCCGCGTTGAGCCGCTCGTTCGCCCAATCGACGAACCACTTCGCGTGTTCGGCGGTCGGCACCAGCTTCGGTTTGTTGCGGTGCACGCGGAGCGCGTACTGCACGAGCATCGACCGGTGCCGGTGTTCGATCGCCCAATGTCCGCCTTCGAGCTTGCTCGTCAGCTCGCCAGTCTCCGCGTACTGCACCGCGCGGCAGGCGTTCAGGATCGTCGTCGCGTTGTCGGAATTGATATAGTCCCATGCCACCTGGTCAAGCATCGCTTCGAGCACCCAGCCGCGCGGCACCACGGGGAATACCTCGCGGGGTGAAGCGCCCAGGGTGGCGTAGCCCCGGTCGTGGCACACGGCGTAATGCAGTACGAGGTCCGGGTCGCCCGGGTGACCGCGCCCATCCACGAACTTGCGCCGTTCCGGGACGGTGCACACATGCACCTCGAACGCCGGCGACTTGCTGGGGATGTTGAGCGAGTCATCCGTGACGAGGCTGAACTCCAGCCCCGACCCCGGGCACGGCATGTCCGGGTCGAGCAGCACTTCACCCACCTGGCGCCGTTCCCCGTCGCTAAGCTCACGCGTGCTCACCGCGAGCATGTCGATGTCGCTCGTGGGATAGATGAACGCGTCCATCGAGCACGAGCCATGGACGTACACGCCGATGAGGGCGTCGTCGAGCACCCGGGTAAGCCTCCGGGTGACATCTTTGGTGAAGCCGATGACTTTGCGGTTCGCCTCCATGTCTCTCAGCCCAACCTGTGTCCTTGGAGGAAGTCCACGACGAGACCGCCGGCTTCGTCGCTGAACTCCAGGAAGTACCCGTGCCGCCCGCCTGCTACAAGATACAACCTCTCGCCGGGGATGCGCTCGGCCAGCGGCATGACATTCGCCGCCGGAAAGATGAAGTCCGCCCTGACCTGGCTCACCAGCACCGGGCCGTTCGCCATCATCGCACTCACCGCGGGCGGCCGCGAGCTGCCGGGTGCGCTACCCGGCGCCGCGCAGCCGGGCACCACCGCGCCGACCCGCTCCGGGTAGTCGATGGCCGAACGTTGGCGGCTCCGCCCGCCCATCGAGATGCCGTGGCAGTGCGCCCGTGCGATGCCCGGATGGTCGAGGACCCCGAGCGCATAGTCCGCGAATCCGCGCGTGGTGTATGTGGGTTCGGCTGGCTTGCCGTTGTGCGGGGTGGCGCCGTGGCCGCACGTGACCACGTGATGGCGGGCGGCGAACTGATCGGGCGCCCGGTTCCCGCCATGGTGATTGCCTCCCGCCGCCCTGCAACCGGCAGCGGCTCGCCCGCTCCGTGGGCCTTGTAGTACACCTTCGCTCCAGTGCGGACCACGAACGGCATGCCGGAAAACCCACCGGCCACACGCGGCTGGACAAGGGCCTCAATGATCGCGCCCGGCTTCGATGCCAACGAGCAGGTAGTCGACCGCGCGGTGGATAGCCTTCCGCGGGTCGCCGCCCATCTGGAACTGCTCGCTCAGGGCCAGGGTGGTGCACCCGTGCACCAGCGACCAGAGCGCCAGTGCGATGTCGAGCACATCCTCCGCCGGGACCAGGTCGGCGACCGTGGCGAGGAGCGGTCCTATCGCGGCCTCGGCCGCGCCAGCATCGGCATGCCGTTCCTCCGGACACGGACCAAAGATGAGGGTAAAGAGCTGGGGCGAAGCGAAGGCGAAGGTGGCGTAGGCGTCAGCCATCGCGTGCAGGCGCGGGCCGGGGTCCGTTGCGCCACTCGCGGCGGCCGTGAGCATTGCCCCGAGTTCACGCAGGCCCGCCGTGTTCAGCAGCCGGAACAGGTCGTCGCGGCTCTTCACGTAGAAATAAAGCGAAGGGGCGCGCACACCCAGTCGCCGGGCGAGCTCCCGCATCGCCAGCCCCTCGACGCCCTGTTCCTCGAGGAGTTCGCGGGCGGCCAGTGCGATGGCGGAGGGAGAGATTCTGGCGGGGTGTGGCATGCTTAACAGTGTAAGGCTTGACAGCCCGCGTGGAAACCTTACACTGTTAGGCACTACCCCAGGGAGCTGCCCCGTGCGTTACCAGGAACCCGGCTTTATGACCCGCAACCTCTTCAATCCCGCCGTGGCGTTCTTCACCGGTAGGCTGGGCCTGAGCCTTCGCGGTTCGCGAGTCCTGGCCGTGCGCGGCCGAACGTCGGGCGAGTGGCGGACCACCCCGGTGAACCCGCTCACCTTCGACGGCCACCGTTACCTGGTCGCTCCTCGGGGTATCACCCACTGGGTCCGTAACATCCGCGTCTCGGGCGAGGGTGTCCTTCGCAAGGGCCGGCACGAAGAGCTCATCCGCGTGGTCGAACTACCAGATACCGAGAAGGTGCCCATCATCCGAGCCTACCTGGAACGCTGGTCCATGGAGACAACGAAGTTCTTCGGTCTCCCCGGCGCCGATGCCCCGGACGAGGAGATCGCCCGCATCGCGCCAAACCACCCGGTCTTCCGCATCCTGTAGCGCGCGCAGCCAAACGGAAAGGGCCACCGTTGCGGGTGGCCCCTGGTTCGTGCGGGAGTAGCCTTCTTAGCCGTGGAGCGCGGCCGCGACCTCCGGCAACCCCAGCGACTCGAGCTTGGCCTTCGAAGGTTTGCACGTCTCCGTGTCCCAATCGCAGGCCTTCAGGAACTCGGTCTCGAGGGTCTCGGTGTCGAGCTTGATGCCCTGGAGCGGGCCCGTGTAGGTCGCCTCGGTCGTCTCCCCGGTGACGCGCGTGGGGACGGCGCGCCGGCGCGGATTGCCTCCCTCGCGCACCTCGTAGGCCATCCGCATGTTCGAGATCCGCTCGCCAATCGCCATCATCTCGTCGAGGCTCATATCCCAGCCGGTGACGGCGTTGAACCAGGTCGGCATGTTCGCCGTGTTCGCCATCATCATCACGAACTGGCACATGCCGCCCGAGTTCACCACGTGCATGTACTCGCTGGCGCCCTTGTGGTGCTCGCCGCGCCCCGTGTACACCGTCTTGTCGGCCGGTGCCGCCGGGATCTTGCCCAGCCGCTTATTGCCTTCGTACTGCGTGTGCCGCGCCGGCGTCGGGTCGAGCTTGTAGGTGGTGTGGTATTCCGGCTGGAGCTTCGGGTCGTGCATCGGCAGTTCCTGGCCGCCGACGTGCATGGCGAACTTCTCGGCGCCCCGCCCAATTTTCTCCGCGGCCACCTTCACCCCGTCGGCGAAGACCGCCGCGATACCCTTCCGCTCGCCCATCATCTTCAGGAAGCCGATGACCGAGTCCGGGTCGCCCCAGTTGAGCTCCAGACCCTCGGTGTCTTCCTTTGTGATGATGCCGTTCTGGTAGCACTCGATGGCCATCGAAATGGCGCCACCCGCGCTGATGACATCGAAGCCGTACTCGTTGCTCAGGTGGTTGGCATAGATGAGCGCGTCCGGGTCGGCCATCAGGTTCATCGTCCCAAATGCGCCCATGGCCTCGTATTCCGGACGGTGAGTGTGGTGCGGGTAGGGGTACTTCTCGTTCGTCGATTCCACCGACTCCGCGCCGCAGGCCACCGGGCAGCGCCAGCAGCCGTACGGCTTGTCCATCTTCGGGTTGATCGCCGTGCCGCCGTTGATCTTGCCGCTGACTTCCGCCGGGAAGTCGACCACCCCGACGCCGCCCCAGTTCTTCACGGGCGAGTCGCCGTTCAGCGCGCTCATGCTCGTGATGCCCGTGGTACCGAAGGTGTGGAAGAAGTCCTTCAACGGCTTCACGAAGTCGTCGAGGTTCGCCCGGAGCATCTTGATTGTCTCTGGCGTCTGAGCGATGACCTTCCGGTCGGCGATGGCGACGACCGCCTTCAGGTTCTTCGAACCCATGACGGCGCCCACGCCCGAGCGCGCGGCGAGCCGCCCGTGGTCGTTGCAGACACCGCTGATGAGCGACAGTGTCTCGCCCGCCGGGCCGATGTTGGCCACACTCGCCCGCTTGCCGTGACGCGCCTTCAGGAACGTCTCGTTTTCGATAGCGCCCTGGCCCCACTGGTCGCTGGCGTCGCGCAGCTCGACCTTATCGTTCTCGATGACGAGGTACACGGGCTTCTTGGCCTTGCCGAAGAACATGATGCCGTCCCAGCCCGAAAGCTTGAGGACGCCACCGAAGTCGCCCCCGCAGTTCGCATCGCCCCAGCCGCCCGTGAGCGGGCTCTTGCACACGACTTGCCAGCGCTGGCCGAACAGCGGCGTGCCCGTCAGCAGGCCGGCGAACATGCCCAGCATGTTTTCGGGCCCGAGTGGGTCGGCCCCCTTTGGCACGCGGTCCCACATCATGCGGGCCCCGATGCCGTACCCGCCAAGGTACTTGCGATAGAGTGATTCGTCGGGCCGCTCGACCGTGATCTCCCCGGTGGAGAGATTCACGTTCAGCATCTTTCCGTTGTAGCCCTTCTCGGCGACGGCGCCACTGGTGGCAGCAGTAGTCAAAAGTCTCGCCTCCCTGCGGCACGGTTATGCCCGTGCCGAATTCTGCAGCGTGCATGGTACCGGCTTCCCCAACCGCCGCAATATGCCGAGAGTAGCATAGCGAACACCCTTCCTCGCCGCCCCACGGCCCGGCTCCTGGCTCAGGAAGCGCGCGCAACCGCGGCGGGCAGTGCCGGCGTGCCCTGCCCGCGCCGGAAGACGTGGGCGCGCACCTGCCAGCGCCCGCCCTGGAAACGGATGTGCCGCGCGATCGGCTCGCGCTCGGCGGGCGAAACGCGCCACAGCCGCTCGGCGATCTCCCGATCGTAGTGCCAGCGGGTCTCGACGATCTCGAACCCGAGCGCCCGGTACGTGCGGTGGGCCTGCTCGGCGAAGCTGTTCGACGTGAGCACGAAGTCCCGCCCCGGGTGCGCCTCCTCGAGCCAGCCCATCAGGGCCCGCAGCATGCGCTGAGCCACACCCCGCCCCTGGTGCTCGGGCGGTACGTGCACCGCCCACAGGTAGAGCCCGGCCACATCCTGCAGGTTCACCGATACGCGTCCCACGGCGGTTTCGCCCTCGCAGGCAACGAAGTGCCGATGACGTCCGCCCTCATGCGCGCGTGCGAGCGCCGCCGCCGCCTGCACCGGATCGGCAAGGTGCGAGAGGTCGAACGCGTGGTACGGGAAGCCGTGCTCTCCCCACGCCGCCATCTGCTGGATGAGCTCCGCATCCCAGGGGCGCAATGTCAGCCCATCGCCCTCAATCAGCGGCGGATACGTCGCTTCATCCATCGCGTCCCCGGCTTCGCATCAGAGTCCCGGTAGTATACGTGCCAGGTCACCCGGCCCAGAATGCCCTACAGCCCGAGCCGCCGGTCGTTCTCGCGCCAGGCCACGTCATTCAGCGCCATCAGCCCACCCGAAACCAGCGAGTGCCCGCCGAGCAGCACCGGGATGCGCGCCTTCGCGGCGGCCGCCGTGAATCGCCGCAGGAACGGGTCGTCGATCTCGCCGGAGGCCAGCAGATCGCTCTGGAACCGGTCCTCGCGCGAAGGGGTCACGCCCAGGTGCGCCTCGATCACCCGGGTATCGATGACTGCCGCGTCGCCAAGCTCGGCGATCCGGTCGAAGAACCGCTCGACTCCAACCTCCTCGATCAGGAAGCCCAGCACGGACCGTGGACGGTGGCCCGGCGCCGTGGTCGCGAGTCCCCGCTCCTCGCTGAAAATGCGCACGCGGCAGGCCGTCTCGCGCTCGAGGTACTGCCAGGCCTGGCTCCCCACCCGGCCAGCCACCAGCACCTCCGCCGTCCGGTCGCACAGGAACGGCATCAGCGCGCGGTAGCGCTCCGCTGCCTCCGCCGCCGGGTGGGTAGCCTGCGCAAGTTCCGGGTCAAGCCCCTCCACCAGCGACAACACCGCCAGGTCCGAGGGCGTATCAAGGTCGAACTGGGTCGCCGTCGTCCGCGGAAGGATGACTGGCGAAAGCCCGGCATCGTCGCGCAGCCGCCGCGGCAGCACGTTGTCGCGGGCAAATGCGCCACACCGCTCGATGGCGTCGCCCGGCGTCCATGCTGTCAGGTCCGCGGAGAAGAAGTTGTTCGTGACGAACCGCGCATCCCGCGCTTCGAGCTGTTCGACCACCAGCCGCAACTCGTCCATCCCGAGCAACGGCACCGACCCCGAGCCCATCACCGCCGGTTTTTCGAGCCCGTAGTGCGAGACGATGCCCCGCAACCGCGCCGCGAAGTCGAACGGCGTGGCCGGGAGGTCGCTGTCGATCAGCAGGCCGGGGAATTCGGGCTCGAACGAGGCCGCGTCGTCGGTCGCGACGATCACGGCCTCGAATCCCGCCGCCAGCGCCGAGCGTGCGGTGTTCCGTGCCGCCGCCACTCGCGCCGCCGCCATCATCCGCTCGGCGGCGCCATCGCCGGTCCCACCGTGGAAGATCACCAGCACCGGCCGTTCGTAGGTCATGCCCACAGCGTACGGCCCGCCGCCCGTGGCCGCGAAACCCGCGCACTCTCTCCCCGGCATGACCATGCATCACGCACATCCAACGTCCATCCAAATCGCGACAGCATTTGTCGCAATCGCCCGCTATCCATAACCCGTGGCCTCCGTGAATCCTCCATCAAGGAACGCGCGACAAGACGATAACCAATGGTTCGGCTATCCTGATTGGTCTACGGTGCCCCCGGGATTGCACCGGGCGGGCCCCTCACCCCGCCGAGTCCCGGCCCGGCCATCCCGAACCCTGGAGTCAGTATGAAAGTCGTCTTTTTCGAAGACGTTGAAGGCACCGCGCAGGTCGGTGACGTGAAGGAAGTGAAGAACGGCTTCGCCCGGAACTTCCTCCTGCCCCGCGGCATCGCCGGGGCCACCACCAGGGACAACCTCCAGCGCGCCAACTCCCTCGCCCAGAAGGAAGCCCGCCGCCAGGAAAAACTCGACGGCGACGCACGCGGCATCTCCAGCAAGCTCGAAGGCTATACGGTCACCCTCGAAGCCCGCGTCGGCGAGACCGGCCGCCTCTTCGGCTCCATCACCAACCGCGACATCGCCGAGGCCCTCACCGCCAGGGCAGGCGTCGAGGTCGACCCCCACATCGTCCTCCTGCCCGAGCCCATCCGCGATATCGGCCCCCGCCCGGTCACCATCAAGTTCACCCGCAACGTGAGCGCCGAGGTGACCGTCGATGTCGTGCCCGACGAGGCCTCGAAGCCCATCGTCGAGAAGCTCATGGCCGAGCGCGCCGCCCAGGCCGAGGCCGAGGCGAAGGCCGCCGCCGAGGCGAAATACCGCGCCGAAGCCGAGGCCCGGGCCGCCGGTGCCCCTCCCGTCGAGGCCACTGAATCCGAATCCGCTGAATAACGCCCGAAAGGAGGACGACAGGGACCGGTCTACCCCGCTGCCGCGCACTGGCGCCTTCCGCCTTCCCGGTCTCCTCCTTCCCGAATGACCCTCGCTCAGCTCGAACGGCTACCCCCGCACGACATCGAAGCCGAAGAGGCTGTCATCGCGTCGCTCATGGTCGACCCACAGGCCATGCTCGCCGTCGTCGGCATCCTCAAGCCTCACGACTTCTTCCGCGAGAAGAACGGCTGGATCTACGACGCATGCGTCTCGCTCTGGAACCGCGATGAGGTGATCAACCAGATCACCGTCGCCCACGAACTCGCCACCCGCGACCAGCTCGAAGAGGCCGGCGGCCAGACCTACCTCTCCGATGTCATCCGCCGCCTTCCCACCTCGCTCGGTGTCGAGTTCTACGCCCGCATCGTCAAGCGCGACGCAACCTACCGCGGGCTCATCCACGCCTCGACCGCCATCATGCAGATGGCCTACGAAGCTCCCGCCGAGATCGAGAACGTCTTCTCTCGCGCCGAAGACCTCATCCAGCGCCTCCGCGGCGGCGAGAACTTCCGCGATTTCGTCCACATCCGCCAGCTGCTCGATGCCTACCTCGACCAGGACCCGGCCGAGGTCGAGCGCATCGAACTCTCCGCCATCCGCACCGGCTTTACCGACCTCGATACGCTCCTCACCGGCCTCAAGCGCTCCGACCTCATCATCGTCGGCGCCCGTCCGAGCGTGGGAAAGTCGAGCTTCGCGCTTGGCATCGCCCGCAACGCCGCCATCATGCAGAAGGCCAATGTGGCCGTGTTCTCGCTCGAAATGTCCGCGGAGCAGCTCGCCATCCGCCTGCTCTCGGCCGAATCCGGCGTGGATAGCAGCCGCCTCCGCCTCGGCCAGAACACCGAGATCGAAGAGCGCCGCGTCGTCGGCGCGGCGGCCCGCCTTTCCGAAGCGAACATCTGGTTCGATGACTCGCCAATGCTCACCGCGGCCGAACTCCGGGCAAAGGCCCGCCGCCTCGCCGGCGAATCCAGGCGCCTCGACCTCATCATCATCGACTACCTTCAGCTCATGCAGGGCGAAACCTCCGGGGGCCGGGAAAACCGCGTCCAGGAGATCAGCTACATCTCACGCACGCTCAAGGGGCTGGCCCGCGAGCTCGATGTGCCCATCATCGCGCTCGCGCAGCTCTCCCGCGCCATCGAAAACCGTCACCCCCGCACGCCCATGCTCTCCGACCTGCGCGATTCCGGCTCCATCGAGCAGGACGCCGATATCGTGATGTTCCTCAGCCGCGAGGAGCTCTACACCACGCCCGAACAATGGGCCCAGCAACACCCGGACCTCCCCGAAAGCGCCTACCCGAAGGGTGTCGCCCAGGTCATCGTTGCCAAGCACAGGAACGGCCCGACTGGAACAGTCGAGCTCCGCTTCCGCGAACGTCTCGCCAAGTTCGAAGACTGGGTGCTCCGTACCGATGACATCCGCGACTGACTCCTTCACGGGTTTTCCCGGCATCGGCAAGGCGACGGCGATCCCCAACCTCTTCTTCACCGATGTCCTGCCCAGGCTCGAAACCCCGGGCGCGCTCCTCGCGTTCCTCTGGGTGGCCCGCCTTGTCCAGGAGCAGCGCGGCGACGCCCCCCGCTGCGTCTCCGCCGATGAGGTCTGGAGCCACCCCGCCGCCCGCGCGAGCTTCGAAGCCCTTGGCAACGGCCGCGAGGGCCTCGGCGAGGGCCTCTTGCACTGTGTCGAACTCCGTGCGCTCCTTGGCCTCGAGCTCACCGGAGGCCCCGCGCCCGAAGCGGTCTACTTCGTGAACAACCCGTCGTCCCGCCGCGCTGTCGCCCGTGCGCGGGCTGGCGAGTTGCGCATCCGCCCCGAAACCACCGCCCGCCCCCTCGCCCTTCGCGAGGAGCGTCCCGGCATCTTCCGTCTCTACGAAGAGCACATCGGGACGATTACCCCCATGATCGGCGACCGGCTGGTCGAGGCCGAAGAGACCTATCCGCCCGAGTGGATCGAAGACGCCTTCCGCGAGGCGGCAGAGCTCAACATCCGCAACTGGCGCTACATCGAGCGCATCCTGCGCACCTGGGCCGAGGAGGGACGCCCCAATGAAACGGCTGGACGAGATTCTTTCGAAGACCAGAAACGCCGCTACCTCGGCGGAAGTCTCGGCCACGTCGTCCGCTACCGCTGACGAAGCCGAAAGCTCCACCTGCCCCATCTGTGGTGGCGCCGGATTCGTCCGCCGCCCCTACCCCGTCGACCACCCCCGCTTCGGCAAGGCGGAGCCCTGCGATTGTGTCCTCGCCGAAGAGGAGAGTGTCCGCCGCGGCCGCCTCGAACGCATCAGCAACATTGGCGCCCTGCGCCGCTTCACCTTCGAGGCGCTCGTGCCCACCGGCCGCAGCGGCGAAAGCGACTGGTTCGAGCGCGCGTTCGCGGTTGCCCGCGGGTACGCATCCGATCCCGGCGGCTGGCTCGTCCTCACCGGCAGCTCCGGCAGCGGCAAGACCCACCTCGCTGCTGCCCTCGCCAACGAGCGCATCGCCCTCGGCCAGCCCGTCCTCTTCATGGTCGTGCCCGACCTTCTCGATGCCCTCCGCGCCAGCTACGAAGCAAGCGATGACGACCTTGGCTTCGACCAGCTGTTCGAACAGGTGCGCAACGCACCACTCCTGGTGCTCGATGATATCGATACGGGCGCGGGCACGCCCTGGGCGAAGGAGAAGCTCCTCCAGGTAGTGAACCACCGCTACAACCTCGGCCTCCCCACCGTGTTCACCACCACCACCCGCCCTCAGCAGCTCGATGAGCGCCTCGCCACGCGCCTCTGCGACGAGGCGCTCTCCCGCGTGCTGGTGCTCGATGGCACCGCCGGGGCCGGCTACGCCCAGGTCGGTGGAATGACCCGCGAGCGCCTCGCCGACCACCAGTTCCGCAACTTCGACGTGCGCGCGCCCGGCCTCCGCATCGAGGAGCGCGAATCGCTCGAAGCCGCCCTCCGCGCCGCAATGGCCTTCGCCGACGACCCGCGCGGCTGGCTCACCCTCCAGGGAGCGAATGGCTGCGGCAAGACGCACCTCGCCTGCGCCATCGCGAACCGCGCCCTCGCCAACGGCATCGGCGTCTTCTTCGCCGTCGTCCCCGACCTCCTGGACCACCTCCGCGCATCATTCGCTCCGGGCAAGGAAGCGCCGTACGACGAACTGTTCGACCGCATCCGCAATGCCGGCCTGCTCATACTCGATGACCTTGGCGCCCAGGCGACCACCCAGTGGGCACAGGAGAAGCTCTACCAGGTGGTGAACTACCGCCACGTCGCGGGCCTTCCAACCGTTGTGACCACCGACCAGCCGATCGACGCGCTGCAGGCGGCGCATCCCCGCATCGTCGCTCGCATCGCCGACCCCCACGCGGGCACCACCCTGGTCATCCTCGCGCCCCACTACCGGCTCGGACGGTCCAGCGAGGCGCCAACCGCCGCGCGCCCGTACCGCCGTTCCCGTTAGCCTTCGCCCGCGTAGGATTTCCGCCATGACCATGCTCCGGGCCATCGCGTTGCTCGTGGCCTCGATCGCAGTCTTCGCCGGCGGTGTCGCCCTGCTCGCGGTGAAGGCCGATGCCGGCTTCTTCAGTTCCGATGCCCCCAGGCTTTCCACCGGCGCCCGCACGGGCGACCAGGCCGCGACCCCGACCGGCTCTGGCGGCCCCGAGGTGCGGGAAGCGCGCGCAACCCTCACCGCCGTCGCTCGAACGCTCACCGCGACCGCGCCCGGCGCGGGAACCGCCCAGGGGAGCCTCGCCACGCCTGTTCCCGGGTCCGCGACCCCGGTGGCGATTGGGCAGCCCATCACGGTCGGGACGTCTACCTACACCGTGCTCGAAGTCGCCGACCCCGAGCCGCCCGGTTTCTTTGTCACCAACCCGGGCATGCGGCGCGTCGCCGTGCTGGCGCGGCAGGAAGCGACGGGCGGCCCCGCGCGCTACAGTTTCGGCCTGTTCCGCATCCGTGATAGCGCCGGCGACGAGCATTCCTGGGCGATCACCAACTCCGAACCGGGCTTCGAATCCGGAGAACTCGCCCGGGGAGAATCGCAAACCGGCTGGGTCAGCTTCCAGATTCCCGAAGGCCGCCAGCCAGCCATGCTCCTGCTGAACGACGGCAGGGGCTTCGTTGAGATCGTCCGTCTCGAGTGACGCCATCGGCGCCGGTGGCCCCGGCGCAAACCGGCCCACTGGTTCGGGGCCGTGGCCACGCCTCGATGGCACAGTAAAAACATCTCGCCCACCGGGGAATGCTCCATGCCCACCCAGCGCGAAAAGGCCATCCGCTTCCGCGAGCTCCATGAGGCTCCCGGGACATTCATCATCCCCAACCCGTGGGATGGCGCCTCGGCCCGCATCCTCGAAGCCATGGGCTTTCCCGCCCTCGCAACCTCCAGTGGCGCCTGCGCGGCTACCCTCGGGCGCCCCGATGGCGCTGTCTCACGCGAAGAGGCGCTCGCCCACGCCGCCCTGATCGTCCAGAACACCAGCCTCCCGGTCGCCGCCGACCTTGAGAAGTGCTTCGCCGACGACCCTGCCGGGGCAGCCGAAACCATCCGCCTCGCCGCCGGGGCCGGGCTGGTTGGAGGTTCAATCGAAGACGCGACCGGGGACCCCGAGCGTCCGCTCTTCGAGTTCGAGTTCGCCGTCGAGCGGGTCGCCGCGGCCGCGAACGTGGCACGCTCGCTGCCGTTCCCGTTCGTCCTCGCCGCTCGCACCGAAGGCTTCCTGCGTGGCAACTCCGGCCTCCAGGACGTGGTGCGCCGGCTCCAGGCATTTGAAGCCGCCGGCGCCGATGTCCTCTTCGCGCCCGGACTGCCAGACATGGCAGCCGTGCGCACCGTGTGCCAGTCGGTCTCGAAACCGGTGAACTTCATGGTGGGCATTCCCGGCCGGTCCTTCACGGTCGCCGGGCTTTCGGCTGCCGGCGTGAAGCGCATCAGCCTCGCAACCTCGCCTTACCGGGCGGCCGTCACCGGCTTCATTGCGGCGATCACCGAGGTGCGGGACCACGGCACCTTCGGTTACGTAAATTCGTCGGTTTCCACACGGGAGCTTGCCGCATACCTCGCGTGAGCGGCTGCCCTCCTACAACCCCCGCTTCACCGCCCAGCGGCGCAACGCCCACTCCGTGCTGTCGAAGGCCAGGTGCTCCCACGGGATCTCGGAGGGCCGGAACCAGCGCACCTCGCTCGTTTCGTGCCCCGCCTCGCCCTCGCCCAGGGCCACACCCTCGTACACGATGACGACGATTCCCGGGCCCGTTCGCGTGAACACGCCCACCAGGTCGAGCTTCGCCACCTCCAGCCGCGCCTCCTCGAGCGTCTCCCGGATGGCCGCTTCCTCGGCCGTCTCGCCCAGGTCCATGTACCCGCCCGGGAACACCCAGAAGCCCGAGCGCGGCTCGATGTCGCGCCGCACCAGCAGGATGCTGTTGTCGTCACGCACCGGGATCGTCCCCGCCACCGGGCGAGGATTCAGGTAGTGGATGAACCCGCAGTCCAGGCAGACCATCCGCCGCTTGTTGTCGCCCTCCGGCACGGCCGAGGTAAGCCGCTGCCCGCAGTGCATGCAGTAGCGGCTGAACGCGTGCGGGTGGCTGTTCCCACCGTTCATCGTGTGCTCAGCGCATGCTCGCCGGGGCTTGCTGCATGCCGAGCGATTCCGGACCCTCGATCCACGCCTCGCCGTCCTCCCACACTTCCTTCTTCCACACCGGCACCTTCTTCTTGATTTCGTTGACCAGCCAGTGCCCGGCCTCGAACGACTCGGCGCGATGGCCGCAGCTCACCGCGATCAACAGGCTCGCTTCGCCGATCTCCAGCCGTCCTGTCCGATGCAGCACGGCGCAGTCCACAAGGCCAAAGCGCTCCTTCGCTTCCCCGGCGAGCTCCCGCATCACCTTCTCCGCCATCGAGGGGTAGGCGTCGTACTCCAGGTACCGCACCCTGCGCCCCAGGTTGGTATCCCGGACCACACCGAGGAACACGTTGATCGCGCCAGCGGCGGGCGAACCAACCGCGGCGACCGCCTCGGCGGGGTCGAGCTCGTCGGGGGTCACTCGGATGAGCATCTGTCAGCCTCCAGAAACCGGCGGGATCAGCGCGAGGGTGGCGCCGGCCGGCACCACGTCCGTCGCGCGCGCGTACTCCTCGTCGATCGCGTACATCAACGTCGGGACCGACGCCGCGAGCTGGGGGAAGCGTTCCACAAGCCGGTCGCGGATGTCCCCCACCGTATCGCCTTGCCGGTGCGGCAGCTCGACCCGGCGCGTTCCCGCGCGGTCGGCCACCGAAGCGAAGAGCAGCACGGTTACGTTCACCCCTCCATTGTAGAGAGAAACACCGCCCGGTCGTGTTCACGTACACTCCAGTCCGTGCCACCCCGCCTCGTGAGCACCGCCGTCGACCTGCTGTTCCCCCTCCGCTGCGCCGGGTGCGGGGCATTCGATACCGCGCTCTGCGCCTCGTGCGAATCATCCCTCGAACCCGCGACTGGCCCCGGCCGCTGCGGGCATTGTTCGGCCCGCTGGGATGGGCCCGGGTTCTGCCCGCGGTGCTTTCACCTCCAGCATATCGCCGGCGTCCACGCCGCCTTCGAAATGGCCGGGCCCGCGCGGCGGCTCGTCCACGGCCTGAAGTACCGCTACTTCCGCGCGCTCGCGCCGGTCATGGGGCGACTGTTGACGCAGGCGCTCCCGGGCCTTGCGTTCGATGCCTGTTTCCCGGTGCCGCTCCATCGTTCGCGCATGCTCGAGCGGGGTTTCAACCAGTCCGAGCTGCTTATGCGCGAAACGCCGCTTCCGTCGCAGTCTCCGGGGCTTGTCCGCGTCCGGCGGACTCAGCGCCAGGTGGGCCAGCGCCTCAACGAGCGCCGCTCCAACGTGGCCGGGGCCTTCGCCTACTCGGGCCCCAGCCTCGCCGGCCTGCGCGTGGCAGTCCTCGATGATGTGGTCACCACCGGTGCCACCGCGCAAGAATGCGCCCTCGTGCTGCGCGATGCCGGCGCGCGGGAGGTGTGGGTCGTTGCCTTCGCCCGAGCGAGCTACGAGCCTTCGAGCCCTGACCCGATCGACGACTGAGCCATCACCGGTCCCGTACCAGCGTGCCGATGACGCCGAGTCCAGACCCGGCGCGCCCCGGCGCCGTGCCACTCCCGGGCGCGGAGTGTTGCGTCCCAATCGAACACTTCCCCGCGGCGCTTCCACACGGCCCGAAGCCAGGGCGCGCACGGATATCCGGGCAGGAGTCCTGGGCTCATGGTGTCACCCTTCCCTTGCCCTTACCTCGGTCAATCGGTCTGGCAAGCGGATTCCGCCGCGGCCCGTACAATGCAGTTAGCCCTTTCGCCCCGGAGCAGTCATTGGCCACCGGAGCCGCCCCGCTTTCCGCCACTGCCACCCGAGCCTCGGAAACCCTCGCGCGCGTTCGCGAGGAAGTCCACCGCGTCATCGTCGGCCAGGACGACCTGATCGACCGTTTGCTCGTCGGCATGCTCTGCCATGGTCACATTCTGGTCGAGGGCGTCCCCGGCCTGGCCAAGACCCTGACCGTGTCGACCCTCGCCCGCGCCCTGGACCTCAGGTACGTGCGCATCCAGTTCACGCCCGACCTCCTGCCCGCCGACCTGATGGGGACGGAGATTTTCAACGCCGCCGAGGGTCGTTTCACGGTGCGCCAGGGGCCCATTTTCGCCAACCTGGTGCTTGCCGATGAAGTGAACCGGGCACCCGCGAAGGTCCAATCCGCCCTCCTCGAGGCGATGCAGGAACGCCAGGTCTCCATCGGCGGCGAAACCTTCCCGCTCGAGGAGCCGTTCCTGGTGATGGCCACCATGAACCCCATCGAACAGGAGGGCACCTACCCACTGCCCGAGGCCCAGCTCGACCGCTTCCTCCTCAAGGTCAAGGTCGACTACCCCTCCCGCCAGGAGGAGCGCCAGATCCTCGAGATGAGCCTCAACGGGGCCGGCCCCGAGCCGCGCGTCGTCGCCACGCGTGAGGCACTCGCCGAGGCGAGCCGCGCCGTCCGCGAGGTCGCCATCGACGACGCCCTCAAGGACTACATCGTCCAGCTCGTGTACGCGACGCGGCGGCCCGCCGCCTACCGCCTCCCCGAGCTCCAGTCGCTCATCGGGTTCGGGGCATCGCCCCGGGCAAGCATCGCCCTGGCCCAGGCCGCCCGCGCTCACGCCTTCCTCCAGGGTCGCGCCTACACCACCCCCGACGATGTAAAGGCGCTGGCCCACGATGTCCTCCGCCACCGCATCGTCACCACCTACGAAGCCGAGGCGGAGGAACTCACCACCGACGACCTGATCGACCGCGTGCTCGACGGGGTCGATGTCCCCTGAACGCCGAACGGGGGCCCGCCGATGAGGCTGCCATTCCGCCGCCGCCCGCCAACTGACCCCCGCCGGGACCGCGCCAGGATGGGGAGCGCCCAATCCACCGGGCCCGGGCGCATCCCGCCGGAACTGCTCGACCGCGTCCGCGCCATCGAAATCAAGGCGCGGCGCCTGGTGAACAGCCTGTTCCTCGGTGAGTATCATGCGGTCTTCCGTGGCCGCGGCCTCGAATTCGACGAGCTGCGGCCCTACGTGCCCGGCGACGATGTCCGCTCGCTCGATTGGAAGGCCTACGCGCGCACCGGCCAGGCCTCCATCCGCCGCTACCGCGAGGACCGCGACCTCACCGTCCTGTTCGCTGTCGATGTCAGCGCATCGCAGCGGGCAGGGGCCCTCGATCAGAGCAAGTCCGACCTTGCCGCCGAGGTTTGCGCCGTGCTCGCGCTCGCGGCCATCCGCAACAAGGACAGGGTCGGCCTGCTCCTGTTCGCCAGCAAGCCGGAGCGCTACGTCCGGCCGTCGGGCGGCGCCACCCACGTCCTCCGCGTCGTGCGCGAGATGCTCTGGGCTCGCCCGGAAACCACCGGCACCGATATCGGCGCCGCCCTCGAATACCTCACCGGCGTCCAGAAGCGCCGCGCCACCGTCTTTCTCGTCTCCGACTTCCTCGCGAGCATCGACCCCCGCCAGCTCCGCGCCGCCGCGCGCCGCCACGACATCATCGCCCTCCGCGTCCGCGAGCCCATCGACGAGCGACTCCCCGATGCCGGCATCATCACCCTCGCCGATAGCGAGAGCGGCCAGCCGGCCGAAATCGATACCGGGAGCCGGTCCGTCCGCGAGGCCTATGCCCGCCGCGTGGCCGAGCTCGACGAGGAACGAAAGCGCCTCTTCGGCGCCATCGGCATCGACGAGATCCCGCTCATGGTCGGGGTCGACTACGTCCCCGCATTGTTGCGGTTCTTCAGGCGCCGGACGGTGGGTGCCGCGTGAGGCGCGCGGCCGCTGTCGCCATGTTCGCCGGCCTGTTCGGGCTGCTCCCGGCCATCCTGTCCGCGCAGGAGCCAACTGCGGATCGCGTCGAGCTCCGTCGCTCATCGGCGCTCATCGGCGAACACCTGCCCGCGACGATCTTTGTCACGGCGCCAGCCGGCGCCGAGGTCGAGCTCACTCCCGGCACCCCGTCGTGGGCCGGCGTCGAGCTGGTCACCTCCGAATCGCCCACCGTTGTCAACCGCGGCGCCGAATCGCTCTGGGTGTTCGAAGTCGTGCTCGCGCCATTCCTGCCCGGCGACATTGCGCTCTCCCCGGCCATCGCGATCGTCTCGGGCGCCGACGTCACGACGCGCGCGTTGCCGGCCGTCCAGGTCACGGTGCTGCCCACGCTCGGGCCAGGTGACCCGCTCGAACTAACCCCGCTGGCCTCGCCAGTCGCCATCGACGGGGCCGGGTCGCCGCTGCTCCGGCCAGCCATCGCCGTGGCGGGCGTGCTCGGGGTCGCCCTCGTCCTCATTGGAGGCTGGCTGCTCGCCAGGCGCTGGGCCCGGCGGCCCCGGCAGGTTCCCGCGCCAATGCCCACCGCGCCGGAGATCCCGGGGTTGCACGCGGCCGAAGCAGTCATCGACTCCGACCCAGTCTCCGCTTACCGGGTCATGTCGCTGGTGGTGAAGACGGAGCTCGCCCAGCGTTACGGCCTCCGCGCGACTGCCCTCACCAGCACCGAGCTCCGCCGCCGCCTGGAAGAACAGGGCATCGACCGCTGGCAGGCGCGACTGGTCGGCGGCCTCCTCGATGAGTGCGATGCCGTGGTTTATGCCGGCTATCGGCCCGCGGCCGAGCGCCGCCGGGCCGACCTCGTCATGGCCCGCGAAATCGTGGAGGTGAGCGCCTGATGGAGTTCGCGCTGCCCGCCGCGCTTGGCCTGGCCTTGCTTGCCCTGCCCGTCGCCTGGCTCGCGCGCCGCCGCGCCCGCGGCTACCCCGTCCCCACGACCGCGCCCCTGGCCGGCATCGCTCCCGGCTGGCGCCTGCGAGCCGCCCGGGCGCTTCCCGCGCTTCGTGTCCTCGCGGTCGTGGCCCTCGCGGTGGCGATCGCCGGCCCCCGCAAGGGCAACGCCACCGCCGTCATTCCCGGCGAGGGCATCGACATCGCCCTCTCGCTCGACATCTCCAGTTCCATGCAACAGCGCTTTGGCGACTCCACTCGCCTGGATGTCACCAGGGAGGTCGTTCGCGAGTTCATCAAGGGCAGGGAGAACGACCGCATCGGCCTCGTTGTCTTCCAAAAGGACTCGATGCCGCTTTCGCCGCCCAGCCTGGACTACGCGGCCCTCGACCGCATGATCGCGGACCTCGAAAGCGGGCTCCTGCCCGATGGCACGGGCATCGGCGTCGGCCTGGCTGACGCTCTCAACATGCTCCAGGACTCCACCGCCGCCAGCCGCATCGTCATCCTCCTGACGGACGGTGAACATAACGCGGACTCGATCAGCCCCGAGGCGGCGGCCGACCTCGCCGTCGCCCTCAAGATCCGTGTCTACACCATCGGCGTCGTCTCGGGGGATAGCCCCTTCGGCCGCCAGGAGATCGATGAGGAGCTCCTCCAGGAAATCGCGGACCGCACCAACGCCCGGTACTTCGCCGCCAGCAGCCCCCAGGCCCTCGCCGATGTCTACGAGGAAATCGGCAAGCTCGAGACGAGCCGCATCAGCCGCGAGTCGTTCGAACGGTTCACGGAGATGGCGCCATGGTTCGCCGCGACGGCGGCCGGCCTGCTCCTCCTCGAACTCGTCCTCCGGGGCACTCTGCTGAGGAGGTCGCCAGCGTGACCGGCCTGACGTTTGCCCACCCCTGGGTACTCGCTATGCTGCCGCTGGTGCCGCTCGCCTTCGGCGTCTGGCTGTGGGGCGTGCGGCGAGGCTACCGGCGCGCGGCCCAGGTTTCGCGCGTTCGCGCCGCCGCGCCGCCGTACCTGGCGGCCGTGCTCTTCGCTCTCGCGGTGTCCGCGGCCATCGCCGCCGCGGCTCAACCGCGCTCGGGTACCAAGGACTCTCGCATCCCGCGCACCGGCGCCGACCTGGTCGTCGTCGTCGATGTCTCCCGCAGCATGGATGCGCGTGATATCGTCCCCAGCCGCCTCCAGGCCGCCAAGGACACCGTGAAAGCCACGCTCACCCGTCTCGGGGGCGACCGCGTCGGCCTCGTGGTGTTCGCCGGCAGCGCTCGAACGCGCTTCCCCCTCACCACCGACTTCGCCGCCGCCACCCGCGTGATCGATTCGCTGGCCACTGGCGTCGTCTTCGTCGAGGGCGGAACCTCGGCAGGGCTCGGCCTCCAGGAGGCCGTCAGTCTCCTCAGCGACCAGGGCGCCTCCGGCCGCGTCATCCTCCTCCTCACTGACGGTGATGACCTCGGAGGCGACCCCGCCGCGGCTGCGCTGGCGGTCCAGCAGTCCGGCGCCGAGCTGCTTGTCGCCGGCGTGGGCACGCCCGATGGCGCGACCATCCCCGTGCTCGACTTCCGCACCCGCACCGAGCAGCCCCTTCTCGACGAATCCGGCCAGCCCGTCGTCACGCGCCTGGACGAGCCCTTCCTGCGCGCGCTGGCGGTCGCGGCCGGGGGACGCTACCTGGGCGCGGATCTCTCGATCGTGCCGGGCATCGTCGATGGCCGGCTCCAGTCGGTCGAGCGCGCACAGGTCGATGCCCGCCCCACCGCAATCCCGATCGAGCGCTACCGCTACTTCGCGGGCGCCGCCCTCGCCCTTCTCGTGCTCGGGGCGCTGGCCGAGCGCATCGGGCGCGGTGGCTGGCGAAAAGCGGCAACCGTGGCCCTCACTGCGCTCCTGCTTTCTGGCTGCGCCACGGGCGCCTACGAAGCCAACGAAGCCGGCAGGGACGCCCTCGCCCGCGGCGACCACGCAGCCGCCATCGAGAAGTTCCTCGAAGCGCAGGTCGAACGGCCGGACGATCCTGACGTCGCCATCAACCTCGCCGCCGCCTACCACGCCGCCGGTCGCTACGACGAGGCGATCTTCGCTGCACGGAGGGCGCTCCCGTCCAACAACGCCGACACCCGGGCGCGCGCCTATGCCAGCATCGGCCATCACCAGTTCTCCGCGGGCCGTCTCCCCGAGGCGCTGGAAGCATTCCGGCGCGCCCTCCTCGAAGTGCCCACCGACGATTCCCGGCACGACTACGAGGTGGTCCTCCGGCTGCTCTACCCGCCCACGCCACCGCCGGGCACGGAGAGTCCGGCTCCCGGGCCGGGCGATGCCACCCCCCGGCCCGGCGAACAGCCAACCGCCCAGCCTGGAGCATCGCCGTCCGCCCCCGGCGCCGGGCCCGGACAGGAGTCGCCAACGGCCGGTGTGGGCACACCCGGTCCAGGCGCCCCGGGAGCCGGCTCACCTTCCCCGAGTCCCGCGACCCCCGCGCCCGGCGGGAATGGCACCCCGCCCCTCACGCTCGACCAGCTCGAACGCCAGATCCGCGATATCGACCGGCAGGTCACGCGCCTCATCGAGGAAGCCGGGGAGACGCCCACGCCCGCCGAGGCGCTGGAAATCCTCGACCTGCTGGCCGAGCGCGCCCGCATCGCCGCCCTGCGCGATGCCCTCGGCGGCGCCGTCTCGCCCAACGATTACTGAGCGGCGCCACCCCCGCGGCCGGCCGCGCCCACGCTGTCGTACACTGGCCCCATGCGCGCAGTGTTCGTGATGGTGAAGACCGATCCCGGCCACACCACCGAGGTGGCCAACCGCATCGCCGAAGTCGAGAGCTTCTCCGAGTGCTACTCGATCACGGGCCAATACGACCTCCTGGTGAAGCTCTATATCAACGACGTCGATAGCCTGGGCCGCCTCATCGAGAAGCAGATCCACTCCATCCCGCACATACGCGATACGTTCACCATCCTCACCTTCGAGGCATTCGGAGTCCGGTAATCGCCCGTGGAACGTGCCCCCGGCGTGGCCGAAATACTGTCCCACTGGTCATGGGACCTCCCATGGCTCGGCCTCGGCGCGCTCGCGGCGGGCGCCTACCTCCAGGCCTGGAGCCGAGCCCGCCGCCGCGGCACGCCGCACCCCGCCTGGCGAGCCTCGACGTTCGTGGCGGGGGTCACCGTCATGCTGCTTGCAGTGCTCTCCCCCATGGAGCACTACGGGAACGTCTTGCTCTGGGCGAACTTCACGGGCTTTCTGTTCATCACCATGATCGCGCCGCCGCTCATCCTGCTCGGCGCGCCCCTCACCCTTGCCTTTCGCGTGGCCGGCCCGGCCCGGCGCCGGCTGCTCCGCGGTGCCTATCGCAACCGTGCCGTGGCAGCCATCACCTTCCCGGTGGTGACGTGGCTCGGCTTCGCCGTCGTCACCTATGCCTGGCAATTCACGGCGCTCACCGGCGAGGCGGCCTCGAACGTCTTCCTGCGCGACCTCCAACAGGCCACGCTGCTCCTGGCCGGGCTCCTCTTCTGGTCGCCGGTTCTTGCTGCCGACCCGCTTCGCTGGCGCATGCCCTACCCGCTGCGAGCGCTCTACGTGGCGGTCGAAATGGCGCACAAAGCCCTCTTCGGAGGTATGTTCCTGGGCATGAGCACGGCCATGCACGAGCGCTTCGCGGCGAACGCGCCCGCCTGGGCACCCGCCGCCATCACCGACCAGCGCATGGCCATCCTGGTCCTTTGGCTCGGCGGGAACCTGGTCTTCGTTGCCGCGCTCGCCGCGCTCGTACTGGGCTGGGTGCGCTACGAACAACGCAACCAGCACCGCACTGACTGGCGGCTCCGCCTCCAGCGCGAGGCCGCCGAACGCCGGCGCAAGGCGCTGGAGCAGGTCTTTACCCGGCCCGTGTGACGCCCCTCAGCGGTAGTTGCCGAACTTCAGCTCGATCCCGTAGTCCTGTTGCTTCAGGTCCGCAATCACCTGCTGCAGCTCGTCGCGGCTCGGCGCGCTCACCCGGACCGCGTCGCCCTGGATCTGGGCCTGCGCCTTCTTGTACTTCTGGTCCTTCACGAACTTGACGATCTTCTTCGCGATGTCCTGCTCGATGCCCTGGACCAGCGTGATCTCCTGCCGGATCGTCCCGCCCGAAGCCTTCTGCGGCGTCCCCCGCACGAGGTTCTTGACCGGCACATTCCGCGCGATGAGACGCTGGCTCAGTACCTGCCACATCGCCTCGAGCTTGTAGTCGTCTGCCGCATGCAGGCCTATTTTCGTCGCCCCGTGGTCATAGTCGATCTCCGCGACGACGTTCTTGAAGTCGAACCGCGTGGAGATCTCCTTCCGCGCCTGGTTCACGGCGTTCGCGACCTCTTGCAGGTCGCAGCCTGTGGTGATGTCAAACGATTCATCTTTCGCCATGGCTCCAAGGGTACCGGGCATGGTGCGGGTATCGCACGCCCAGCACGTACCGGTGATGTGATGCTGTTCAGGCGAGCGGCGGCAGACGCTCGCGCGGCGCGGGCCACTGCATCCGCGTCGATACAGTGGCGCTGCTCCACACGGGCGGGGCATCACCGGCTCAGATTGAGGACCAGGTATTCCCACGGCGGTCCCTTGCCCGGGTTCACGCGGCCCTCGCCCACCACTTCGCGGACCGTGAAGCCATCGATCAGCAGATCGATGACGATGACCGGCGATACGAGTCCATGGCAGAGATGCTGCGGGCCGGGGGCCAGGGCCGTCCGGTGAAGTGCTATTCGCCTGATACCTCGATGAGGACTTCGTCCGGAAGGGGCCCCGGCCCCGGCGACCGCCGGGGCCGCGCCCCGGTCGTCGTGCAGCCCCCTACTTTCCCTCGGCCGGTTTCGGGTTTACCAGACCGGCGCCCAGCGTGGTCGGGAACACCCTGGCCAGCGAGTCCAGGTCCCAGCCGCCCTCTTTGTAGATCGTCCGCTCGCGCTGCGGGAGGCTCATCAGGCTGATTTCGTTCCCGCCCACGATGAAGTCGCGCCCGTTGACGTTCGCTGCTTCGTCCAGGCACAGGTAGACCACCAGCGGCGCGACGAGTTCCGGCGCCATGGCCGCAATCCCGGTTACTGCCTGCGCGGTCGAGCCCGCCGGGGCTGTTGCCCCCCCGCCAGCCTGCGCCGCCAGCTGCTCGCGCCGCTGCCGTGCCGCTTCCATCTCGGGGCTCAGCGTCAGCCGCGTCGCCGCGCGCGGGCGGATGGCGTTCGCCGTCACCCCGTACTTGCCGAGGTCGAGCGCCAGCGTTCGCGTCAGCCCAACGATGCCCTCCTTGGCCGCTGAGTAGTTCGCCTGGCCAAGGTTCCCCAGTCCGGACTCCGACGCTGTGTTCACAATCCGGCCGCCGCGCTGCTGCCGGAAGACGATCGACGCGTACCGGGTGATCGTGAAGTGCCCCTTCAGGTGCACCGCGATCACCGTATCCCACTCCTCTTCGGTCATGTTGAAGATGATCCGGTCGCGCAGGATGCCTGCGTTGTTCACCAGGATGTCCAGGCGCCCGAACGTGTCGAGTGCCTGCTTCACCATCGCTTCGCCATCGGCCATCGAAGCCACGTTTCCGTAGTTCGCGACCGCATCGCCGCCCATCTCCTTGATTTCGGCGACCACCTCATCGGCTGGCGACGTTGTGCCGCCTTCTCCTGTGACGCTGCCGCCGAAGTCGTTGACGACGACCTTCGCGCCCTCTTTCGCCAGGAGGAGCGCTTCGCCCCTCCCGATGCCCCGGCCCGCCCCTGTAACAATAGCGACCCTGCCTGCAAGCCTTCCGGCCATGTTCCTGATTCTCCTGGAATGGTGTTGTCCTTAGGCCCTCGCAACCGCTCATGCGGTAGTTCAGGCCTGCTGTACGAGCGTGCCAACTCTAGCAAAGCGCGCGCTGGATGTCCCCCGCCCATTTCCCGGCCACCGGCTACGATCGCCGCGATGCCCACCCTCCTCGCGTTCATTCCCCACCCCGACGACGAAGCCTACAGCTTCGCCGGGACGATCGCGCTGGCAGCAAGCGCCGGCTGGGACTGCTACCTCGAGTGCGCCTCGTTCGGGGAACGTGGCAAGCGCCACGATGGCGGCCCCACGGCGCCGGGCAAAGTCGCAGACGCGCGAGAGGCCGAGTTGCGCGCCTCCTGCAGGCTGCTTGGCGCCCATCCTCCCCGGTTCTGGGGCCTGCCGGATGGCGAACTCCAGCACGGCAGGGGCGAGCAGCGCCGTGTCACCCGCCTCATCGTTGGCCGCCGGCCCGACCTGGTCCTCAGCCTCGGACCGGACGGCGTCTATGGCCACCCCGACCACATCGCCCTCTACCGCTGGGTGACTGAGGCATGGGCCTCGCTCCCCCTCCCCCGGCCACCTCTGCTATATGCCGCCTTTCCGGCCGGGCTATTCGTCCCCCAGTACGAAAAGTGCATCGGCATGATGGGCGACCCCCCACGGCCGCCCCGGTCCGCGATTGGGGCGGCCCCCTGGCACTATCAGGTTCCCATCGGCTTCGTTCGCGAAACCAAGCTCGCCAGCATCCAGGCCCACCGCAGCCAGCTCCCGGGGGACGACCCCGAAGCGCTCTTCCCGCCCGGTATCATTGCCGCCCTCCTGGAAACCGAACGCTTCTCCGACGCGAGCGGCGTGGCCGGCAACACCGTTGCGGCCCTTCTCGGCCGCCTCGGTAAGGAACATTCCTGAGCCTCGCCGCGTCTGGAAGCGCATGCAGTGGTTGGTGCGCTTCGGGCTGGCCTGGGTTGGGGTGGCGGCTCGTCTCGGCGCCCCGGCTCAGCTCCACGCGGCCGGGCTCCAACCCGCTCCTGATCCAGGAGGCGCTTCGTCGCCGATCCCCTCTTTCGCGCTTTTTGCGCTCTTTGGGGGCGCCTTCCTCCTGCTCAGCTTCGTGCTCATCCTCATCGGGCCGCGTAACGACCGCCGGCGGTGAATGATGGCCCGGGTCAATCCACGCGGCTCGCCTGGGCTTCCATGTCCTGGTTCCCCCGGTAAGCCATAGGCTCCCCGCGATCACTATCCAGCCCACCGGCTGCCCGTCCCGGTGGTGCGGCCATGAGCCCCGTGGCATGTCCGGTTCACTTCCGGTTGAAACGGTTGGCCGCGGCCTCGGGTCCCTCACGCAGGATGGCCTCCACGGCGTCGGCTGCAAACTCCACGGCTGCATCGAGCGCGCGCTTGTCCTCCCCGCGCGGCACGCCCAGCACCCACTCGGAGACGATCTCCGGGTCCCAGGTCGGCTCGCCATTCACCGTCGGCCGCCCGATCCCAACGCGCACCCGGATGAAGCCGAGCCCGGCGGCCTGGCCGATGCTTTTCAGGCCATTGTGCCCACCGTGGCCACCCCCGGCCCGGATACGTAACGCACCGACCCGCAGGTCCAGGTCGTCGTACAGGACGACCGTGCGCGTGATCTCGCAACCCGTCCACTGCAACGCTTGCGCCACTGCCCGGCCGCTCGCATTCATGAACGTCTTTGGCTTCACCAGGGCTACCTTTTGGCCGGCAAGCTCGCCCACGCCAATGTGCATCAGGCTTCCGGTGGCCCTCGGCTGAGTGTGTGCCCGCTTCGCCAGCGTGTTCACCACCCGGAAGCCCACGTTGTGGCGCGTGCCTGCGTATTGCTCGCCCGGGTTACCCAATCCCACGACGAGCCAATCGGCCGCGAACCGCGGACCGCCACCACCCAGCAGCTTGCGAAACGCCATGGACCGAGTTTGCCCGACCGCGGACTTGCAGTCCCTTTCCCCGGGCATGCTTGAGTTCCAGTACGATGGCCCCATGCTCGACCTCGCGTTCGAATGGCTCTTCGGCACGCTCTATGGCGGGCTCATCATGTTCGCCGCTCTGCTCGCCGCCATCCCCTATGGCATCTGGCAGGGCATCAGGCGCCTGGGCGCCTGGATCACCAGGGGAGGGAATCCTCGTGGCAACACCTGAACAGGTCGCTGAACTCAAGCAGAAGATGGCCACCGAGCGTGCCGCGCTAATCGCCGCCGCCGCCGGCCTTTCCCCGCGGGACGCCCTCCGTGTCCCTGTGGATGCCGAAGGCGAGGAACAGTGGACCGCCCTTGAACAGCTCGCTCACCTGCTCGAGATGGAGCGGGCCTATGACTCCTGGGTCCGCGCCGCGCTCCGCGAGGACAACCCGGACACCGCCAGCGTAGCCGTCGAACCCGTCGCCATCCCCGTCGAACGCGCGAACGGCCACACGGTCCCGGAACTCCTCCGCGCACTCGAACTGGAGCGCGCCTACACCCTCGGGCTCATCGATGGCATCCCGCTCGCCGCCTTCGATCGCACCGCCACAAGCCCGGCATTCGGCACCCTCACCGTCCTCCAGTGGCTGCGCTCGTTCTATCGCCACGACAGACAGCACACGGCCCAGATCCAGGGGCGGCAGAGCGACTACAGGCCGTCGTTCGTTGGAAAGGAGCCAAACCAGCGAAAGGCACGGCTCGAGCGCATCGCCCGGCAGGAAGCCACGGACGGCTAGGCGCCGACGCGCGTCACTCGCTCCCGCGGAAGCGGGTCGAGCCGGGTCGGCACCACCGCACGCTTGCCACATCGTTCGCATTCGCGGACGCGGATTGCCCGCGCCTCGACGTTCACGAAGTACCGCCAGCGGTGTTCACAGATCCTCTGTTGCAGTTCCATGCGCACAGTATCGCCCTGCGAGATGAACGCGATGTTACCGGCGGGACAACAACGTGCGAACTGGCCCCCGATGCACCGCGCGCGTCAGTAGCGTTGCCCCCGTAACGACGGGATGGCTATAGTAGCCGGCAGCCCGCCATGCTCATTGACCTTCACAGCCACACTTGGCCCCGCTCCCACGACAGCGTGCTCAACCCCGATGACCTGATCGTGCGGGCCAAGGCTGCCGGACTCGATGCCATCGTCTTTACCGAGCACGACACCGTCTGGGACTACAAGGCCGTCGAGGAACTCCGCGCCAAGCACAACTTCCTCGTGCTCGCCGGAGTCGAAATCAGCACCGACGACGGCCACCTCCTCGCGTTCGGCATCGATAAGTACGTCTTCGGCATGCACCGCTCGAAGGAGCTGGCCAGCTACGTCGAGAAGGTCGATGGCGCCATGGTGGCCGCCCATCCCTACAGGCGCCAGATGCCCTGGTTCAGCCGCAACGACGACGAGTACAAGGCGTCGCTCGAAAAGGCCTCCCGCAACCCGGCATACCAGTACGTCCAGGCGCTCGAAGAACTGAACGGCCGTGGCAGCGACAAGGAAAACGAGTTCTCCCGCCGCCTCGCCGGCATGATGCAGCTCCCCGGCACCGGTGGCACCGACTCTCACGCCATCAGCGACGTGGGCAAGTGCGCGACGTACTTCGAAGCCGAGATCCGAGACGAACGCGAGCTCATCGACGCCATTAAGTCCGGCCGGTTTCACGCTGTCGACCTCCGCTCCGGCAAGCCGGTCCCCTTCCGCGCGCTCCCCAGCGAAGCCTAGCCGTCATCCGGCCAATTCCCCTGCTTGCGCTTCGCTTCACACACGGAGACGCCGATAGTAGTATGCGGAAGCCCGAGTGGCTTGAACGCAGCACCCGACGGGAAGGAGCCATACCCGCATGACCTACGTCATCACCAGCCCTTGCATCGATGTCCAGGACCAGGCCTGTGTTGAGGTCTGCCCTGTGGATTGCATCCACTTCGACGAAGGCGAAGACCGCATGCTCTACATCAACCCTGATGAGTGCATCGACTGCGGCGCCTGCGAACCCGCCTGCCCCGTGACCGCCATCTTCGCCGAAGACGATGTGCCCGCCGATGCCGCGGCCTTCAAGGAAATCAACGTCCTCTGGTATAGCGACAAGGCCGCTGCCCGCGCGAAGGTCGCCGAAATCAAGCCCGCCTGAACCGCTCCGCGCTAAGGCCAGGGCCTTCGCCTGAGCCGCCCCTCGCGGGCGGCTTTCGGTTGCCCGCCGCGACATACTTGACCGTGCCAGCCTTCCGGATAGATTGGAAACGTTGCGCCACGTATTGAGCGTGGCGCGGAGGATGTCCCCACCATGGCTGAACGCGTAACCATCCAGGCGGCGCCCCGCGCCGTCCTCGGCAAGAAAGTCCGCCATCTCCGCCGCCAGGGCCGGCTCCCCGCGAATGTCTATGGCCGCGGCATCGAGTCCCGCGCCATCGAAATCGATGCGCGCGAGTTCTCTCGCACCATCCGCTCCGCCGGCCTGCGAGCCATGATCGAGCTCAAGGTCGATGGCGAAAAGGATCCCCGCTACGTCATCCTGCGCGGCATGGACCGCGCCGGTGGCACCGGCGACCCGATCCATGTCGACTTCTTCCAGGTCGATCCCAATGTCCCCATCCAGGCCAACGTTCCCCTTCGGCTCGTCGGCGAAGCGCCGGCGGTTCGCGACCTGGCCGGCACGCTTCTCCCCGGGCTCGATGTCGTCTCGGTCCGCTGCCTGCCTCTCGCCATCCCCGACTCGATCCCCGTCGACCTCTCGGGCCTCAAGAGCTTTGATGTCAGCCTCACGGTCGGCGATATCGCACCGGTGGACGGGGTTGAAATCCTCACCGACCCCTCGATCGTCGTGGCCACGGTGAACCCACCGCGCATCCGCGGCGGCGGCCGCGACGCCTGACCGGCGCTCCCCATGACCGGCCTCAGCTACCCGGCCGATCCCGCTGAGGCCGGGTTGCGCTTGTTCCTCGGCTGGTTCGGCCCGTACTACGCCCGCTCCGTCGCCGTCGGCTCCGCCAGTTCCGATGGCTCCACCCTCTCCGCCGAGGTTTCTGTCGGACGGCGCTGGACGCTCACCGTCACCGTGCTTAACACGCTCGCCGCCGATGCCAGCCTGGAGTGGGAAGCCGCCCGGGCCGCAATCGAACAGCGCCTCGACGCCGAGGGCCGCGCGGTCGCCCTCTGGGCTCCCCGGGGCGCAACCCTGCCGGCGACCGAACCCGGCCTCAGTGAACTCGTGTTGTCGCTCTCGGGAGCGCGCACGCTCGGCGATGGCCGCCTCGAACTCACGCGCCCGGTCCGCCTCTATTTCCGCCGGGTCGATACCGCCGGCTCCGTCGTCACCGCGTTGGGCGGCCTCGCGGCCCACTGGGCCCAGTTCACCAACCGCGTTCCCGGCACGTTCCAGCTCAACTCCGTCGAGCTCCTTCGCCTCCCTTCCTCGGAGGAAGACCGCGAAGAGCTTACGCAACGCATCGTCCTCGCCGCCCAGCAGCCCGATATCGAAGAGACCCGCGTCATCCCCGCCGAGGACGCCTGGACAGCGAACGACCTCGGCTCCGGGCAGTCCTGCGTGCTGGGGACGCCCGCCCCGGAAAACGACGAGTGGAGCGCCTCGCTCCGCCGCAATTTGCGCCGCCTGCTGAAGGAGGCTGCCCCCCGTGTCTCACGCCCCGCGGATGCGCGCGCCCTCGTGGTCCTCGGCGCAGCGACCTACGCCGAGGAAGAGAAGCTCTCGTGGGCGCTGCGCGGCATGGATCCCACCCTCTACGCGGGATATGACATCCTCACGGTCATCGCCGATGGGGTGGTCAAGCCGATTCTCCAGCCGGGCCGCAATACCCTCCCGTGGGATGCGCCCCTCGGCTGACCCTGGAGGCCAACCGTGGCAATCGAACGCGTCGGATTCGTCGGACTCGGCATCATGGGCGCTCCAATGGCCGCCAACCTCTTGAAGGCCGGCTTCCACGTCACCGTCTGGAACCGGACGCCCTCCCGCATGGACCCGCTTCTCGAGCGTGGTGCCGCCCGCGCGGGCTCTCCCGCGGAAGTGGCCGCCGCCAGTGAAGTGACCATCTCCTGCGTCACCAGCTCCCCGGATGTCGAGGCCATTGCCCTTGGCCCCGGCGGCATCGCCGAAGGCGCCGCGCCCGGTTCGGCCTACATCGACTGTTCCACAATCGCGCCCCAGACAGCGCGTGCCGTCGCGGCCGGGCTCGCATCCCGCGGGATCGCGATGCTCGATGCCCCCGTCAGCGGCGGAGATGTTGGCGCCCGCGCCGGCACCCTCGCCATCATGGTTGGCGGGGACCCGGCCGTCTTCGAGCGCTGCCTGCCTGTCCTGCGCGCCATGGGCAAGACCATCGTCCACGCCGGCCCCGCCGGCGCCGGCCAGGTCGTAAAGCTCTGCAACCAGGTCGCTGGCGGCCTCAACCTGCTGGCCATGGCCGAGGCCATCTCCCTGGCGCGCGGTGCGGGAGTCGATCCCGCGAAGATGCTCGAGGTCGTCAGCGCCGGCGCCGCGGGCTCCTGGATGCTTTCGAACCTGGGCCCCCGCGCCATTCGAGGCGACTACGCGCCCGGCTTCATGGTCGATCTCATGCAGAAGGACCTCCACCTCGTCCTCGACGAGGCAGCGCGCGGCCACACGCCCCTCCCCGGGACCGCCCTGGTCTCGCAGCTCTTCCAGGTCATCCAGGCGCAGGGACGCGGCGCCGAGGGCACCCAGTCGATCGTCGATGCGCTGCGCCGCCTTGCCAGCCGGGACTGACGGTCTCCTCAGGCCACCGATGGCCCGTCGGGCTCCACCGTTCCTCGAAAGAGCCCTATCACTGGCCGGAACGACTTGTCGTCGGAAAGCTGCTGATCGGCCGCCGCGAACAGTTCGGCCGGGCCGCAGTTCACACCGGTGGCAACGCCGAATGTCACGCTCACCGGTACCAGGTCGGCCCACTCATCGCCGTTCAACCGTTCGATTTCGTGGGCGATGCGCCGCGCGATGAGCCGCCCCAGGGCGAGGTCGCCGTCCGGCAGGATCACCCCGAAGTCGTCGCCGCCGATGCGCGCCGCGAAGTCCGTGCCGCGCACGCAGCGAGCGATCCCGGCGGCCGTCCGCCGGATCATGTCGTCGCCCACATCGTGGCCGTGCACTTCGTTCACCACGCGAGTACCGGCGATGTCCACAAGCACCAGCGTGACCGGCCGGCGCTCCCCGCGAGCCTCTTCGCAAACCTCCGCGAGGCGCTCGTCGAACGCATGCCGGTTGTACAGACCGGTCAGATGGTCCGTCCGCGCCTCCCGCTCGAGCCAGCGCACCATCGTGTCGCGCCGGCGGAGGTTCCGGTTCTCTTCGAATGCCCCGAGGATGCGCACGATGAGCTGCTGGCCGTCGTCGAGGTGGCTCCGGTTGAAGAAGTCGTGCGCCCCAAGTTTGAGGGCGGGCAACGCCTCGCCTTCGTTCTCGCCCCCGGTCAGCAGCACCACGGCGACATCGCTCCGGTGTTCGCGAAGGTATTGCGCCAGCGCCGTTCCAGGGTCGCCCCACAGCCCCGAATCGACCAGCATCACGTCGAACGAGCCATCGCGCAGCAGCCCCTCCGCTTCGTCCGGCGTCCGGGCGGTCTGCGTTACAAAGGTTCCCGCGCCGTGCAAGAGTTCGCGCACGCGGCGTACGTCGTCGATGCAGTCATCCACGATCAGGACGCGCAGGACGCGCTGACGGTCGGGTGGCGGTGCCGTGCGGACGATCACGTTGAATCTTTACTCCCACTGTCACTATCGGCACACCTGGCCGGCTGGACGAGACCATGGGAGCGAATTCGGGGGATGCATCGTGGAAAACGGGTGACGTTACTCGAACAGCGGCCCGCCGGGGTCGAGGATTCGCCCATCCAGCGCGATGACCGCCGGCCGCTCTTCGCAATAGCCGTCGTTCTCGCACTTGTCGAAAATGAACGCGCCGCGCTTCTTATCGAACTGGATCTTCCAGGTGCCGATGGCCGGGCTCGATGGCCCCTTCTCCCGTTCGGCGGTCAGGATGGCGATAAGCGCGGCGATCTCGTCTCGTCCCAATGTGGGCCCCCCGGCAAGAGTTCTTCCCAGAGCTTATTCGGCCCGGGCCCCCGTGGCGACTCGCACCGGCTCCCCGGCCTCCTCCGGCCCCGCGAAGACGCGGACACCAACGTGACCATCGCGACCGCCCCCAACGCGACAGGCGTCCCGCGCTCCCCGAGCCGGTCGGCCAGCACGCCGAACGGATACGCGACCATGCCCGTATTGCCCAACGCCAGCATTGTCGCCAACATCACCCGGCAATACGCCGCCGGCCTCCTCCGGGATGAGCACAGCCACCAGGGCGAACTCCCGCCCGATGTTCGTCTGGCCAAAGAACAGCGTCGGCCGCTCCGGGAACCGGTCGGCCACAGGCCCACGTGGAATCACCCAACCACGCTGGCCGGCAGCCACCGGCCTCACCCGTGCCTATACAAACCCGCGCAGCAGGATGGCCTTCCCCACCCGTTCAACGCCGATATCAAATGCTGCCTGGCGAGGGAGCGTCCCGTCCCTGTCGGCGCGCCCCATCAGGTCGTCGAAGGCGGCAACCATGCGTTTCTCGAGCTCCCCATTCACCATCTCCAGCGACCAACGGAACTGCTGGATGTTCTGCGTCCACTCGAAGTACGACACCGTCACGCCCCCGGCATTGACGAGGATGTCCGGCAGTACCGGGATGCGCCGGGCGTTCAGCACCTCGTCGCCGTCCGGCGTCACCGGGTGGTTCGCTGCCTCGATGACGGCCCGGGCGCGAACGCGTGGCGCGTTCTCCCCGGTGATCACCTCGCCCAGCGCCGCGGGCACCAGGTAGTCGCACTCCGTTTCCAGCAGCTGCTCGTTGGTGATCGGTTCGCCACCTTCGAACCCGGCCACGCTCCCCGCGATCGCGAACCACTGGTCGAGCGCCGCGATGTCGAGCCCGTCCGGGTTGGCGATGCCCCCCTTCACGTCGCTGACCGCAACGATCCGAAAACCGAGCTCCCGCGCGATCCGGGCCGTCCACGAACCGACGTTGCCGTACCCCTGGATCACCACGCGGATCTCGCGTGGGTCGACTCCCTCGCGTTCCGCATATTGCCGCATGCACAGCGCGACGCCGCGCCCGGTCGCCTGGTCGCGCCCGTGGCTGCCACCAAGCTCAACGGGCTTCCCGGTTACGATGCCCGGCGTGTACCCGTATCGCTGCCCGTAGGCATCCATCATCCACGCCATCGTCTGCGCGTTGGTCCCCATGTCCGGCGCCGGGATGTCCCGGCTGATGCCGAGCACCATGCCGATGTGGTGCGTGTAGGTGCGCGTCAGGCGGTTCAGTTCTGTCTCGCTCATCCGGGTTGGGTCGCACATTACGCCGCCCTTGGCGCCACCGAACGGCAGCTCCATGAGGGCGCACTTGTAGGTCATGAGCATCGCCAGCGCGCGCACCTCGTCCAGGTCGGCCTGCGGATGAAAGCGCACGCCGCCCTTATACGGGCCGCGGGCGCCGTTGTGCTGCACCCGGTACCCCTCGAAGATGCGCAGCTTCCGGTTATCCATCCGCACCGGCAGTTGGGCCCGCACCTCCCGCCACGATGTCCGCAACAGGTCCACCACCTCCGGGTTCAGCTTCAGCCGTTCCGCCGACTGGTACACCGAGTTGAGAACTGCCTCGCTCGGTGATGGTTTCGGTGGTGCTGCTGCCTCGGTAGTCATTCAGGCCTGCTCCGCGGGGTCGTTCTGCCAGCAACCTTACAACGCCCGCTGGAATCTGCGAGTGGGGGACTCCAGACTTTCTCTCATGGGGCATGTCTTCATCACGCGCGCCGTGCCCGGACGCGCCATCGAACACCTCGAGGCCGCCGGCCACTCCGTCGAGACCTGGCCCGGACAACTCCCGCCTCCGCCCGGCGCGCTCGCCGGCAGGCTTGCCGCGGCCGATGCGGCCCTGACCACCGTCGCCGATTTCATCTCGTCGGAGATGCTCGCCGCCGCGCCGCGCCTGAAAGTCGTCGCCAACATGGCCGCCGGCTACGACAACATCGACCCGGCCGTGGCCGCCGCGCTCGGCATCTGGGTCACGAACACCCCGGGCGTGCTTGCCGAGACCACCGCCGACATGGCCTGGGCGCTCCTCATGGCCGCCGCCCGGAACGTGGTCGCCAGCGACCGCGATACCCGCGCGGGAGGATGGAAAACCTGGTCGCCCACCGGGTTCCTCGGGGTCGATGTCTATGGGGCCACCCTCGGCATCGTCGGCCTCGGCGAAATCGGCGAGGCCGTCGCTCGCCGCGCCACCGGCTTCAAAATGCGTGTCCTCTACCATTCGCGCACCCGGAAGCCGGCCCTCGAAGCCGGCCTCGGCCTGCGCTACCGCGCGTTGCCCGCGTTGCTCGCCGAATCCGACTTCGTCTCGCTCCATACGCCCCTCACCGCCGAAACGCGCCACCTGATGAGCGCCCGGCAGTTCGCCGCCATGAAGCCCTCCGCGATCCTGGTGAACACCGCCCGCGGAGGCTTAGTCGACCAGGATGCCCTCATCGAGGCCCTGCGCTCCGGTTCCATCGCCGGCGCCGCCCTCGATGTCACCACCCCGGAGCCCCTGCCGCTCGATAATCCACTGTTCTCGCTCCCAAACGTGATCATCACGCCCCACATCGCCAGCGCCAGCCTGGCCACGCGCTCGCGCATGGCCGAAATGGCCGCCGCCAACATCATCTCCGCGCTCCAGGGTCAACCACCCATAAACCCGGTCAACCGCCCCATCAGCCCCCGTCGCACTTGACACATAAGGAGGTAAACAAGAAAAAGGACGGTACGCGCAGTCCGCCGCGCTCCGCAGCCGAGATGGACAGCCCCGGAGAATCATTTGAGCAAGACAGCAAAGCCGGTTGGTAATCTCTGGCTCGCGGAAGAGCTCTGGAAACTCAACGCAATCGAATTCGGTGACTTCACCCTCGGCCGCACAGCCGTTCACTCGCCGATCTACATCAATGTGCGCCGCCTTATCAGCAATCCAAGAGCCCTGGCGCGCTGCGCCCGCATCATCAAGGAAGAGCTCGAAGCGCTGATGTCCATGCGCAACCCCCATGTGCAGCCCTTTACGCTCGTCGCCGGTGTCCCGTTCGGCGGCCTCCATGTGGCCACCGCGTTCTCGCTCAGTGTCAACACCCCAATGATCTACATCCATCCCCCCGCCACCGATAAAGCCGACGTGATCGAAGGCATCTACGTGCGCGGCCAGAGCTGCCTCATCATCGATGACCTCATCACCGGTGGTGGGAGCATCCTGCAGACAGCGGCCACCCTCAGCGCCGCGGGCCTCGTTGTCCGCGATGCGGTCACCTTGATCGACCGTCAGGAAGGCGGACGCCAGCGGCTCAAGGCCGCCGGCATCAACCTCGTGGCAATCCTCACGCTCGGGCAGATCGCCAACTACCTCATGTCCGCCGGCCACATCACGGAAGACCAGTACCGGCCGACGATGGCCTACATCGAATCCCGCAACGGCGGCTGAGCCGGGCGGCGGCCCGGGGCCCCGTGGCGCCGGGCAGGTCACGTAATCTGCTCGCAACCTGCACTCGTCACAATGAGCAATATGACCTCCCCGGCCGTCCGGGTTCGCCCGGCCACACCCGCCGATCTCCCGGCCATCAACGCCATCTACAACTTCTACGTCGATACGTCCCCCGCGACCTTCGACCTCGAACACACCACCCTCGATTGGCGGACCAACTGGTATGCCGAACGCATCGGCCGGCGTCTCCCGGTGCTCATCGCCGATGCCTCTGGCGAGGTGGCCGGGTGGGTATGCCTGTCCCCGTGGAGCTCGAAGGCTGCCTACGCCCGGACCGCCGACGAGTCGATCTATATCGCTGACAGCTTTCGTCGCCGGGGCGTCGGCCGCGCCCTCCTTTCGGCAGTCCTCGGCGAGGCCCGGCGCCTCGACATCCATGTGGTCATGGCCGGAGTCACCGCCTGCCAGGAGGCGAGCCTCGCCCTCCACCAATCTCTCGGCTTCGTCGAGGCCGGCCGCTACGCCCACATGGGCTTCAAGCTCGGTGCCTGGCACGATGTTGTCTGGCTGCAGCGCCACCTCTGGCGCCCCGGCGATGAACCAGACCTGTCACCTTCGCGGCGAAGGTAAAGAGCCGTCACCTTTTGCTCCGCCCGTTCCATCTCTAGAGTGAGTCTCGCTGTGCGCGATACCGAGGTGCTGCCCGATGCCCCGCAGGTGCCTGGCCAGGCTGATGCCGAAGCGGAAGCGCTCGCCGCTCGCGCTGTCACGCGCGACCAGTCCGCGTGGGAGCAAATCTTCGAGCTGCACTACCGCTCCGTGTTCGCTTACGTCCGCTACCGTCTCCGGGCCCTCCACGAGGCCGAGGACATCGCCTCCCAGGTCTTCGAGGTCGCCTATTCCCGGGCCGACCGCTTCGACTATCGCGGTGTCCCCATCGAAGCCTGGCTCATGGGCATCGCCCGCAACCTCGTTCGCGATCACATCAAGAAGCTCGGCCGCCGCGGCTCCGATGCCGGGCTCGATGAGATCATTGAGCCTTCCGAACCCGACCGCGCCGATGCCGTCGATCTCCGCCGCGACCTTCTCGCCGCCATGGGTGCCCTCACCGAAGACCAGCAGGAGGTCATCCGCCTGCGCTTCCTTCTCGACCGGTCCGTCGCCGAAACGGCGGTCCTCATGGGACGCTCGGAGGACGCCGTGAAGAACCTTCAGCGCCGCGCCCTCGCAGCCATGCACCGCGCCCTGACAGGCGCAGGCTACTCGACGGATGGCATGAAATGACGCCCGACCGCCTCGATGCATTGCTCTCCGAGACGCTCGCCACCGGTTCCATCCCGGAGGGGGCGACGCCCGACGAGCGTGCCCGGCTCGAAGAGCTGCTTGCCAGCGTCTCCACCCTGCGCCGGGGCGCGGAAGCCGTCCGCGCCGAGGCAGATGCCGCGATGCCCGTCGCGCGCGCCCGCTTCCAGCGCCACCTCGCGGCGCAACAGCGCCCGGCGCCGTCCGCCACACCTCCCCCCACGAAGACGCACGCGGGGTTCTTCGGGGGCTTCCTCGGCGGCGTGGCCGGTTCGCTTGGAGCGCTTCGGCTCTCCGCCTCGGTGGCGGCCATCGCCGTCGTGGCGCTCGCCGCGATCCTCCTTGCCCGCCCCTTCTCAGGCGCCGAAACCGCCTCGGCGCTCAGCGTCGATGACTACGTCCAGGTCCAGGGAGTCGTTGCGGAAACCGCCGGCGATTTCGTCACCGTCCAGTCGTCCGAGTTCGGCACCCTCCGGGTCGGCCTGTCCGATACCACATCGATCGTCGACAGGGAGACCGTCCGCGACCGTTCCGAGCTGCGGCCGGGCGATGCCGTCCTCGTGAGTGGCGTGGTCCGCGATGCGCGCAAGAAACACATCCGCATCGAGGCGAACACCCTCGCCCTCGCCAGCGCCGAACCCGGCACGCTCCCGGCGCTCACGCCGCTCAAAGAGCTGCGTACGCTCGACGATGGACTCGAAGGGACCATAACCGTCCTGGCCCTCGCGCCCGATGGCCGTGGTGCCCGCATCCTGGTCGATGCCGGGCGCGGCCATCAGCTCATCGTCAACGTCGACCGGGCCTCGGCCGAACGCTTCGTCGCCGATTCCACCACCGCGCTTGGCAGCCGGGTCCGCATCGTCCGCGACGACTCTCTCCCCCGTGGCGTGTTCCGCTTCGAGGCGATGCATGCACCCGGCGGGGATCCGCCTCCGGGCGGCGGCCATGGCGTGGGTGGCATGCGCCCCGAGCTCGTCCGCATCGAGGGTGTCCTGACCGCGCGCGAGGGCGAACGCGCCACCGTGGAGACCGGCCGCGGGCCGGTCACGGTCCTTGTTCGGCCGCTGACGCGCATCCTCGCCGGGCAGAGCGGGTTGACCCTCGAGGACATCCGGGCCGGGGAGCGCGCCATCGGCCACGAGATCACCGTCCGCGGCGGCTTCGACCGCGACCAGGACGCGGTCATCGCCGATGTGGTGGTCATCGGCCCGCGTGCCGGTCAATAGCATGGGCCGGCTCGCGTGGGCTTGAGCCCTGCGCCAGGCCGGGCGACCCTGTGTGGTAACAACTTTCACGCAGGCCCGTCCCCATGGCTGAACACGATGCTCCGCGCTGGCTCATCACCGGCGGCACCGGCTTCCTTGGCGCCCACATCGCCCGGCGCCTCCTCGCAGAAGGCGTCCACCCGGTCCTCTTCGATATCGCCCCGCTCCCGCCCGATGACGACGACATCGCCAGCCGGGTAACCGTCATCCAGGGCGACGTCCAGGACCGCGAGGCGATCCGCTCCGCCCTCCAGGGCGTCGGCGTAGTCATCCATACCGCCGCCGCGCTCCCCATCCAGGTCTCCAAAAAGAAGATCTACGCGGTCAACGTCCGCGGCACCCGCTACGTCCTCCACGAGGCCCTGAAAGCCGGCGTCAAGCGCGTCGTCTTCATCTCCAGCACCGCTGTCTACGGCGTGCCGAAGGTCCACCCCATCGATGAGGACTCTCCGCTCATCCCCCTCGGGCACTACGGCTCGTCCAAGGTCGTCGGCGAGGACATCTGCCACCAGTACCAGCGGCGCGGCCTCGAAGTGAACATCATCCGGCCCAAGACCTTCCTCGGCACCGGCCGCCTCGGCGTCTTCGAAATCCTCTTCGAGTGGATCGCCGAAGGCCGCAAGATCCCCCTCCTCGGCAACGGCAGGAACCACTACCAGCTCCTCGAAGTCACCGACCTCGTGGACGCCATCTACCGCGCCGCCACCAACCCCGATGTCGTCAACGAGACCATGAACATCGGCGCCGACCGCTACGAGACGCTCAACGAGGACATGCAGGCGCTCTTCGACCGCGCCGGGTCCGGGTCGCGCCTCTGGCACCTCCCCGCCCGCCCGGGCGAGTGGGCCCTCCGCGTGCTCGAACTGCTGCGGCTCTCGCCGCTGGCCGCCTGGCACTACGGCACCATGTGGCGCGATTCGTACGTCGAGGTCGGCAAGGCGAAGCGGCTGCTCGGCTGGCAGCCGAAATACTCGAACGCCGAAGCCCTGATCCGCGCCTGGGACTGGTACGTGGAGAACAAGGGCCGCTACGGCACTGGCGTCACCCACCGCGTCGCCTGGCAAAAAGGCGCCCTCGCCATCCTGCGCCGCATCAGCTGACGGCACGCGTCCCACGCGTCAGCAAGCGCCGGGGGCGCAACTCGCCCGAACGCCGCCGCTGTGCCACCTCGGCGCCGGCCACCCCACGCCCGGCCCGGCGGTGAAGGAGGGTGACAGTGTGAGTTCCTCGAACAGGCCGCCGCATGACCCTGACGAGAACAGCGGCGGCTGCCTCAACGTGGCGGCACCACGAACTCCCTGAACGTGCCAGCCAACTCCTCCGCTGACTGGTTGCACCCGCCATTGATCACGGCGATCTCCCCCGCCTCTGTCACGCCCATGGCCCGCCCGCCGTCCGGCTGCTGTGGTGCCAGCGAGCCATCGAAGACCACCCAGTAGGCGACGCCGTCCGAGTCTTCGCCCCTCGCGATCGCGACTATCCTCGGGTTCGGACCAAGCCGGGAATCGTAGTCCTCGCCGAGCCCCCACGGCTCGGCCCAGGTGCGCTCTCCGCAAATCTCCCGCACGACTGCGGGGACAAGCGTTCCGATCGGCCCGCCCAGGTAGCAACGAGGCAGCCATCGCTCCTCGCCGCAGCCGGCTTCGACCGTCTTCGTGCGCTCTTGAAGTTTGAGGAGGTCTCTGACCACGATGGCGTCGACGATCTCATCGACCGCGATGTTTCCGGTGTGCGGCGTATCCGGGGGCGCCTGTGGCAGCGGGGGTGGCGGAATCAAGTAGGTGGTGTGGCGGGTAGAGAGCCCCCTCGCGGTCTCGCCACACCATCCGGACCACCCCGTGATGCCTTCCGGAGTCAAGGAGAACTCGATGCCCGGCAGCGGATCCCGGGTCGGAGTTCCGTCGCTGAACCGCGTGAATGTCAGGATCACCGTGTACCACACGGGCGGGACGACATCGCTGCCCGTCTGTGTGAGATCCGACGCCGAGAACACCGCATTGAACCCCAGGTCCCAATCCGACAGGAATGCTGGCATGTCGGCTTCGAGGATGACACCGCCATGGCAACCTCCGCCGGCCAGGATGCCGCGCACCGGGGAGCCAGCTGGCACGCCGGGTGGGCAAGGCACTCCGCCGATGCCCTGCGGCTCTTCCCCCGTGCAGGTGATGGACTGGTAGTGGATGAGTGGTTCGAGGTTCGTCATGTCGCCGCTCAGCGCCGCCGTGATGAACTCATCCACGATCGGTACGCCGCTCACTGGGACCCCCGGCGTTGGGCTCGGCCCGGCTGCCGGCGAAACTGCCACCGTCGGAGTGTCGTCGGCATCGGCCAGGCCACCGCCGTTACGGCTCGTGCCGGCCAGCACGAATGCGGCCACGGCAACCGCAACCGCAACCGCGGTTGCCGTGGCGCCCACGATCCACGCGACGGAGACCGGCAGAGCTCCCCAGCGAAGGCCCGGCTGGCGAGCGAACTCAACCAGTTGTTCCCGCGTGTCGACTTCCGCTTTCGAAAGCATGTTCGACACGTGGTACTTCACGGTGTCATACGACAGCTGCAGTTCGTCCGCGATCTGTTGATAGGTGAGCCCCCGCCGCAGCCCCTCGAGGACTCGCTGTTCGGCTGGCGTAAAGAAGCCGGGGTATGCCGGCCGCCCACGCCGTCGCACCTTCGACTGCCGGTCAGCCATGAACAAACCCTAACACCGCTCCGGCTGAATTACCCCACCGGCACGGTCACAGGCGCGCTTGCCGGCAAGCGCGGTGCCGACACTCTCGAATGCTCACCCATGCGTCACGCTCCGGCCTCACCCAGGCCCGCTCAGTGAATCGCCACGAAAAAGGGCGCCCATCGGGCGCCCCTTTGGTCTGCTGACCTGCCTGCATTACTCCCGGCCCGGGATCTGCAGGTCCTCCGCTGGCGGCGCGGGGTTCACCACCCCCGCCATCAGCTGCTGGGGCACCAGCATGCGCAGCTCATCGAGCGTCCACTTGCCGTGCTTGTAGATGTTCTTGAACGGCGGGTACATGTCCTGCAGCAGCCCGACGTGCCCGCCGGCCACCTGGAAGATGCGCCCGTTGATGTTCCACGCCTCGTCAAGCAACAGGTACACCGTCATCGGCGCCACCATGTCCGGGCCCCGCATCGCCGCAGCTTCCTGGGCCGCCGCGTTGGTGGCCGGTGCCGGAGCCGCGCCGCCAGCGCCCGCGATCCCGCGCGACGCCCGCAGCTCGCGCGAGGCTTGCGGCACCGTCGCCGTCAGCCGGGTCGAGGCCCCCGGTGCGATGCAGTTCACCGTGACGCCGTACCGCCCCAGGTCCCGCGCCGCCACCCGGGTCAGGCCCGCCACGCCGGCCTTCGCCGCGCCATAGTTCGCCTGGCCCGAGTTGCCCTGCAGCCCCGAGACCGAGCTGTAGTTCACGATCCGCCCGTACCGCTGCTGCCGCATCAACACCGAGGCCGGCTTGATCGTCGTGAAGTGGCCCTTCAGGTCCACCCGGATCACGTCGTCCCACTCTTCCTCGCTCAGGTTGAAGATCATCCGGTCACGCAGAATGGCCGCCAGGTTGATAAGCCCGTCGAGCCGGCCCCACGTATCGAGCGCTGTCTTGATGACGCTCTCGCCCCCGTCCATGGTCGAAACATCGGCGAAGTTGGCAACAGCCTCGCCGCCGGCCTTCTTAATCTCCTCGACCACCTGGGCCGCCGGGCCGCTATCGGTTCCCGATCCGTCAGGATTCACGCCCGGGTCGTTCACCACGACCCGCGCACCCTCCGATGCCGCCAGCAGCGCGCACTCACGGCCGATACCCCGGCCGGCGCCCGTCATGGCGATGACTTTTCCTTCGAGCAGGTTGCCCATGAATTCTCCCGGTTCCTAACTATCGATGCGGACGGTCGCGTGGCCCGGGGTGGTCTTCTTCCCCTCCGGGTTCTCCGTCCAGATCTCGAGGTCGACGAGCTTTTCGCCGCCTTCTTCGTACTTCCGCGTCACCACACCCTTGCAGAGGATGTCCTGGTTCGGGTAGTCCATGCCGCGGTAGCTGCAGCCGTACTTCTTGATCCGGCCGTTGTTCCCGATCCAGTCGTGCACCAGCTGCCCCAGGAACGCATTCTTTAGCGCCCCGTGGACGATGATGTTCGAGAGCCCCGTCCCGATGGCGAAGTCCTTGTCATAATGAATCTGGTAGAAGTCGCCGGACCCGGCCGCCCACATCACGAGCTGCTGCGTGCTGCAGTTCTTCTTCAGCGTGGGGATCTCCATCCCCTCCGAGATCTCACTCCACTTCACTGCCATTGCGCTCCCTCCTAGTAGCGGATGCCGGTGCCGGTCGAGATCGCCACGACCTTGCCGTCCTGGTTCTTGTACACCGTCTTGCTCGTGGTGATGAGCATCTCCCCGAGGCTGCCCTTGGTCTCCTCGTACTTCGCCACGTGCGTCGTCGAGGTCAGCACATCGCCCGCGCAGATATCATCGAAATACTCGATCTCGGTGCCGCCATTCAGGATGCGGCGCAGCGGGCGGCTGGGCTCCGGGCCCCCAAACATCCCGCCGCCACCACGGCGCGAAGGCGCGTTCGGGTCATAGATCGGCGTGCCCAGGTAGCCGGGAGGGGCCACCAGGCCGCGGTAGCCAGCCGCCTTTGCGGCTGGCTCGTCGTAGTAGATCGGGTCGGTGTGCCCGACCGCGCGGGCGAACATCCGGATTGCTGTCTTGTCGACTTCGAGCGTGGTCGGTTCCGATTCCTTGCCGATCTGCGCGCGCATCTCGTCGGTAATCAGGGGCGGGAGTTCATCTGCCACAGGTCTCTCCAAAAGGCGGAATTGTGCGTGCGAAACGATACGCCAACCGACCCGGCGCCGCCACCGCGCCATCCGCCCGGCCCCGGCTGGCCCTCGCTCAACGCGCCTCAACCAAAGATCAGGGGTTTTCTGCCGCCAGACACGGACCCTCCACACCGAGATCGGGGACTCCCCAATGCGCCCCCCGCGGCCCCGACGCTAGAGTCCTCGGTACCGGGCCAGGTGGCCGGCATTCTCCCTGGAGGCGCACATGGGACAGGGCACCCCGCTCGCACCCCTCATCGAACGATGGAACGAGCTCCCGCGGACGCGGCAGATCATGCTCGGCGCCATCGGTGCGGCAACGCTCGTCGTCCTCTACTTCGTCTTCCTCGCGTCCTCCCGGCCCAACATGGTCGTCGCCTACAGCGGCCTCGCCCCCGAGGACAGCGCCGCTATCGCCGACCAGCTCGAAGCCGATGGCGTGCAGTACGAGCTGGGCGGCGGCGGCTCGACCGTCTCCGTCCCCGCGAACGAGGTCGCCGAGGTCCGTATCCGGCTCGCCCAGGCCGGCCTCCCCAAGGGCGGCTCCATCGGCCTCGAAATCTTCGACCAGACCAACTTCGGCGCCACCGACTTTGTCCAGCAGGTCAACTTCCGCCGTGGCCTCGAAGGCGAGCTCGCCCGGTCGATCAATACCCTTAACGGTGTCCGGGCGAGCCGTGTCCACATCTCCATGCCGAAAGAGGCCATTTTCAAGGAGGACCAGGCCGAGCCGACCGCCAGCGTCCTCCTCCAGCTCCAGTCCGGCGCCCGCCTCAACGACGAACAGGTCCGCGGCATCACCAACCTGGTCACGAATTCGGTCGAAGGCCTCGACCAGAGCGGCGTCACCATCATCGACGACTCCGGCCGCGTCCTCTTCGATGGCGCCACCTTCTCGGAGGGCTTCTCGACAGGCGCCACGGCCAGCCAGATGGAGCTCCAGCGCCAGTACGAGCTCGCACTCCAGCGCGATGTCACCGAGACCCTCGCGAAGGTGGTTGGCCCCGGCCGCAGCGCCGTGACCGTGCGCGCTGCCCTCAACTTCGACAAGGTCACCTCTGTCGCCGACGAGTTCGCGGCAGCCGACCAGGCCACCCCGCGCAGCACCTCCTCCGTGACCGAGACCTTCACCGGCAGCGGCATCAACGTCGGAAACGTGCCCGGCACCGGCACCAACGGCGGGACGGGCGCGGGCACCGGAACCACCGCCAACGGCAACAGCCAGTACTCCCGCACCGAGACCACCACCAACAACGAGATCGGCCGTACCACCTCCACCACCGAGCGCGCCCCGGGGTCGATCGAACGGCTCAGCGTCTCCGTCGTCCTCGATGAGAGCGTTTCCGCGGCCCAGGAGGCCAGCCTCACGAGCGCGGTCGCAGCCGCGGTCGGCCTCGACCAGACCCGCGGCGACACCCTGAGCGTGACCCGCCTCCCCTTCGACGCCAGCGTCCGCGACGACCTGGTGATGGCCGCCGGCGATGGCCTGGGCACCTATCTCCAGTACCTCAAGCTCCTCCTGCCCGTGCTCGCTGTCATCCTCGCTTTCGTCCTGGTCATGCTCCTCTTGCGCTCGCTCAGCAAGCGGCAGCTCGCCCTCCCGGGCGTCCCCCAGCCCCAGATGCTGCCGTCGGCGGCGGGCCTGGGCGCCCTCCCCGCGGCCGCGATGGCGGCCATCCCACCCGCGCCGGGCCTCCCGGCCATCGAGTCCGCACCCGACCCGCACGAAGAGCGTGTCATCAAGCTGGCCGAGGCCAACCCGCGCGCCGTCGCCGATGTCGTCCAGACCTGGATGAGGGAAGGAGACTAATCGCCGGTGGTCGCGCGCGAAGAAAAGCTCAAGGGACGGAAGAAGGCGGCCGCGCTGCTCATCACCCTGGGCAAGGAACGCTCGGCCGAGATCCTGCGCCACCTCAGCGACGAGGACATCGAGCGCCTCACCTGGGAGATCTCCGCCATGGGCGAGCTCCAGCCCGAACAGCGCAAGGAAGTGGTCGAGGAGTTCGAAAGCTCCGCCGTCGCCCGCAACGTCATCTCCCTCGGCGGACTCGAATATGCCGAGGACCTCCTCCGCCTCGCCCTCGGCGAGGAAAAGGCCACTGAACTCATCGACCGCCTCTCGGCGACCTCCCCAACCGTCCCGTTCGGGTTCCTCCGCCACCTCAACGTCCAGCAGCTCGTGAACTTCCTGAGCAACGAACACCCCCAGACCATCGCCCTCCTCACCTCGTTCCTCCAATCCGAGAAGGCCGCCCAGGTGCTCGCCGGCCTCGACCCCGAAATGGCCGCCGATGTCGCCCAGCGCATCGCCCTCATGGACCGGGCCAACCCCGATATCGTCAGCGAAGTCGAGGCCGTCCTCCGCCGCAAGCTCAGCGCCGTCCTCCAGCCCACCCGCCAGGCCCAGACCGTCGGCGGCATCGAAGTCCTCGTCCAGCTCCTCAAGCAGTCCAGCCGGATGACGGAAAAGACCATCATCGAGGCCCTCGAAGACAACGAGCCCGAACTCGCCGAACAGATCAAGAAGCGCATGTTCGTCTTCGAGAACATTGCCTCCCTCGATGACCGCTCGATCCAGCGCATCCTCCGCGAGGTCGAAGTCCGCGACCTTTCGCTGGCGCTCAAGGCGACCCCGGAAAGCGTCAAGGAGTGCATCCTCCGCAACATGTCGACACGCGCCGCCCAGATGATGAAGGAAGACATGGAGGCCTCCGGCCCGGTGCGCCTCCGACAGGTCGAGGAGGCACAGCAGCGCATCGTCGAAGTCATTCGCCGGCTCGACGAAGCCGAGGAAATCGTGATTGCCAGAGGTGGCGACGATGAGCTCGTTGGCTAGGCCGTCTCGCGTTATCCGCTCGGCGCACGCCGAAGACGAGGTCTTCGTCGTCGGGGGTGCGCCCCGCCGTGGTGTCCCGGTTGCCGGCCCCACGGCCACCGCCGCCGAAATCATCGAATCCGCCGAACGGCAGGCTGCCGCCCTCCTCGCCGAGGCCCGCGCCGAGGCCCAGTTCCTCGTCGAGACCGCGCGCGCCGAGGCGGGCCGGGTCCGCGAGGGTGCCCGCCAGGCTGGCCGCGAAGAGGGTCACCGCGATGGCATGGACGCCGCCCTCGCCGAATCCGCATCCCTCATCGAACTCCTGCGGTCCGCCGCCGCCGAAGGCGAAGCCATCCGCAACCAGGTCGTCTCCGAGGCGGCCGCCGTCATCACCCGCGCCGTCGTGCTGGCCGTCCGCCGCATCACCGGGGAGCTCTACGACGATCCCGCGCGGACCGCCGCGGCCGTGGCCGATGCCGTCCGCGCAGCCTCCGGGCAGGAGATCGTCTCCATTCGCGTCCACCCCGATGCCGAGGCTCCCGTAACCGCTGCCCTGGTCGATCTTGCCGCGTACGTCCGCCCCGGCGATGGCATCGAGGTCGGCGGCTGCATCATCGACCTGCGCAACGGCTCCATCGATGCCACCCTCGATGCGCGCCTCTCGCTGATGGAACACGCGATTCGCGCCGCTGGCGGGGGGGGCTCGCCATGAGCATCGCCCTCCCCGCTGCGCTCCTCGGAACAGCCCCGACCGCCAACTTGCCTTGCCGCCCCGGGACCGGCCCCCCCGCCTCCCGCGAGATGGCCACCGTGTCCGGCATCAACCTCGAACCGCACGAGTTGGTATTCGTTGAAGACCCCGCCGGCCGGCCGCTCGCCGCCGAGTGCGCCGGGGCAAGCGGCGCCCACTCCCATCTCGCCGTGCTCGACCGTGGTGTGGTCGTTGCCGGGGCACGGGTCCATGCGTCGGGGCGCCCGCCCTCGGCGCCCGTCGGCCGGGCGCTCCTTGGCCGCGTGCTGGACGGCCTCGGCCGCCCGATGGACGCTGGCCCTGAGCCAGGCGGCGTCCGCTGGGTTTCCGGCTACGCCGAACCTCCCCATCCCCTCGATCGCGAGCCGATATCGGCGCCCCTTCCCTGTGGCGTCCGCGCCATCGATGGCTTCCTCACCCTCGGGCGCGGCCAACGCGTCGGCATCTTCGCCGGCTCCGGCGTCGGTAAGAGCACGCTCCTCGGCATGCTCGCCCGCGGCACCGCCGCCGATGTCACGGTCATCGCGCTCATTGGCGAGCGCGGCCGCGAAGTCCGCGACTTCATCGAACACGACCTCGGCGCGGAAGCCCTCAAACGCTGCGTCGTCGTGGCCTCCACCGGCGATAACCCGGCCGC
>DAOKYT010000009.1:0-17011 GCA_035326025.1 Tepidiformaceae bacterium
CGTCACCATCATCATCGTCGTCGTCATCGCCGCAGGCGACGGCGATGGCCATGATGGCGAGCACGGCGAACATGCTCAGGAGCATCCGCCATTTGGACCTGGTCATCGTTAGTGGTTCCCTCCTCTATTCGACTAACCGTCCGGTAACGTGCTTTCGGAATCGCTTAAGATCAAGAATCCTTAACGGTACCCGAACAGGGATTCACATGCTTGTAATCCCGGCCACCTCCTTGGGCCGCTTTCGCCTGTGCAGCCAGCAGGGCCACGGGCGGTGAGTCCCTGTAACCGGTACGCCCGCGGCCAAGCTATGGATGTCTCCGTTAATCGCATAACAATCCGCCTGGCATGCCGTTATCGAACCCCGCGCGACTATAGCGCCGGGTGCGCGGTGTGCCAATACGGCGCGCTGGCATATGCTCGGCCACGGGAGCCGCTGGCCGCCGAATTCGAGGAGGGAATCGCGTATGGCGCGGGTATTGGCGATCGTCAACGTGCTTGGCAACGACCAGAAAGGCGTCGTCGCCCGCATCAGCACCTACCTCGCCGAGCGCAACGTCAACATCGAGGATATCGAGCAGCGCGTCGTTCGTGGCCAGTTCCTGATGGACATGCTCGTCGACATCACCGAGGCGTCGGCCTCGCTCGACGAGCTCGCCACGGGTCTCCTTGTGATTGGCAAGGAGATCGGGATGGACATCCGGGTCACCCTGCACAGTGCACGTGAGAGGCAGCGGGTCGCCGTGCTGGTAAGTAAGGAAGCGCACTGCCTCGAGCAGCTCATCGCCGATGCCCGCGCTGGCGACCTCCAGGGCGACATCGTGTGCGTCCTTTCGAATCACGAAACCCTCCGTGGCATCGCCGAGGCCGCCGGGCTTCCCTTCGAATGGCATGCCAGCGACGACAAGGCCGCCCACGAGGCGTTCCTCCGCGAAAAACTGGACGCCTACCGGGCCGACCTCGTGGTGCTGGCGCGGTACATGCAGATCCTCACCCCGGCGCTGGTGGCGCCCTATGCCGGGCGGATCATCAACATCCACCCCTCGCTCCTCCCCTACTTCCCCGGCGCGAACCCGTACCGGCGCGCCTGGGAGGATGGCGTCCGCGTGACCGGCTGCACGGCGCACTTCGTCACCGAGGAGCTCGACGCCGGGCCCATCATCCTCCAGGACGTCTTCCACATCGATGTGGGTGTGGACACGGTCGACGACGTGCGGCGGAAAGGCCGGGCGCTCGAAGGTGTGGTGCTCAGCCGGGCAGTGCAGCTCTACCTCAACAACGAGGTCGTGGTCATCAACGGCAAGGTCGTCTTCAAGCCCGGGATGAAGACCCTGTTGCGCGACTTTGGAGACCGGCGCTAGGCCCCTCGGTGCCGGTGGGTTCGGCAAGGCGCCACGCCATCCGGACGCCCGGGAGCCGGCCACGATAGACATCGACGACGTGCTCGGGACAGGCGTGCACGACGACATGTGTTTCGTCGCCAATCTCCGCGAAGCGTTCGATCGCCAGGTCGAGCAGGACGGGCACCGCCGTAAGCAGCCCGACGGTGCCGGTTGCCGGGCGGGGCGGAACTTCCAGGTGCATGCAAAGGGCACAAGACGACATCGCGAGGCACCTTCCTTGGGGGGCACCGGGCAGCCTACCACCGCCGCGACCCATAATGTTCGTGCCTTCGTAAAAGTCAGGCTTCGTGAGTCTGGTTCTCCAATCATTCAGGCGTTCGGCGGCGGCGCCAGGCGAACATTGCGCGCAACGCCCGGCGGACCAGCCAGCATCGCGGTGCGTCCGGGAACGAGTGGCGGAACATCGCGCTCCCGTTCGTGCGCCACGTCGACCTGCGCTCGATTCCAAACCTGACCAGGTGGGCTGGAAATTGCCCGGGTGCAACGGCTGGCCGGTGTGGGCGCACACACGCCAGTTGTGGGAACGGCGCTACCGTGTTCCCGGGCCGAACAGGATCGGCGGGCACAAGCGCATGTATACCTGCAAGAATGTCGAGCTCGTCCTCGGGACGAGGCCGCTGGCCCGGCAGGGCCGCCAGCAGTTGGCGTGCCGGCATCGGCGACGATTCGCGAGCGCCCCGCCGGCGCGTTCGAAGACGGCCAGGAAGTTCGTCCGGCCGAAGCGCACTACGGGGGTGGCGGCCTCGTTACGGCAGTCGAGACTCATCTATCAACTGGGCCGCCGGGCGCGCCCTGGAGGAACGTCATGAATGTCGTCATCGCCGGTGGAACCGGGTTCCTGGGCCGGGAGATCACCCGCGCGTTGCTGGAGGCGGGCCACCAGGTGACCGTGGCCTCGCGTTCGAATCCACGGGAGGATCCCATCGATCCGCGCGCCCGGTGGGTACGCGGCGATGTCATGGACCCCGCGAGCCTCGCGCAAGCGCTCGATGGCGCCGGCGTGGTGGTCGACGCGGTCCAGTTTCCAAACTCGCCAATCGAGACCCCGCGGAAGGGATGGACCTTCGAGCGCATCGACCTCGGCGGCACGAGGAACCTGGTGGATGCGGCGAAAGCGGCCGGGGCGAAGCAGTTCATCGGCCTGAGCGGTGTGGGCGCAGCCGAGGATGCCCGCTACCACTGGCTCCGCTTCAAATGGGAGGAAGAGCAATACATCATCGCCAGCGGGCTGGACTACACGATCTTTCGGCCGAGCTGGGTGTACGGGTCGCGAGATGTTGCGCTCAACCGGTTCCTGGGTTTCGCGCGGTTCCTGCCTTTCGTGCCGGTGGTGGGCAACGGCAAGGCGCGCATCAACCCCCTCTTCGTGGGCGACCTCGCGGCGTACATCGCGGCGGCGATCGGCAACCCCGCGGCGAAGGACGGCCTCTTCGAAATAGGTGGGCCTGACATCTTGACGATGGACGAGATCATCCGGACGGCGTTGCGCGTGGCGGGAAAGCGGCGGTTGCTGCTCCACGGCCCGAAGCCAGTAATGAAGCTGGCGGCCAGCGTGATCCAGTTTGCCCCCGGCCGGCCGCTCACGCCCGATGCCGTGGAATTCATCACGATGGATGGCATCGCGGATACATCCGCGCTCACCGCCACGTTCGGGATCCCCCTTACACCGTTGGCGCAAGGGCTGGAGCGGTATCTGCGAGAGTCGTGACGTAACCGGGGCCTCACATCTATAACTTGGATGTGTCGCTTGCATAGATGGGCCGCCGATCCCGTAGAATCACCGGAGTGGCGGCTTGCGGGGGCCGTCGTCGGAGCAGACTACATCCGCCGGAAAAAACCATTGCGCGCTGATACTTCTGACGTCGCGTTCAGGCTCTTGCTTGCGCTGGGAGAACTCTGGGATGGACTTGACCGTGCGGGAGTCAACCCCTCCTCGAAAGGCCTGAACCTGACCCAGGAGTACCTGGGTGGCTACACGCGATACTCCGCGGGGCCCGGCTCCCATGCGCGGCTGGTCGTGGAGTGGAATGAGTCGTCGCGGCACCTGCGCGTCTTGCGCTGCGACCCGTGGCCGGGCGCCGAGGCGACGATCTCCGCGACGGTAGCCCATGTGCGGACCGAAGCGCGTTCGCGGGGAATCGTCGACATTCTCGACCGCGCGTTGGCGGCGGCCTGCCAGGAGCCAACGGCGCCCTGCCGCAGGACGGTGCTCGCCACCGCGATGGCGCACCACCAGCCGGTGCCTGCCCGGCGGGCGTAGCGGCGGGGCAGCGCTCGCGCTAGCATGGCCGCCATGGCGCGGCCCCTGCCCGAAGGTTTCCCTCTTCGTTCCAGCCTGCTTCCACGGCTGTATGGCGAGCAACGCCGCGCCGGGTGGCTGGCGCCCGGGTTCGTTGCCGGCCTCGCGCGTGAATTGCGGCTCCCTGTTGCGGAAGCGTGGGAGGCGGCGGCATCGTTCGCGGACTTCCGGTTCGCGCCCGGCGATGAGCCCGCCGCGTGTTCGGGCCTCAGCTGCGAGCTGGCGCGCGGCGGCGCGGGCGAGCCGGGACCGGCTGGCAGCCACTGCCTGTCCCGGTGCTACGAGGCTCCCGCGAGCGGGCCTGAGGAGCCGTTCCCCGCGGCGATGGTCCGCGGCGCCGGACCGCTGCTCGCGCCTGACCTTCACGACCATGCGGGTCTTGCCGCTGCGCGAGCGCTCGGCCGGGAAGGCGCGCTCGAGGCGGTACTGGCCTCGGGCCTGCGCGGGCGAGGCGGAGCCTATTTCCCGGCGGGTGAAAAGTGGCAGGCGGCGCTCGCCGGGGACCGCCCCATCGCCCTGGTGGTCAACGCCGAGGAAGGCGAACCGGGGGTGTTCAAGGATCGGGCGCTGCTATCGGTGGCGCCCCGGCGCGTGGTCGAAGGCATCGCCATCGCGGCGTTTGTCCTCCAACCGGCGGTCATCGTGGTCTTCGCCAACGGGCACGCGGATCCCGCGGTCGCCTCGCTGGAGCGCGCGCTGGAAGCGGGCGCACCGGAACTCGATGTCGCCATCGTTCGCGGAGGCGGCGGGTACGTGCTGGGAGAAGAGAGCGCGCTCCTCAACGCGATCGAAGGGCGCAGGCCGGTGCCCCGCACCAGGCCGCCCTACCCTGTGCAGTCCGGCCTGTTTGGCATGCCGACGGTGGTGAACAACGTCGAGACGCTCGCGAACGTTTCGGTGCTATTCCGCGATGTCCAGGGGTTTCGTTCGCGAGGTGTCGAGGCGGCGCCGGGGACCAGGATCCTCAGTATCAGCGGCCGCGTTGAGCGGCCCGGGGTGTACGAGGTCGAGCTCGGCGCGGCGCTTCGTGATGTCATCGCTTCCGCCGGCCCGCTGGTGGAGGGCGAAGTCGCCGTGCTCGCCGGGGGACCATCCGGCGGGTTTCTCCCCTGGCACGCGATGGACGTGCGGCTCCAGCCAGGCCCGCTCCACCCGGCCGGGGCGATGCTGGGGGCCGGGGGCATCGTGGTGCTCGATGCGCCCCGCGATATCCGCGGCGCGGCGATCGCGATGGCGCGCTTCAACGCGGAGGAATCCTGCGGGAAGTGCACGCCCTGCCGCGAGGGCACCCCGCGCTTGCTGGACATGCTCGCGGCTGGCGACACGGCCTCGATCCCGGACCTTGCCGACGTGATCCAGGTCGCGTCACTCTGCGGCCTCGGCCAGATGGCGCCGGGCCCGGTCAGGTCGGCGTTGCACTTCTGGCCGGAGGTGTTCGCGTGAACCTCAACGGGGCACCGGTGGACCCGCGAGGCTCGCTCCTCGATACGGTGCTCGCCGCGGGCATCGAGCTGCCACACCTGTGCAAGGACGACAACCTCCCGGTCATCGGCGCGTGCCGCACTTGCCTCGTGGAGGCGGATGGGCGGATCGTGGCTGCCTGCTCGACACCGGCCGCCGGCGTCCAGGAGTGTGCGACGGCTTCGGAGCGCGTCGTCCGCATCCGGCGTGGTGTCCTCGAACTGACGGCCGCCATGCAAGAGGCGCCGGCGCCGGCGGCCGCGGGCGGGCCGTGCAGCGGGGAGAGCATCGCGGCATACCAGGGCCACGCCGTTGCCGGGAGCCGTTACGAGACGCGGACTGGTGGTCACACGGATGCCTCGAACCCGTTCTTCTCGTTCCACGAAGAAGCATGCATCCTCTGCGCCCGCTGCGTGACAGCCTGCCAGGACCTTCAGCACATCGGCGCCATCGGCATTGCCGGGCGCGGGCACACCGCGCGAGTGACGCCCGGCACGGGGCTGAGCTTCCGCGAGTCGGTGTGTACCAGTTGCGGTTCGTGCGTGGCGGCATGCCCCACGACTGCTCTCAGGCCGAGGGGGTGACACGATGATCCGGACCGTTCCGAGCACCTGTCCGTACTGTGGCGTCGGCTGCGGCATTGTCCTGAACATCGACGAGCAGGACCGTATGCGCTGGGTAGACGACGACCCGCGGAACCTCTCGAGCACCGGAATGTTGTGCGTGAAGGGGCGGTTCGGCACCACCTTCGTAAACCACCCGGACCGGCTCCGGACGCCCCTGATCAGGCGCAATGGGCGGTTCGAAGAGGCGTCGTGGGATGAGGCGCTGGAACTCGTGGCCGGACGGCTGCTGGAACACCGCGGCTACTTTGGCAGCTTCGCCAGCGCGAAGGCCACCAACGAGGATGCGTTCGTCCAGCAGAAGTTTGTCCGGCTCATCATGGGCACAAACAACATCGACCACTGCACGCGCCTCTGCCACTCGCCGAGTGTCGAGGCGATGCTGCAGCAGCTCGGCAGCGGCGCGACGAGCAACTCCTACATCGACTACGAAGAGGCGTCGTGCATCGTCCTCGTGGGCTGCGACCCGGGGTCGAACCACCCGGTCATCGCTTCGCGCATGCGCAGGGCTATCGACACGCAAGGCACGAAGCTCGTGGTGGTGAACCCGCGGCGCATCGACATGTGCGACCGGGCCGACCTCTTCTTGCAGCCTCGCGCTGGCACGGATGTGGCGCTCTTCAACGGCATGGCGCGGGCGATCCTGGACGAGGGCCTGGAAGACCGGTCGTTCATCGAAACCCGGACGGAGGGTTTCCCCGCGTTTCTCGCCGCCGTGGGCGAGACCACGGTGGAGGAATGCGCTGTTGCCTGCGGCGTGCCGGCCGGGGACATCCGGGAGGCGGCACGCCTGTTCGCCCGGCCACCCGCCCGGCGCGGCCAGCCGGCCGGCCCCAGGCCGGGCAGCTGCCTGGTCTGGGGTATGGGCATCACCCAGCACACGCAGGGCACCGACAACGCCCATGCGCTGCTGAATCTCGCGCTGATCTCGGGCCAGCTTGGCCGGCCCGGATGCGGTGTCTCGCCGTTGCGGGGCCAGAATAACGTACAGGGCTGCGGCGACGCGGGCTGCATCCCGGACTCGCTGCCGGGTTACCAGAACTACGGCGATGCCCTCATCGCGCCGTTTGAGGAACTCTGGGGCGCCGGCCTCCCGCGGGAGCCCGGCCTGAAGGCAACCGACATGGTGGAACAGATCGCCGCGGGGACCATCAGGGCCATGTACATCGTGGGCGAGAACCCGCTGCTCAGCGAGCCCAATCTCCACCATGCGACCGGCCTCATTCGCTCGCTCGATTTCCTGGTGGTGCAGGACCTCTTCCTGCACGAGACCGCCGAGTTGGCCGACGTGGTGCTCCCGGCGTGTTCGTTCGCGGAGAAGGATGGGACGTTCACCAACAGCGAACGCCGCGTGCAGCGGGTTCGCCGCGCCATCCCGCCGGTGGGCCAGGCGCGCCCCGACTGGGAGGTCATCTGCGACGTGGCCCGGCGAATGGCCCCCAGGGTGGGCGTCGACCCCGCCCAGTTCACCTACCCGTCCGTGAGCGAGGTGTTCGACGAGTTCGCGCGGCTCACCCCCCAGCTCCGCGGGATCAATTACCGGCGGCTCGATGCGGAAGGGGGCATCCAGTGGCCGTGCCCCACCCCGGACCACCCGGGGACGCGCTACCTGTACGCGGAATCGTTCCCCAGGGGTCTCGCGTTGTTCGTGCCGGTGCGGCAGCGTGCTGTCGCCGAAGAGACACCGGATGGCGAGTTCCCGCTGGTGCTCAACACCGGCCGCATCCTGTACCACTGGCACGGCGGGACGATCACGCGCCGTGTGGCGGGGCTCATGGAACAGGTGGACACGGTGCCGGTGGCGGTACACCCGGCTGACGCCTCGATTACGGAGATTAGCGACGGGGATAGCGTGGTGGTCTTCTCCCGGCGCGGGCGCATGACCGGGCGGGCAGTGGTCACCGATGCGGTGCAGCCGGGCAACCTGTTCGTGCCCTTCGTGAAGCTGCGGGACCAGGCGGCGAACTTCCTCACCAACAACGTGTACGACGAAGCGTCGCGGATTCCCGAGTACAAAGTGTGCGCGGTCCGGATCGAGAAGAAACGGGAGCGCAAGGGAGCATTCACGCTCCGGAGTTGAGCTACTGCCGTCCCGCCCACTGTTTCGCGTGGTACGTGATGATGATATCGGCACCGGCCCGGCGGATGCTGGTGAGCGCTTCGTCGACTGCCCTGGCCTCGTCGAGCCAGCCGTTCCCCACCGCCGCCATCAGCATGCTGTATTCGCCGCTGACGTTGTAGGCGGCAACGGGCACATCGACTGAGGCCCGCACGCGCGCGACCACATCCAGGTACGGGAGCGCTGGTTTCACCATGACCATGTCGGCGCCTTCGGCCACGTCGGTGAGCACTTCATCCAGCGCCATGCGGCCATTCGCCGGGTCCATTTGATATCCGCGCCGGTCGCCGAACTGGGGCGCGCTGCCGGCCGCCTCGCGAAACGGGCCGTAGAAGGCGCTCGCGAACTTGGCGGCGTAGGAGAGGATCGGCGTTTCGGGGAATCCCGCCGCATCCAGGGCGGCGCGGACGGCCGATATGCGCCCGTCCATCATGTCGCTGGGAGCGATGATGTCGCAGCCAGCCCGGGCGAGCGAGACAGCGGTTTCGGCGAGCAAGGGCAGCGAGGCGTCGTTATCGACCGAGCCATCGGGCCGGAGCAGCCCGCAGTGCCCGTGGGAGGTGTACTCGCAGAGGCAGACATCGCCGAGCACCAGGAGGCCCGGGTTGGCGTCCTTCAGGGTGCGGATGGCGGTCTGGACGATGCCGTCGGCGGCATAGGCGCCGGAGCCGCGCTCGTCCTTCGCCGCGGGGAGGCCGAAAAGGAGCACCGCCGGGATGCCCAGCGCCTCCAGCGAGCGCGCCTCGGCGGCAAGGGCATCGAGGCCGAGGCGGTCCTGGCCGGGCATCGCGCCGATGGGCTGGCGTCCGGCGAGGCCAGCTTCGACAAACAGCGGGTACACCAGGTGCTGCGGCCCGAGTTCGGTCTCGCGAACCAGGGCGCGGATGGCGGGAGTAGCCCGCAGGCGGCGGTGCCGCTTGAACGTGGATAGTTCCATAAATTCGGAGTCTAGCATCAGTGGCTCTCCCGAGGTTCGAAGGGGGACCCTGCGGTATCCTGCCGCCATGGAACGCCGACTCCCGGCGCAATATGCAGGCTGGCAGGACCACGAACCCGCCTTCCGGCGGATGTCCACGCCCGAGCTCGTGTCGGAAATCCAGGATGGGCCGCCGGACCGGCGGCTCGCCGCGCTATCGGTGATCGACCTGAGCGGGGTGGAGCCGCGGATCATCGAGGACTGGATCCGGACGCTGCCAGACGCCGAGGCGAACGAGCTGGCCGGCGCCATCCCCGCGCAGCGGCCGCATGCCACCTGCGCCGAAGACAGCCGCTGGGTGGAAGTTGCCCGGCTCGGGTACGAGCAACGCCGGCTGCCGACCTTTCTCATCATGCTGTTCTCGTCGCTCGAAGCGCTCGATGCGCGCGGATGCCCGGAGGCGGCGCAGGAGTGGGAGCGCATCGGCGACTGGCTGGGCGATGTGTACGACCGGCTGGTTGCGGCCGGTGAGGCCGACGCGCTCGGCGATATCTCGCTCTTCGTCTTCGAGAACTACCTCAAGAAGGATGCAATCTTCGAGGCGTTCTGCGGGATGATCGTCCGCCACGAGCGCCTCGCCCGCGAGGTCAGCGCCAATCCCTCGCTCTACCTGGCCGACCTGGACGAAGCGCGCCAGCGGCTGGCGCTCGAGGAGGCCGCGGCCAACGGGGGCCTCAGCTTCAGGCAGGCGTGGGAGAACCTCCTCGGATTCTAACCCTCAGACCGCGCACTCGCCCTCGCCGCGCTGGACCTGGTAGAGCTCGAGCCGGTTCCAGTCGATAAACATCGAGCGGTTGTCCTCGCTGAACTCCCCGGGCAGCGTGAGATCTTCGATCGCCTGTTCGAAGCGGGCGGTGCCGACGCGGTCGAAGAACGCGTTGAACGGTTCGCCGGGCAGCCGCTCGCGTTCGTAGAGCGAAACGAACCGCTCGACGGCGTCGGGTCCGCGTTTCGCGGGCAGGCGAACCTTCAGCTGGGTGGCCATGCGCAACACGCCGTCCTGGTAGGACCCCCCGACGAAGACGTGGTAGGCGGGTAGCTGGTTTGGGCCGACCTTCATGGCCGCGCCGTGGAAGCCAATGTTGGCGATGTGGTGCTGGCCGCAGCTGTTCGGGCAGCCGCTCATCTTGATGCTGATCCGGCGCGTGAGCGGGTCGTCGATCGCCAGTGCCTCGACGCGTTGCTGAATCGCCTGGTTCAACCCCATCGACGACGTAATGCCGAGCTTGCAGCTATCGGTGCCGGGGCAGCTGACCACGTCGGTGATGGCCTGGGCGCCGGCATCGGCGAGGCCGAGGTCGCGGAGCGCCGTGAATACCTCGTACAGGCTCTCATCGCGGACCCACCGGAGGACAATGTTCTGCCCGATGGTGGTGCGGGCATGACCACCACAATATTCGCGCATGATGGCCGCCAGCCCTCGGAACTGCTCGGGTTTGAGGTCGCCACGCGTCACCTTGACCTCGACAGCCGAGAATCCCTCTTGCTTCTGGGCGCGCACGTTTGCGCTCACGAAGGCCACGAACTCGCGGTGGTCGCCGTTGGGTTGCGCGTAATGCGCCCTTCGGAGGGGCGCGCCGGCTTCCTCATCGTGGATGAAGAGGAGGCGATCGGGCTGGAAGTCTTTCGAGGTCCAGTCGCCCTGCAGCTCCGCATCGACCATGCGCTTGAACTCGTCGATGCCGACGCGATCGACGAGGAACTTGATGCGGGCCTTCGCGCGGTTCTTCCGGAGCTCGTCCGCTTTTTCGAAGATGCGGATGACGGCCTCCGAGAGCTTGAGGTATTCGTCGAGGCTGACAAATTCGGCGAGCACCGGGGCGTTGCGGGGCATGATGCTCAGGCCGCCACCAACGACGACCTTGAATCCGCGGACTCCGTCCCGCACGCGCGGGATGAACCCGAGGTCGTGGATGCCGGTGATGGCGTTGTCGTCGTCGGTGGCAGTGAAGGCCACCTTGAACTTGCGCGGCAGCAGCTGGGAGAGGGGGTTCCGCAGCCAGTACCGGGCGAAGGCGCCGGCATAGGGGGTGGGGTCGAACAGTTCGCCGGGCTGGATCCCCGCCCAGGGGTCGCCCGTGACGTTGCGGACCGTATTCCCGCAGGCTTCGCGCGTGGAGAGGCCGGTCCTGCCCAGGACGAAGAGCGCCTCGGCGGCCTTCGCGAGCGGGATGTGGTGGAACTGGAAGTTCTGCCGCGTGGTGATATGGCCCTTGCGCAGCGGAGCGAATCGTTCGGCGACTTCGGCGAAGGCATCCATCTGATCCGGTGTGACGCCGCCGAAGGGCAGCTTCACGCGGATCATCTGGACGCCCGGCTGGCGCTGACCGTATACCCCTTGCTTGAGGCGGAAGCCGATGAACTGCGTCTCTTCCCACTCACCCTTGAGGAAGCGATGCGCTTCCGTCTCGAAGTCCTCGAGCTCCTTTTCGAGCACGGGCAGGACATAGCCGGGGGAATTGGTGTGGACGATGGTTTCCGCGTCGGGCATGCGATTCACCTCTGCCGGGACTATGGCCTCCCGGCTGGCGGCAAAGAAAGGAACTTGAGCGACTTTATCAACAAACCACCTTGCCTGCCAAGTCTCTACTTGATAAAGTTGACCAAATTACTCAGGTTCGAGACCAGTTGACTATCGCTTCCGCCTTCCCGCCCACGGAGATCGATCGCCTCAATTCACGCTTCGAGACCGCCGACCCCCGCGAGATCGTGGCCTGGGCAGTCGACACCTTCGGCGACGGCCTGTCCGTCGGCGCGAGTTTCGGCGGGGCTTCGGGCATGGCGATCCTGCACATGGTCGCCGCGCTGAAGCCGGACGTTCACGTGTTCGTGCTCGATACCGGCTACCTCTTCGAGGAGACGCACGAGACTATGCGGCGGGCAATCCCGGCGCTGGGCCTGTCCAACGTGCAGGTGTATACGCCGAAGCTCACGCACGAGGAGCAGGCCGCGCGGTACGGCTCCGCGCTCTGGATGCGAGACCCGGACCGCTGCTGCGAGCTGCGAAAAGTAGAGCCGAACCGGCGGGCGCTGGAAGGCAAGGCAGCCTGGGTGAGCGGGCTGCGGCGGGACCAGTCGGAAGGGCGCGCCGATACCCCGATCGTCTCGTGGGCGCCGAAATTCGGCGTCGTGAAGATCAACCCCCTGGCGAACTGGACCGGGAAGGACACCTGGGACTACGTGATGAAGAACGGCGTGCCCTACAACCCATTGCTCGACCAGGGGTACGCCAGCATCGGCTGTTACAACTGCACCATCCCGGGGGTTCAGGGACGGGCCGGCCGCTGGCAGGGATTCGAAAAGGACGAGTGTGGTCTCCACACCTAGTTTCGCGACAGACGCGGGGAACGGCGGCCGGTCAGCCAGCCGCGGAAGGGAAAACGAGTGAGTGAGGCGAACGGGTTCGTGCTCTGGTTCACCGGCCTTTCGGGCGCCGGGAAGTCGACGCTAACGGAGGCTATCGCCCCCCGGCTGCGCGAGCTTGGCCTGCGGGTCGAAGTGCTGGATGGCGACGAGGTGCGCCAGCACCTCTCCGCCGGATTGGGGTTCAGCCGGGCAGACCGCGACACGAACATCAGGCGGATCGGGTATGTGGCGAACCTCCTCGCTCGAAACGGCGTGGCGGTGATCACCGCGGCCATTTCGCCCTATCGAGAGACGCGCGACGCGGTCCGGCGCCAGGTGGAGAGGCATGGCGTGGCGTTCATCGAGGCCTACGTCGCCGCGACCCTGGAAGAGTGCGAGGCGCGCGATGTGAAGGGCCTGTACGCCGAGGCGAGGGCCGGCAGGCGGCCCGGCTTCACCGGTATCGACGACCCGTACGAGCCACCGCTGCACCCGGAGCTCGTGCTGCCCACCGGCTCCGAGGCGGCCGGGACATCGGCGGCCAGGGTGCTGGCCTACCTGGAGTCGCGCGGGTTCATCCCGTCGGCGCGTAGCGTGGGGGCCCGCTCATGACCAGTCCGTCGATCGACCTCGTTCCCGGCGCGGCTGACGCCGGGCTGGATGCGCTCGAGGCGGAGAGCGTCTACATCCTGCGGGAGGTTGCGGCCGAGTTCGAGCGGCCCGCGCTCCTCTTCTCGGGGGGCAAGGATTCGATCGTCCTCTTGCGCCTGGCGGAGAAGGCGTTCTGGCCCGCGCGCTTCCCATTCACGGTCTTGCACGTCGACACCGGACATAACTTCCCCGAAGTCATCGTGTTTCGCGACAGCCGCATCGAGGAGCTCGGCGCGCGCCTGGTGGTCGCATCGGTCCAGGAAGCCATCGATGCTGGCGAGCTGGCCGAGGAGCGCGGCGCCCGGGCGTCGCGGAACCGCCTCCAGACGCCAGTGCTGCTCGCCGCGATAGCGCGCCACCAGTTCGATGCGGCGATTGGAGGGGCCCGGCGCGATGAAGAGAAGGCGCGCGCGAAGGAACGCGTGTTTTCGTTTCGCGACGAGTTCGGCCAGTGGGACCCGCGGAACCAGCGGCCGGAACTCTGGCACCTCTTCAACGGGATGCACCAGCGGGGCGAGCACATGCGCGTGTTCCCGCTTTCGAACTGGACCGAGCTCGACGTGTGGCGCTACATCGAACGCGAGGGCCTCGAAGTGCCATCCATTTACTTCGCGCACGAGCGCGACGTGTTCGAGCGCGAAGGGATGCTGATGGCGGTCAGCCCATTCCTCCCGCTGCTCCCGAATGAGAGGCCGTTCCGCGCTCACGTCCGCTACCGGACGGTCGGAGACATGACCTGCACCGCCGCGGTCCCCTCGCAGGCGCGCTCGCTTCCGGAGGTCGTTGCCGAGATCGCCCTGACGCGCATCACCGAACGCGGCCAGAGCCGTGCCGACGACCAGTTCTCGGAGGCCGCCATGGAAGACCGCAAGCGGGAGGGGTACTTCTGATGGACCTCCTCCGGTTTGTCACCGCCGGGTCGGTCGACGACGGCAAGAGCACGCTCATCGGCCGCCTGCTCTACGACTCGAAACAGGTGTTCGAGGATACGCTCGCCAGCCTGGAGCGGGCCAGCACCGCCCAGGGGCTTGACCAGGTGAACCTGGCCTTGCTCACCGATGGCCTCCGGGCCGAGCGGGAGCAGGGTATCACGATCGACGTGGCCTACCGCTACTTCACCACGCCACGGCGCAAGTTCATCATCGCCGATTCGCCCGGACATGTGCAGTACACGCGCAACATGGTGACCGGCGCCTCGACGGCCCAGATCGCGCTGATCCTGGTCGATGCGCGCAAGGGCGTGGTGGAGCAGACACGCCGGCACTCGGCGCTGACATCGCTGCTGGGCATCCGCCACCTGGTCTTGTGCGTCAACAAGATGGACCTGGTGGGCTGGGACCAGAGCCGGCTGGTGGAGATCGAGGCCGAGTTCCGGGAGCTCGCGCGGCGGCTGGGTGTGCCCTGCGTCACCGTCATCCCCATGGCCGCGGTCTCGGGCGAGAACATCGTGGAGCGCGGGCATCACATGCCCTGGTATGCGGGCCCAACCCTGCTGCAGTTCCTGGAGACCGTGCAGGTGCCGGACCCCGCTCGCCATGCCAGCCTGCGCTTCCCTGTCCAGTACGTCATCAGGCCGCTATCAGACGACTACCACGACTACCGCGGCTACGCCGGGACGGTGGCAGCCGGGCGGGCCCGCATCGGAGATGAAGTCCAGGTGCTCCCCGGAGGGGCGAGATCGCGCATCGTGGCCATCGACCGCTTTCGCGAGTCACTCCACGAGGCCCGTAGCGGCGATGCCGTGACGATCCGGCTGGCCGATGACCTCGACATCGGCAGGGGGCAGATGATCGCCGGGAGCGACGCCTCGTCGCCCGTGAGCAGCAGGTTCACGGGGGACATCTGCTGGATGAGCGAGACGGCCAGCCTGCGGCCGCGCCAGCAGTTCTGGATCAAGCACACCACCCGTCGCGTGAAGTGCATCGTGGAGTCGGTCGATGATCGCCTCGATGTCACGAGCTTCGACCGCGTCGCGGGCCCGGAGGCGCTGGGGCTGAACGACATCGGGCGAGTCACCCTGCGCACGCTGGAACCCATCTTCGCCGACCCTTACGCGACGAGCCGCGACACGGGCAGCTTCATCCTCATCGACCCTGCTACCCGTCACACCGTTGCCGCGGGAATCGTGCGCGAGACAGCGGGTGGGGTTGCCGGCGGCACCGCGGTTGACGACTGAGGGCGAGGTACGGCCCGTCCCCCGTGAGACCCGGGCTCTCGCCCGTGGCGGCGCGGCTCTCGTGCGGACCCGGCCGTGGGGACCAGCGCTGGCTCGCACGGTGGCCGGCGCCTTGGGCATCTTCCTCTTCGTATTCGCGCTCCAGGTGGTGAAGGCCGGGGCAGGTTCCCTCGTGCCGCTGCTCGACGGCCTGGCCGTGGCCGGGCCGGTCAACGGCGTCGGCTTCGGCTGGCTGCTGGCGTACGTCGCGATGAGCGGTTCACCGGTAGCCGCAATCGGAGTGACACTGCTTTCCAGCGGTGTGCTCAGCGAGGCGGAGGCGTTCGCCGTGACCGGCGGGTCGCGGCTCGGGGCATCGTTTATCGTCCTGGCCGCGGGCTTCGTGCTGTACCTGGGCCGCAGGCGCAACGCCGATGGGCTGTCGATCGGCGTGATCGCTCTCATCACCACGTTCACCACGCAGGGCCCGGCGATCGCGCTCGGGCTGGTGTCGCTACGCTACGGCTGGCTTGATGGACTGGCGTTCACGCCGCCGCCCTCGATGCTCGACTGGGTCGATAGCGTGTACGGCGAACCGGTGGCGCTGCTCGACCGGATGCTGCCCGGTGGGTTGCTCTTCGGCGCCGGCGTGGGCGTCTTGCTGGCGAGTTTCGCGGTATTCGACCGTGCCCTTCCGCGGTTGGAGGCCGGTTCGAGCTCGGCCGAGATGGCCCTCCACCGGCTCAGTTCGCGTCCGCTCATGTTCGCCATGGGGTGCGCCGTGACCGCCATGACGCTCAGCGTCTCGATTTCGTTGACGCTGCTGGTGCCCCTCTCGCTCAAGGGCTACCTGAAGCGTGAGCACGTCATCCCCTACGTCATGGGTGCGAATATCACCACGTTCATCGATACACTCGCGGGCGCGCTTATCCTGGGTGGCGACACGGCGTTCACCGTGGTGCTGACCGAGATGGTTGCCGTCGCCGCCGTTTCATCAGTACTGCTAACGGTCGCCTACCGCCCCTACAGCCGGCTGATCCTTGATACGGCACAGGTGGCGACGCGGCGTCCGCGAAACCTGGGAATCTTCCTCGGCGCGATCGTGGCGGTGCCGGTGGCGCTGCTGGTGCTCTAAGCTTCGTCGAATCCCAAGGAGAAGGCGGCAGCTTCCCGCACAGCGCGCATGCGCTCCACGGAGAGGATTGCCAGCAGCGGACCAAGGTCGTCTTTGCGGACTGTCTGGATGTTGTCCAGGTTTACAGCACTGACTTCCTTCAATCCGTCCTCCGGCCCGATAACAACTTCGCTGGGGATTCCGCGCACGTTCGTCGTGATGGGCGCAACCGTCACACGCGTGAGGTATCGCAGGGCCGAGGTCCGGGTCAGAATCACAACGGGCCGGCGTTTGTCGGGGGCGGCGAACCGGTGCAGGCGCACCTCTCCCCGATTCACAGTTCATCCCAGCTGGTGGAGTCTTCGTCGCCACCGAACTCGTCGGGCTGCACTGGCATCCTCCGGTAGCCGTCCTCGTGTTCGCGTTCGAGCCTTTGGAATTTCAGCTTTCGAATCGCTTCCCGGGTTGCGTCGCGGATGAACGGGATGGGATCGAGACCTTCCCTCAGCACATCGTCGAGGAGGTCGTCGAGGGACTCCGTGACGCGGGGCTCGCGAAGCCTGGTGACTCCGCGCGGCGACTCAGACTCCAACTCGGTGTCCTGGTCGGCACCGCCGGCCGGGCGATGTCCGGCGTGGTGGGCCTGGGCGTGTGCCGTGTCACGAAGGCGGAACATGCCGGAGCCCTTTCCGTTGAAGTACTCGAACCGCGAATCGGGGCCCCTTCTCAGGATGTCCTGCGTGATCGCCCGTCCCACGGACTCCTCCGGGGTTCGCCCGGGGCCACCCTTCCCCCAGACCGGGTATCCCGCCTTGATGATGTCGTCAGTGATTTCGTTACGGTGCATGGGCCGGCCGGAACGTCGCAA
>DAOKYT010000009.1:17111-55980 GCA_035326025.1 Tepidiformaceae bacterium
TGGGCGACGAAATCGTTCCCGGGGCCGGGCGTCTCGCGTCTCCGCATCGAGATGTGGACCGTGTTTGGGTTCATGGCCCGGAGTGCCTTCCCTGGCAGGCCAGGGTTGTCCTTCACACCTGCGCGGAAGTCCTCTTCCGGGATCTCCCCCACCGCGCGGCGGCCCGGGCAAGCGGAGCGGCTCCCGCCGCCGCGGAGATTCGGTCTTGATAACCACGGCGCCGTTATCCCCGAGCATCCGCGTCGCGAAGCCTCCCCGCTCAGACCACCGCGAGGTCGGTGACGCGGATTCCACCGCGAGACGGGGTCAGGCGGGGCGCTCCAGGCGGGCGAGGCTTGGCGGGCCCTCCCACGTCTCACCGTTGTCGAGGAGGACCCGCAGCTGGGTACCGGTGTCTTCGACGGTCCCGGCGATGGTGGCGCCCGATCGCGGGTAGCCGGGCTTCGATGGGACCACCACCCGGATACCCGCCGGGAATTCCGCGGATGCCGCGATCTCCAGCGTCTCTATCCGCTGGCCAACCGCCCGCGCGAGCACCTGGAAGAGCGCGAAGTCATTGGTCGCGTGCACGGTCGTGAGCGCCTCGTCCCTGGTGGCGGCATCGCGGGCCGCACGGAGTTCCGCCGGCGCGGGGATGGCGTCCTCGTCGCCACGGGCGAGGAGCTGGCCCACCATCTTCCTGGCGCGTGGCGCCATCTCGGCGATGAGCTGATGGAGGAGGGCGATATCGTCGCAGCCTTCAAAGTAGGCGATGGCGCGTGCCACCTGCTCCCGGGGCGTCATGTGGAAACCCGCGGGGCGTTGCCGGGCTCGGCGCCCATCGCCTTTTTCCACGCCATGGATGACCGGGGATGGATGCCGGTGCATCTGGCCCTGTTGGTGCCCCGCCGGAGCCCGGCCCGGCGCCCGAGGCAGATATCGCACGGGATGGTGGCTTCGGGGAGTGGCGTCAGGCAGCGCCGGATGCTCACAACGACATGCTGGCCGCGCCCATCGCGCCCGGCTTCCTGCGGCCCGGTGATGAACATCCGCCCGCCCACGGCGAAAGTGGCCAGATCGTTGGAAAGGGAGCCGGAGAGGGGCCGGGGCATCGCGCTGATTCTACCCTCGCCACCGGCTGGCGCCATCGGGCGCCTGCGTCAGGCCTGGACGTAACGTTCGGCAACGACAATCACGCGGCTCGTATATTCCCCGCCGCCACCCGCGTAGGGCACGAACGTGCCGCCGCAACTGATGAGTGTGACTCGTTCGACTCCGGGCTCGAGTGAGGGAAAGACGACCGCGTCCATATCGAGCTGTTCGAGGGGGACGACCGCCACGGATTTCACGGTGTAGGCGTAGGACGTGCCATTGTCCATCGTGACATAGAGCGCATCGCCCGCCGAGGCGCTGGTAATGTAGCCGAAGGGGCCCTTGCCGAACCCCACGTAATCGACGTGAGCGGCGAAGATGCTGTTGGCGCCCGTGTATCCCGGGTGGCCGAAACGCGCGTACCAGGCAATGCGCTGAGGGGCACTCGGGTCTTCAAAGAACTCGCGGCCCCCCGCGAAGTACGTGTCGCGGACTTCCACGGGCCAGGCCGCGTCGATCCTCGCCGAGCCCAGGTGGAGTGATTCGACCGGGCCGTTGTAGGGGACGGGCAGGGGCACGGGGGTTGGCGTGGGGGGCAATTCGGCCCGGGTCACCTGGGGCGCATAGGCCCGGTACTCCAGGTTCGGCCCGGCGGAGCCGGCGAACCCGCCATCGAAGAGGAGCGAACCGAGCCCCACCCCCAGGCCGGTGGTGGCGATGAGCACTGCGCGCAGGTTCATGTTGCGCCTCCAGTTTCGAGAGAGCCCCAGAACGACTCGAGTGACTTCGCCAGCCGTTCCGGGGCGATGAGCGGGATGTTGTGCCCGGCGTCATCGTAGCGTTCAAAGCGCACTGCGGGGTTCCCGGCGCGCATCCGCTCTGCCACGGCCATCGAAACCTCGTTCGATCTGCCGCCGTGGACGAACAGCGCCGGTACCCGGATGCGACGCCATTCGCGCCAGTAACCGCGCCCCCGGTGGATGCGGACCGTTTCGGTGAGCGCATGCCGGGGCGACCACCAGCGGTAGCCGCCACCGGGCAACGGTTCGAGCCGGGCGAGGAAGAGCGCCACCGCTTCGGGAGTCGGCGCCCTGTTGCGGAAGGCGAAGGCGATCGCCGCCCGGCGGTCATCGAAGGTCTCCGGGCGCGACTCAATGCTGGCGATGGTCGCGGTGATGTTCGTTTTCGACGCCTCCGGGCCGATGTCGACGATTGCAACGCTCTTGAGTTTCCGCGGCTGGCGGGCAGCGAGCAGCAGTGCGATCCGGCCGCCCATCGAGTGGCCCACCAGGTGTACCGGGGCGCCCAGGCGGTCGATGGCGGCAAGCGTGTCGGCGATGTAGTCGCCGGTGCCATACCCGGTATCGGGCCTGGGGCTCTGGCCGTGGCCACGCTGGTCGATGGCAACATAACGGCGGACGGGAGGCAGAGCACGGATCGCCGGGCCCCAGACCTCGGCTACGGCGGTCAGCCCATGGAGGAAGAGCACCGTCTCGTCGCCGTTGCCCCAGGTGAGCGCGCGAAACGCCCCGGCGGGCAGGTCGAGGAAGGATTCGGTGGGCGTCATGCCTCGCCGAGGTAGGCGCGCCGCACACTGTCGTCGCGCCCGAGCTGTTCGCCCGTGCCCTGGAGCGTGACTTGTCCCGACTCGAGGACGTACGCGCGGTCGGCGATCTCGAGCGCCATGAGCGCGTTCTGCTCCACGAGCAGCACCGTGGCGCCCTGCTCACGAATGGAGGTGATCGTTGCGAAAATGGTCTCCACGAGCAGCGGTGAAAGGCCCATCGAGGGCTCGTCGAGGAGGAGGAGTTTCGGGCGAGCCATGAGGGCGCGGCCGATGGCCAGCATTTGTTGTTCGCCCCCGGAAAGCGTCCCCCCGGGCTGGCCGAGGCGTTCCTTGAGGCGGGGGAAGAGCTCGTAGACACGCCGGAGGTCTTCGTCGAGCTCGCGGTCGCGGCGCTGGTAGGCGCCCATCAGCAGGTTCTCGTACACCGAAAGCCCGTGGAAGATGCCGCGGCCTTCGGGCACGTGAGACATCCCGAGCCGCACGATGCGATGGGGCGCCATGCGCTGGAGCGGCACGCCGCCGAACGTGATCGTGCCAGCGCGGGGCCGGATGATGCCTGACAGCGCGCGGAGGGTGGTCGATTTGCCGGCGCCGTTCGACCCGATCAGCGTGACGATTTCGCCCTGGTCAACCGCGAGGTCGATGCCCTTGACCGCCGTGATGGCGCCGTAGCCCGCGACGAGCCCCGAGACTTCAAGGAGCGCCATGGTCGCCCCCCTTGAGCGCGCGGGTGCCGAGATAGGCCTCGACCACACGGGCATCGCGCTGAACTTCGGCGGGGGTGCCCTCGGCGATCTTGCGGCCGTAGTCGAGCACGGTGATGCGTTCGCACACGCCCATCACGACGCGCATCTGGTGCTCAATCAAGATGATCGTGGTCTCGTACTCGTCACGGATCTGGCGGATGAGCGCGACCATCGCGGCGCTCTCCTGGGGGTTCATCCCGGCCGTGGGCTCATCGAGGAGCAGGAGCGATGGCCTGGTGCCCAGTGCGCGGGCGATTTCGAGCCGGCGTTGGCCGCCATAGGGCAGATTCCGTGCCAGCGCGTTTTCCCTCCCCGCGAGGCCCACGGCCGACAGGAGCCGCCGCGCCCGGGCCACGGCATCGCCTTCCGCGCGGCGAACGGCTGGCGGGCGGGCCACGGCGCCGGCAATTTCGATGATGCCCTGGAGTGCCGCGCGTGGCGCGCCGCGCAGCGACAAGACGCGCTCGAACACGGCCACGTTGCTCGGGCGCCGCACGCCCAGGACGTCGGTTCCCCCGACGCCGATGTGCGTGTGGCTGCCAACCAGGACGTTCTCCAGCGCGGTCATGTTGGCGAAGAGGCGGATGTTCTGGAACGTCCGGGAGACGCCGAGCGCCGAGATGACGTGTGCCTGGAGGCCGTCGATGCGCTGGTCGCCAAGCCAGAGCTCGCCCGTGGTGGGCCGGTAGAAGCCCGTGAGGCAGTTGAAGAACGTGGTTTTCCCCGCTCCGTTGGGGCCGATGAGCCCGTGAATCTCGCCCGCCGGGACTTCCATGGAGACCTCGGCCAGCGCCGTGAGGCCCTCGAACTGCATCCCAAGGTTGCGCACGCGGAGGGTGGCGGCTGCCATCAGGCCGCTCCCGATGGCGCGGGCACGGGCACATCCTCGCTCTCGAACTCGAGCTGCCTCCGCCGTGACGGCATCAGCCCTTCGGGTCGGAGCACCATGATGGCGACCAGCAGCGCGCCGAAGATGATGAAGCGCGTGTCATCGGCCAGTTCACGGCCCCACTCGTCGGCGGGAGGAAGGCGCCCGATGCTCCCCGGGATGATGGCGTCGAAGGCTCCCACCACCGCGTTGAGCCCATCGCGCAGCCACTCGAACTTCGCCAGGAAGTCCGCCGTTTCCTTGAACAGCAGAATGCGCGGGATACCGACGAGGACGAGCGAGCCGAGGATGACGCCCGGGGTGCTGCCCATGCCGCCGATGATGACCACGGCCAGCACGTCGATGCTGACCTGGAGGCTGAAGGCAGCCGGGTTGATGAACCCGATGAAGGAGGCGTAGATGACGCCACCGAGCCCGCCGATCGACGCGCCGATGGCGAACGCCAGGAGCTTGTACTTCACCTTGTTCACCCCCATCGCGGCGGCGACATCTTCATCCTCCCGGATAGCCTCCCAGGCACGGCCGATGCGCGAGTCGCGCAGCCGGGACGCGACAAACCCGACGATCACCGCGGAGATGACGATGAAGTAGAACCACTCGGTGAAATCGTTGATGCGAAAGCCCGCGATTTCGGGCCGGGCGATCGCGCTCAAACCCTGGGAACCGGCCGTGACGTCCTCCCGGTTCACCAGGAACAACCGAATGATTTCGCCAAAGCCGAGGGTCACGATTGCGAGATAGTCGCCGCGGAGGGGCAGCACCGGCAGCCCCAACAGCACGCCGAACGACGCGGCGATGAGCACACCCAGCGGCAGGACCAGCCAGAAGTTCATGTCAAGCTCAAAGGGCGAACCCGGGGACGTCATGATCCCGAGGCTATAGGCGCCGGCGGCGAAGAACGCCACGTAGCCCAGGTCCAGGAGCCCGGCGAACCCGACCACGACATTCAGGCCCAGGCCGAGGACGATGAAGAGCCCGACGAAGACGAGCATCTGGATCCAGACATCGGAAAGCAGGAACGGGAGCGCGCACACCAGGGCGAGGAACACTGGCCAACGCGCGGGGCCCGGGAAGCGGCCCACCGTCGCCGCGGCCATGCGCCCGGCCGTGCCGGCTGGCTGGTCAGGCACGGGTCGATGCCCTTTCCGCGAAGATGCCGGTTGGCCGGAAGATGAGGATGGTGACGAGCAGGCTGAACGCGATCACATCGCGCCACTGGTTCCCCAGGTCTACCCCGGGAAGTTCATTCAGCAGTTCGCGGCCGACGGTCTCCGCGAGGCCGAGCGCGTACCCACCGGCGACGGCGCCCGGGATACTGCCAATGCCACCCAGTACGGCCGCCGTGAACGCCTTGATGCCGGGCAGGAATCCCATGCTCCCGCGGATGGTCTGGAAGAAGAGCCCGTGCAGGACACCCGCGACCCCCGCCATGGCGGCGCCGAGCACGAACACCACGACGATCGTCCGGTTGACGTCCACCCCCATCAGCGACGCATTCGCCGGGTTTTCAGCGACGGCGCGGATGGCCCGGCCCATGCGCGTGCGCTGGATGATGACGTAGAGGAACACCATCATCGCCAGCGAGCTGACGATCAGGAACGCCTGGATGTAGGTCATGTCGAACGGGCCAATCCCGAAATCGCCGCGGGGGAAAATGTCGGGGTAGAACTTCGCCCGCGCGTCGGTCCGGTCGAGGACGAGGTACTGCAGGAAGATGCTCACGCCGATGGCACTGATGAGCGGTGCCAGCCGGGGGGCGTTGCGCAACGGCCGGTAGGCCACGCGCTCAACGATGGCGGACGTGCCCGCGGAGGCCGCCATCGCGCCAACCAGGGCGACGAGGATTGCGAACGCGACCATGGCGCCCGAGATGTCATCGCCGCCCATGGCGGTGAGCACGCCATACCCGGCGAATGAGCCGAGCATGAACACCTCGCCGTGGGCGAAATTAATCATCTTGAGCACGCCGTACACCATGGTGTAGCCGAGCGCGATCAGCGCATACAGGCTACCGGTGGTGAGTCCATTCACAAACTGGTCCGACCAGAAGCTGACCGAGAGCGTAAGCGCGGGAGCATCCACTGGCGGTCTGGCCCTTTCGGTGGCATTTCGCTACGTGGAGGGAGGCGCCCATAATGCCAGGCGCCTCCCGGTGGTGTGCATTCTAGCGGGTTCGAAGATGCCCCCCCGCTACTCCTTGATCTCCTCGTAGGCTCCGTTCTTGACCACGAAGAGGCTCACGGGCGTCTCGCCGCCAGCGTTGTCGCCACGGGCGTCGAACTTGATCTTCCCGGCGGCGCCATCGAGTTCAACCTTGCGGATTTCCTCGTTGAGCTTCTCCAGGTCGATCTTGAGCTTATCGCCATCCTTCTCGGCCACCTTTTCGATGGCCGTGATGATGACCGTGGCGGCATCGTACGACTCGGCCACGAACGGGCTCGAATCGACCTTCAGGCCGGTTTCCTGTTCGAAGAGCGCGCTGAACTTGGTGTAGCCCTCGCCGGTGTAAACCGGGCTCGGCAGCGAGAGGTATGCGCCCTCGGCATCCGCGCCGGCGCCCTTGGTGAACTCGTCGTTCTTCACACCGTCGCCGGCGAGGAACTTCACGTCCTTGTTCTCGGCCCGGAGCTGCTTGATGAACGGTGTCGCCTCGGCATAGAAGCCGGCGAAGTACACGAGGTCGGGCTTGGCGTTCTGGATGTTGGTCACGATCGACTTGAAGTCGGTCTGCTTCTTCTCGAAGCCTTCGGGGCTGCCGACGATCTTGCCGCCCTCGGCTTCAAAGGCCTTGCGGAAGGCATCGCGCAGGCCAGAGCCGTAAGCGTCGGTGTCGTAGACGATGTAGGCGGTCTCGGCCTTGAGCGTCTCGCGGGCGAACTTCGCCTGCGCCGGGCCCTGGATGTCGTCGCTGTAGGTGGTCCGCAGGAACGTCTGGAACACCTCTCCGCGGTCAGGGAACGTTGGCTTGTGGGCAGTCGAGGACGGCGAGACGTGCGTCACGCCCGCCTCCTCGTAGGCCGGCTGGGCCGCGACCACGGCGCCCGAGCAGATGGGCCCAATTACGGCAACGACGCCCTCCTGCAGGATCTGCGTCGCTGCCGCGGCGCCGCCTTCGGATGAGCACTGGTCGTCCTTTACCACCCATTCAATGGCGTGGCCCTCGATGGTCTTGTCCTTGCCGGCCAGCATCGCCGCATCGACGATCGGCTGGCCGAGGCCCTTCAGGTCCCCCGAGGTGACACTCGAAATGCCGATCTTGATCGGCGCCCCGGCGTCGATTTCGACTGTCTCGAAGCCGGCGCTGCCGTAGGTGACCTCGCCGCCGTCGCCGCCCTCGCCATCGTCATCGTCGTCGTCATCGCCACAGGCCGCGGCGACGAGCGCAACGAGGGCGAAGGCCGCCAGCAACCAGTGCAGGCGGCTCCAGTAAGACCGTTTCATATGTGCATCCCTCCTCTGGCACCCCTACCGATGGGTAGGTTTCCGGTAAGGGTACGCAGTCGCCCGGATGCTAGTTTTCGCTCGCGGTTGCGTCAAATCCGGTTATGACAGACAGGTTACAGCAGCATTCCGGAAGAGCCATTAGTCGCCCGTCGGCAGCCCGGCTTCGACCCAGGCGAGCGTGCCGCCCTCGACGTTGTAGAGCGGGAGGTCTTCCAGGCCGGCAGCGGTGGCGAACTCGGCTGCCAGGGCGCTTCGCTGGCCCGACTTGCAGATGAACAGCACATCCTTGCCCCCGGCGAAGTCGCGGATCTGCTTGACCTCGCCCATGACCGAGTTGACCGGGATCAGCCGGACACCCCTGGCATGCACCTCGGCGTACTCGTGGGGCTCCCGGACATCGACCATCACGGCCTCGCCCTTGTCGAGTTTCTCTTTCGCTTCGGTGACGGAAATGCGGGTAAACGGCTCGCGCGGGTCCTTGGTAGCCACGTGGACTCCTATTGTTGACTAATCTGGTAGAGAAAGCCTACCACAGCGCGGAACTTGCGGCGCTCGCCGTTCGCCCGCAGACTGCGCGCAATGACTGGACCCCTCGGGCTCGACCCCCAAGAGCTGCTTGACGCCTGGGCACTCCAGGTTCGGCTCAACCGCGAACAGGCCGGCGCGTTCCGCGAAGCCCCGGAGCACCCGGACTTCTACGCGCCAGTGGCCGGCGGATTCAAGTCCGACCCGCGCCGCACGGATGAGCCCGCCCTCGACGTACTCCGGGCGCTCGTCGTGCCCGGGGAGTCGTGGCTCGATATCGGCGCGGGCGGCGGGCGCTACGCGTTGCCACTGGCGCTTGCTGGCGCGCGCGTCACTGCCCTCGATCCGTCGCCGGCAATGCTCGGGGTCCTGCGCGAAGCGGCAGCCGAGTTCAACGTGCCCGGCGTGGAAACCATGGAAGGGCGCTGGCCGGCCGAAGGGGTCCCGGTCGCCGACGTCACGTTCATCGCCCACGTGAGCTACGACATCGAGGACATCGGGCCATTCATCGAGGCGATGGAGGAGCACGCCCGGCGCCTCTGCGTGGCCGTGCTCCTCGCGAGGGCTCCTTCCGCGGCCGCCGAACCATTCTGGCCGCCAGTCCACGGCGTCGCCCGGAATCCGCTCCCGGGGCTGCTGGAGTTTCTTGCGTTGTTGCTGGCGCGGCGAAAGGTGTTCTCGGTATGGCTTGGCGAGCGGCCCCCTGTGTCCTACCCAACAGTCGAGGCGGCGCTCGGCTTCCTTCGCCAGCAGTTGTTTATCGAACCCGGCGGGGAGAAAGAGGCTCGCCTGCTCGCCGCGATCGAGCGGGCGCCGCGCACGGCCGACGGGCGGATCCAGGTGACGGCCGAGCCAACTCCACTGGGGGTCGTGACATGGAGACCGTGACCGGCCTGGCCGGGCAGCCCGCCTTCCACGATCGCGTGGTCGCGCCGTTGCGCGATTGGCGCCGGCCCCTCCATGCCGGGCTTTCTTCTCTCACCGCGGCCGCCGAAGCGGTGGCCGCCGGGGACCCGGCGGACGCGCTGCGAGCCCTGGACCGGGCTCTGGCCTACCTGCGCGGGACGTTACTCCCGGCCTGCGATGCCGAGGAGTTCACCCTCTTCATCGCGGTCGACGGTGTGTATGGCGCCACCGGGGCGGTCGCGGTCATGCGGGCCCAGCACCAGGTGATCGCTGAAATGACAGCCGACCTGGAAAAGGTGGTCGCGGCGGCGCGGGAGACGAACGACCCGCCGGCATATGCCCGCTACCTGGACCCGCTGCTGTATGGGCTGTACGGGCTCGCCCGTGGGCATCTCGAATCCGAGGATGCCGCCTACCTTACCGTCCTGGATGAGCACCTGAGCGAGAGCCAGGTCAACGTCATCGTGGAGAACCTGGACCGGATTGTCTCGGCGAAACAGGCTCCGAAGCGCTGAACGCGCGCATGCAACGATGGCCGGGCGCTACTCCCCCGGCACGGCGAACGTCCGCGAGTAGCGGATGAGTTCCGTCCCCTCCCACGTGAGCCCCGTGAAGGTCACGCCGATCTCGGTCCCGCCGTCGTCCGCCACGTCGAGCAGCCCGAACTGGCCGCCCCCGGGGAACGTGCCTTCGGAGTACGGCCCACCCTTCACCGACCCCCGGCGATCGAGCGCCGCCGCGTGGAACACGGGGAACCCGGGGCCGGCCGCTCCACTGGCGAACACGTTGTTCGAGCCGTCGTCGGCCGCAACCATGTGGGCGTCGCCAGAGAGCATCACCAGGTTCCCGATGCGGTTCGCCACGATGAAGTCGCTGAGTTCCGCGCGTTCGGCGGCGTAGTTGCCCCAGTGGTCGGCGCCTTCCTCGGCCTGGGCGATCCACGGCACGCTGTTGATCCAGACGGTCAGCGCGGCATCGTCGCGGGCGGCGAGGAGCTCGGCCTGGAGCCACTCCTTCTGGACGGCGCCGAGGAGCGTCTTCCCCGGCCCGTCCGGCAGGCTGGCCGGGTCGCGTTCCGAGCGCGTGTCGGTGACGATGAAGCGCACGCGCCCCACCGTGAAGGCGTGGTAGATCGGTCCGGCGCCTTCTCCGGTGGCCAGCGGGTAGTGGGGGAAGTATTCCCGGTAGATCGCCTGGACCGCCGGCCGCGAGCCGGTCGTGCGGTCCGACGAGTCGCCTCCGAAGTCGTGGTCGTCCCACGTATAGACGATCGGTGCCTGGAGGTAGAGCGCCTGCTGGCCGGGGGTGCCCAGGCTGCGGTCGTACGCCTCCCGGATGTCCCCGGGACTGTTGTCCCGGATGTTCTGGTAGTGGAAGTCGCCGGTGTTGACGTACAGCAACGGACGCGCCTCGCGGATGCGGTCGAACACGCGGCCGTTCGACTCCACCCGGGCACACGCGGCGAAGGCGACCGTGAACGATGCGGGACCCATCGGCAGGGTGGTCACCTCGCCCCGCCTGCCCTCGTCAATGTGGCCGTCCCGGCGGATGGCGTACGAGTAGCGCGTGTCTGGCTTCAGTCCGCTTACCACGTACCTGGCGACGCCCGCGCCTGGCGATGGCCCCGCGGCGGGCTGCACCGCGAGCGGCGATGCGTTCGCTTCGGCGGGGGCAACCAGCAGTTCTCCTGCGCCGGCAGCGGGGTCGGTGAGCTTCGCGGTGACGGTGAAACCCTCGGTCGTCACGGCGCCGGCGAGCACCCAGTGGGCCAGGCCGGCCGGGATGCGCCTTGCCGTTGAGTTGGGGTGCGTGGGGCCCAGGTAGTAATCGTAGACACGGCCCGCGCCCACCCCACCGAAGACGAGCAGCGCGACCATCGCCGTGATGACGCCGGCAAGCGCGATTGGCCGCTGGTGGTGTTGCCAGTACAGGAGGAAGAGTGCGCCCGGAACGAAGAACGCGAGGCAGCCAAACAGCGCCACGGCCGGGTGAAAGGCGAGCGTTGCAAGGATGCCCAGCATCACCGAGCCAGCCAGGATGACCCCGCCACCGATGCCTTCCCACCTCCAGGCCAGTCCATAGCCCACGGCGGCGAGCGCCAGGAGGGCGTACTGCGCGACCGGCTCCCACTGTTCCTGGAGCACACTCCGCGGGACGCCTTCGCGGCTCGCGAGGATGGAGAACACGCAGAGGGCGAACGCGCCGAGTCCCCGGGCCGCCCACAACACGGCGAGCAAGGCCTCATCCGTCAGCCTCACCGTGCCCCGCCGGTGAACGAACCAGGGGTGCGGTGCTTCCCGGCCGCTCATGCGAAGTCGCCGCCTGGCTCGGTGGTCGCGGGGCCCGCCGGAGATGACGCGTCGATGGTGAGCAGCACGAAGCCGGCGGCGAGCGCGAGCGCAACGCCGCCCGGGAAGAATCCCGCTGCTCCAGGAGCCCGTCGCATGGGCGCCGTGACCATGCGTTCACGGTACAGCCTGGAGGAGCGGCCATCACGGCCAACAGGCCGCTTCACGCGGCCCATGCTGCCGCGCGACGCAGGTTCGCCGGGCTCGATTCAGGGCAAGGAAAGAGGGCGCCCACGGGTGCCCTCCGTGCGCTTCGGCCGGGAGCCCCGGCTCAGGCGCCCACCTTCGAGAGGTCCTCAAGCCCGCGCGGCACGCGGGACACCTCGACCTTCTGGACTTCCTTGATGATGTGCCGGGCGCGTTCCCGCTGCTCGGGCGTTCCATCCGGAAGGGCCAATCCGATCCGGCTGGCGTATTCGCGGTGCTCGGCAACGAACCGCGGCAGTTTGTCGTACGTCGAGGTCTGCGCGAACACACGCAGGACGTCCTCGGGGATGACACGCTGCATCTCCTGCCATTGGCCCTTCAGCGAGAGCTCGTGCAATTGCATGCCCAGGTCCTTCAGGTTGTGTACTTCGAAAACCTCGTGGTAGCTGCGCGTCGAGCCGTAGAACGAGATCGGCTGGCGGAGCCGGTCGAGGCCCTGCTCGATCTCCGACTCGGTCTCGCCGAACACGGTGAAGCCACCTCCGGAGATTTCGACGTCCTGCCAGGTCCGCCCGGAGCGCTTGAGGCCAACGGCGACGTTGGGCAGCACCACCTCGCGCATGTACTTATCGGTCATGAAGCCGTGTGGCATTACCACATCGGCGACCTCGCCGGCGACCCGCGCCATCGCGTCGCCGACAAGGGCCAGGCCGATCTTCGGGTTGGGATACTCGATGGGGCCCGGATTGAAGTTCGGCGTCATGAGGGTGAAGTGGTAGAACTTGCCGACATAGTCGGGCTTTTCGCCGGTGCGGAAGGAGTGCCACACGGCCCGCATCATGCGGATGTACTCCTTCATCCGGGTCGCCGGCGCGCCCGGCCACTCGACGCTGAAGCGGTGCTGGTTGTGGCCCTTCACCTGGCTGCCCAGGCCGATGGTGAAGCGGCCCTTCGTCAGGTGCTGGATGTCCCATGCCTCCATTGCCAGCACGGTGGGGCTGCGGGGGAAGGCGATCGTGACGCTGGTCTGGATTTCCAGCTTCTCGGTATTGGCGCCGGCCAGCGTGGCGGCCAGGATGGAATCGTGCTGCGTTTCGGGTGTCGAGGCGAAGTCGTAGCCGAGTTCCTCGGCGCGGCGCGCCTGCCCGGCGACAGCGGTCAGCCAGCCGCCACCAAATCCTGAACCCACTTTCATGCGGTTATCCTTCGGCCCGGTTCCCGGGCGGGTGTTGCGAACCGGAGTCTACAGACCGCCGCGCGCCACCGCACTGGCGTCCCGCGCGTGGGACGTGGCGCGCTTTGTGACCTTCCCCTTTACGTCAGGGTTGTGGCTTGTTAGTGTGTCCGCCATCGATATCAACACCTGTATGCCCGGGAGGGCCCCACTTGGATTTTCGCGATACCCCCGAACAAGCCGCATGGCGCAACGAAGTTCGCACGTTCCTCGAGACCGAGAAGCCGCAGTTCGACCCCGACGAGAACGCCAGCCCCATGGAGCCGATGCGCCGGGACAGCGGCCCCATGAAAGAGTGGCGCGACAAGCTCGCGAAGAAGGGCTGGGTCGCGCCCGCCTGGCCGAAGGAATACGGCGGCGCCGGCCTCAGCGTGATGGAACAATTCATCCTGAACGAGGAATTCGCCGAGGCGCGCGCGGTCAACGTGGGCGGCATGGGCACGTCCATGATCGGCCCCACCATCATCATCCACGGCAACGAGGAGCAGAAGAAGGAGCACCTGGGCGCCATCCTCCGCGGCGAAGTGCAGTGGTGCCAGGGCTATAGCGAGCCCGGTTCCGGCTCCGACCTTGCCAGCCTCCAGACCCGCGCCGTCCGCGACGGCGACGATTTCGTCATCAATGGCCAGAAGATCTGGACCTCGGGCGCTCACAACGCGGACTGGATGTTCATGCTCGCCCGGACCGACCCGGATGCCCCCAAGCATCGCGGGATCACGTACTTCCTGCTGGACATGAAGAGCCCCGGCATCACGGTCCGGCCCCTCATCAACATGGCCGGCGGGCACCAGTTCAACGAGGTGTTCTTCGAAGACGTGCGCGTGCCCGCCCGCAATGTGCTGGGCGAGGTGAACCGCGGCTGGTACATCGGCACCACCACCCTCGACTTCGAACGCTCCTCCATCGGCAATGCGGTGGGCCAGCGCCAGATGCTCGAGTACTACATGAAGTTCTGGAAGGAGAACCGCGGCCGGGCAGTCACGGGCAGTGCCAGCACCAGGGTGAAGGACGAGTTCGCCGACCGCTGGATCGAGGCGGCGACGGCCAAGATGCTGAGCTACCGCGTCGTCACCATCCAGGCCGAGGGTCGCGTGCCGAACCACGAGGCCTCGATTGCGAAGCTCTTCAACACGGAACTCAGCCAGCGCATCGCGCGCACGGCGATGAAGCTCATCGGGACGAATTCCCTGCTTATGGGCCCCGGGGCGCCGATGAAGGGCCGGGCGCCATCGACCTACCTGCAGACCGTCTCGAGTACCATCGCCGGCGGTACGAGCGAAGTCCAGCGCAACATCGTCGCGACGCGCGGCCTGGGGCTGCCCCGGGCCTGAGCCCGGCCGCCAGGCTTTGCAACGAAGGCCCGGGCCAACTGCCCGGGCCTTCATCATGTACGGGTGATCGGCTCAGTCGCCGATGGGCGGGATGAACTGCTTGAAGGTCGCCGGCATCACCTGGGCGAGTTCGTCGGTCGTCCACATCCTGTTCCCCTGGAGGACGACCTGCGGGGCGATGTTGTTGTAGAGCGTGATACTGTACCCGCGGATACCGAAGCAGCGGCCGCTGATCCACCCGCCCTCATCGCTCGCCAGGTAAACAAGCGGGGGCGCGATGTTGGCCGGGTCGCGCTCGGTGCCCTTCGCGTCGTCGGCGTGGACGCGCTGAGCGCCGCCGATCGCCCGGGCATCGGGCACGGTATCGGTCATGCGCGTGGCCGCGCCGGGCCCGATGGAGTTTGCCGTCACGCCGTAACGCCCGAGGGCCCGGGCGCAGCTCAGGGTGAAGGCCCAGATCCCCATCTTCGCCGCGGCGTAGTTGGGCTGGCCCGGGGCGCCGAAGAGGCCCGACCCGCTGGTGAAGTTGATGAGGCGGCCGCCGTTGCGCGCCTGCCGCCAGTGGATCGAGGCGAAGCGCGTCGTCGCGAAGGTCCCCTTCATGTGGACGCGGACCACGGCATCCCACTCCTCCTCGGTCATGTTGAACACCATGCGGTCGCGGAGGATGCCGGCAACGTTCACGAGGATGTCGAGCTGGCCCCATTCGTTGAGGGCGGTGCGCACAAGGTCCTCGGCCTGGTCCATATCGGCGACGTCAGCGTAATTGGCGATGGCCTCGCCGCCAGCCGCCTTGATATCGGCCACGGTCTGCGCGGCCGGGGTGTTGTCCTGGCCTTCCCCGGCCACGGAGACGCCGAGGTCGTTGACGACGACGCGAGCGCCCTCCTTCGCGAAGAGCAGCGCGACCTCGCGGCCGATGCCGCGGCCAGCGCCGGTGATGATGGCGGTCTTGCCTTCGAGCTTTCCTGCCAAAGCGAAACCTTCCTCCGGGAGTGATGGGCGGAAAGCTTACGCGCACGTGAAGGATCGCGAAACTCCACGCGACTACTCGACCAGCAGGACCATGGAGACGAGCACGCCGTAGCCGATCACGGTGAGACGGAGCCACCTGCGGCCCAGCCTGCGGGCAATTCCGACGCCCTGGTAGCCACCGGCCAGCGCCCCCGCCGCCATGATGACGGCCGGGAGCCATTCGACCGGACCGAACGCGGCGAAGGTGAGCACGGCCACGAGATTGATCAGAGCCGAGAGCAACCCCTTCAGCGCGTTCGAGTGCTGGATGTCATCGGGGAGCAGGATACTGAGGACCGCGAGGGTCATGATCCCCAGGCCGGCGCCAAAGTACGCGCCGTACGTCGCGAGCAGCACGATACCCAGGTGCAGCGCCACGGGGATGTGGTCGTCAGCGCGGGAGACGAGCCGATGGGTCGCGGCGAAGCGCCCGAGCGGGTCCTGGAAGGCCATGAGCGCACAGGCGAACAGGATGAGGAACGGCACGATGGCGTCGAACGCGGACTCTGGCGTGGCGAGCAAAATGGCGGACCCGAGGAGGGCACCGGCGACGCTCGGGAAGACGAGCGCCACGACTCGCTTGCGCTGCCGTTCGAGTTCGCCGCGGTATCCGATGGACCCGCCGACGTATCCGGGCCAGAGCGCGACGGAGTTGGTGACGTTGGCTGTCTTCGAGGGGTAACCGGCGGCAATGAGCGCGGGGAAGCTGATGAGCGAGCCCCCTCCCGCGACGGAGTTGATGGCCCCGGCCGCGAACGCCGCCGCCGCGAGGCCAAGCGCTTCAAGGAGATCCATCCAGCCAGTGAAGGTGGCCCACCCGGAACCTACGCGCCAGCCCCGCTAGCATGGGCGCGTGGAGAAGCCTCGGCTCACGTTCGACCTGGACGGGGTCCTGTGCCGGCCGCCCCTCGGCATCAACCCGGGGACCGGCAAGCACAAGCGCCGCGATGCCCCGGGAAAGCGGGGCCTGCTCTGGATGACGGAGAGCTGGCGTTACCACGGCCGCCGGCCCATGCCCGGCGCCGTGGAGGGCTTCCGGCTGCTCAGCGCGCGCTTCGACTGCGTGGTCGTGACAGCGCGCGGCTACCCCGCCGAGCGGCTGACGCGCGCGTGGTTCGAGCGCCATTTCGGGTTCGTGCCCGAACTGCACATGCGGTCCTCATGGGAGGAAACGTCCGCCCGGTTCAAGGCACGGAAGATAGCCGAGCTTCGCCCGGTGGCGCACTTCGAGGATGACCCGTTCACGGCGCAGTGGGTGGTGGAGCTCGTGCCGCAGGTGTTCCTCATCGATTGGAAGCGCAACCGCTGGCTGGAAGCAGAGCGGATCCGGCGGGTGGCTACCATCGCGGAGGCGCGCCAGTACCTGGATGGTCCTGCGAACTCAGGAGTATCGCGTGCCTGGTTGGGCGAGGGGGAGGAGTGATGGCGCGGCGCCCGCGTTCAGGCCGGGGCCGGCGCAAGCGAGGCGGACGTGTCCACCTGCCGGCCGGTCTCAAGAGACCCCGGTTTCGACACTGATGGTTGGCTTGCCCTCTTTGGCTGGTGCGAAATTCAGTTTCTCGAACCCAATCACCGCGCCGTTCTTATCTTTCATCAGAACGACGTCGTCTCCGGCCTCTTCGCAGACTCCCGCCTGCCGGGGATCCCCGAACCATACGGTGAGGGTCTCTCCCATGCTGTCGTAGTAGACTTTCACTTCGGCCATGTCCGTTCTCCCGACTTGATATTATCGGACTCGTAGCACGTGACAAGATAGCCGTCTTCGCGGTCACGTTTCGCGACAGCAACGACCCAGGTTCGCTTCCCGGTCGACCGGTAGAACAACAGCGTACGGCCGCTCGACACACTCAGTCTCACCTGGTCGGGTTGGGATAGTGTCGCTGCAACTTCCGGCTCGCGTCCGCGCATCTCCGGATGTTTGAAATCGATGATGATGTCCCACGCGGACCGTGCAACAACAACACGAAAACCGAGTGGGGTGACAACGTCGATCACGATGTCCGCCGGGCTCAACTAGCGCAGTTCCCCGATGAGCGCCCTCCGCAGCAGCAGCAGACTGGTGGTCACCGCGCGGCGCTTCACGGCCTGGCGCCCCTGGTTCATGGTCATGCTCATCGCGTGTGTGCCGCCATCTGGCGTGGCGACCGCGACGTGAACCGTGCCCGGCGGGATGTCCTCCTGCGGGTCGGGGCCGGCGACGCCAGTGATGCCCACGCCGTAGTCCGCGCCTGCCTTTCGCCGGGCGGCCTCGGCCATCGCTCGCGCCGTCTCCTGCGAAACCGCGCCGTGCATGATGATGGTCTCGGCCGGCACGCCCAGGTCGATCTTCTGCTGCGTCTGGTAGGTGACGAAACCCGCGGTGAAGTAGTCGGAAGAGCCGGGCACATCCGTGAGCGTGCTCGACAAGAGTCCGCCAGTGCACGATTCCATCACGGCCAGGGTGGTCTTTCGCTCGTGCATCCGGGTGGCGATGTAGCCTTCGAGCGTGTCTTCATCGCGGCCCCAGATCGCATTGCCGAAGATGCGTTCTATCTCCTGCTCCACGGGGCGAATGCGCTCCCAGGCTTCCTCGCGCGTGCGCGCCTTCGCTCCGATGCGGAGGTGGACACCATCCGCGCGGGCATAGGTGCCGATGCCGATCCCGGGGGTGCCGTAGAGCGGCTTCGCCATCTCGTCCACGGTGCCCTCGCCCAGGCCAAGCGTCTTGATGGTCCGGGTGACCAGGACCTCGCCAGTTGATCGGCGCTCCAGCTCGGGCTGGACTTCCTTCTGCCACATCCGCTCCATTTCGGATGGGACGCCGGGCATGCAGATGATGATCCTTCCATCGCGTTCGACCCACCAGCCCGGAGCGGTGCCCCGCGGGTTGTCAATTGCCCGGGCGCTCGGGATGAGCCAGGCCTGCTTGATGTTCGATTCCGGCATCGGGTAGCCGCGGCCCGAGAACCACGCCCTGACGCGCTGTTCGAGCGCGGAGTCGACATACACCTCTTCGCCGAGCACCTTCGCGATGCCCTCGCGGGTCATGTCGTCTTCGGTAGGCCCCAGCCCGCCGGTGCACAGGATCAAGTCCGAGCGGTGCCAGGCCCGTTCGAAGGTTTCGGCGATACGGCCCAGGTTGTCGCCGACGACCGACTTGTAGTAGAGGTCGATGCCCAGTTCGGGAAGGCGCTGGGCGATGTACGCGCTGTTGGTGTCGATGATCTCGCCGAGCAGGATCTCGGTGCCGATGGCGATGATTTCTGCTTTCACGAGTGCGAAGTCTAGGGTTCCAGCGGTGCGATGGGAATCGGCCCCGTAGGATGGGCCTGTGCCACGACGAAACGCTCCCCGGACGCCGCCGCTGCCGCCGCGGTGGGTGTCGCTTGCCCGGGCGGTTCACCCGTTTCCGGCGCTGCTGGTGGCGGTGGTCACGACCACGATCGCCTTCCTCGCCGTTGATGGCCCGCCTGCCGGGACGGTGGCGGCCCTGGCGATGGGCATGCTCTGCTTCCAGTTCGCCATCGGCCTGGCCAACGACGTCGTCGATGCCGCCGAGGATGCCCGGTCGAAGCCCTGGAAGGCTATCCCGCGTGGGGTGCTGCCGCGAAGGCATGCCGTCGCAGGCGTGGCCGGGCTTACTGGCCTCGGCCTGCTGGTGACGTCGGGCCTGCCGTTTGGCGCGTGGCTTATCGGGCTCGCCGGCCTCGCCTGCGGGTTGTCCTACGACGTGCAATTCAAGCGCACGGCGCTGAGCTGGCTGCCGCTCTCCGTGGCCATTCCGCTCGTCCCGGCCTGGGTGTATGTGTCGCTCGATGCCTGGTCCCATGCGCTGTGGTGGGTATTCCCGCTTGGCGCGCTTCTCGGTCTTTCGCTTCACCTGGCCAATCAGCTGCCAGATGTGGCCGCCGGGGCAGCCGCGCGAGGCGCCGCCCATCGCATTGGTGCTCGCCGGGCGATGGCCGGGTCACTCGGCATTTACGCACTGGCGGCGATCCTGGCTTCGGCCGTGCTCTTTGCCACCGCGACGGTCGCGCTGGGGGCACTGGTCGCGTTCGGCGCGTTGTTCACCGGGTCGCTGGCCTCGCGATCGGTGGCCTTCTTCGGGCGCGACGGCTTCTTCGGGCTGCTGGCCACGTCGAGCGCGGTGGTGGGGGTAGCCTTCCTCGCCGGGGCCGGCTAAAGCCGCGAGTTCCCGATGCATCCGGGCGAGGCCCATCGGCCCGGGGTTGCGCGCGGCGCCGTGCCACTCCTTGAGGCCGAACGGGGCGCCGTCCCTCGCGCGGAAGCGCTCTCGTGCTTCGAGCCAGCAACGCTCTTCGGCCCAGTAGCTGGTGGCCTGGCCGGGTGTCCGCAGGTGACGGATGACCTCGCTCGGTATGCGGTCCGGAGGGAATTGCGCCGGCTGGAGGCCGAACTCCGGCCCGGGCTCGGCAGTCCGGGCCTGCGCCGACTACCCTTCCGGCGAGTGGTTGCGGACCTCGCCGTCGTGGTCCGCAACGCCCATCATCGTGGCGGCGATGAGGTCGGGCGCCGCGACGGCGTCCAGGTAGTCGCTCGCGCTGCCGGAGAGGGCTGTCATGCCGCCCTCCCTGTTGCGAACGGGACTATCCGGCCCAGGGGAGGTGGCCCGCCAGTGCCGTGAAGTCGGCCCCCACGCCAGGCGTGGCGGCGAGGACCGCCCGCGATTCGATGGTGGCGGGGGCGCCGTCGCGTTGCACCACCACGCCGCCGGCCTCGCGTACGAGGATGAGCCCGGCCGCGATATCCCACGGCTCGAGATCGGAGTGGAGATAGATGTCCCATCTTCCTGCCGCCAGGAAGGCGAAGCCCAGCGCCGCCGACCCGGTGATGCGGAGAGACTGCATCCCGGGCCAGAGGTGGCTTGCCGTGGCGAGGAGCTGGCTCGCCCGTGCATCGTTGTAGCCGAGGTCGATCGCCACCACCGCATCCCTCACCGTTGTGCAATCGCTCACGGTTACGGGAAGGCCGTTCAGGGTTGTGCCGCGCCCGCGTATGGCGAGAAACGTGTCGCCGAGCAACGGATGCGTCGTGAGACCGAGCACCGGTTCGCCCGCGAAACACAGGGCGAGGGTGAACGCGAAGTGCGGGATGCCGCGGGAGAAGTTCTTGGTCCCATCCAGCGGGTCGATCACCCACAGCCAGCCAGCGGAGCGGGTGGTGGCGGCGGTCTCTTCGCTCAGGATTGCGTGTTCCGGGTACTCGCGCCGCAGGATGGCCGTTACTGCCCGTTCCACGGCGAAGTCGGTCTCCGTCACGACATTGCCGCGCCCTTTGACGCCGGCCACGGCGGCCTGACCGTAGCCCGCCCGGATGATGCCGGTCGCGGCTTCGGCGCACTGCCCGCTGATAGCGAGGGCAGTCGCCCCGGTGGCGGAAACGGGAAGCTCCACGCGATGGATGCTACCGCGTGGCGGCCTAACGGTTGCGCCGGCGCAATTCGCGCGCCGATACGGCGTTGGCCTCGGTCCAGCGGTCGAAGGCGAGGAGATGCTCGAACGGAAGACGGTCCTGGGGCGCCGTCTCCTTCCGTGCGAGGTCCTCCGGCAAGCTCGCCGGGTCGCCCGGGTAGCCTGCCGCGACCACCGCGAGGATCCTCACGTCGCCTGGCGCTCCAAACACCGCGCGAACTCCTGGCTCGTCGAAGCCCGCCATCGGGTGGGCCACCAGCCCCATCGCGGTGGCCTGCGCCATGAGGTTGCCGATCGCGATCCCGGCATGCATCGCCCACACCTCGCGGGCCGTTCCGCCGAAGTCCTGCGGGGTGGTGTCGTGCGAAGGCACGGCCGCCACCGCGAACAGCAGCGGCGCAGCGGGCGCCCAGTTCCGGTTGCCGTCGGAGATGGCGGCGATGAGAGCCGCGCGAGTCTCCGCCGAGCGGGCGACCAGGATGCGTGTCGGCTGGGTGTTGCCGTGGCTCGGCGCGACCGAGACAGCTCTCCACAAGAGGAGTTGCACATCTTCCTCGACCGGGCGGTTCGCAAAAGCTCGGGTTGCGCGCCGGTTCGCGAGCGCGGGAAGCAGTTCAGGCATGGCGGAATGGTGCCACGGCCGGGCCAGGATTGCTACGCTCAGTGGGTGGTGGTCTTCGCCGGGGTCGACCTCGCCTGGAGCGGGCGGAAGCCGAGCGGCCGCTGTGTCCTTCGCGGCGGCGTGGCCGGGATGGAGCTGGTGCTGCTTGACCGCGCCACGCTGGATGGCGGCGAAATCGCGGGCTGGCTGGAGTCGCTTGGGGATGACGTCGTGGCGGGGGTCGACGCCCCGTTGATTGTCACGGAGTCGCGCGCGGCGGAGGCCGCGCTGGCCCGCGTTTATGGCTCGCGCGGCGTCTTCGCGTACGCTGCCCGGCCGCGGTTCCTGGAGGATCACGGGATCGCGGAGGGCCCACGGTTGGGCGCCGCGCTGCAACGGCACGGGTGGAACCTGGCGCCCGGCGGGCTGTCCGCGGCGGGCCGGCATGCGCTGGAAGTGTTCCCACACGCCACCACGGTCGCCCTCTTCGGGGCCCCACGGGCGATCCGCTACAAGCGGGGCCCGCTGGCCGAACGCGCCCATGCCCTGGGACGCTATCGGCGGCTCATCCTGGCGTACATCGCCGCGGAGTGTCCGGAGCTGATGGAACCGCCGATCGAGCAGTTCCTGCATGGCCCGGTGTTGCCGGCTCCCGCCAGCGCCCTGAAGGAGCTTGAAGACCAGGTGGACGCGCTGGTGTGCGCGCTGGCGGCGCGTCACGTGTGGGTGCACGGGGCTGACGGCGCGGAGGTATTCGGCGATGCGAGCTCGGGGTACATCGCGGTGCCGGTGCCCCCGGGGGGCCGCCAGCTAGCTACATCTTTTCCGGTGCGGTCATCCCCATGAGCTCGAGCACCCGCGCCAGCGCGATACGCGCCGCCAGGACCAGCCGCAGGCGCGCGCGCGACATCTCAACGTCGCCGGTGATGACCTTGAGGGACGAGTCATTGGCCTGCTTGAACGCGTCGTTGAAAGCGTGGAACGCCGTCGCGAGCGACATCGCGTAGTGGGGCAGCTGCTGCGGCTCCAGGGAGGTTGCCACAAGCTCGATGACGTCGGTCAGCCGCATCATTTCGCGGACCAGGCCGAGTTCGGCCGGGTGCGTCAGCTTCGAGACATCGCCCCCATCCGGTGTGAGCCCCTGTTCCCGGGCACGTTCGAGGATCGAGCACAGGCGCGCGTGCGCGTACTGCACATAAAACACGGGGTTGTCGCTCGACTGCTTCTTCGCCAGGTCGAGATCGAAGTCCATCTGTGCGCCGGGAGATCGGAGCAGGAAGAAGAACCTGGCCGCATCGGCGCCGACGTCGTCGATGAGCTCGTCGAGGGTCACGAACTCGCCACTGCGCTTGGCGATCTTCACGGCCTCGCCGCCGCGGTTGAGGAACACGAGCTGGTAAAGCAGCACATGCAGGGCACTTGAATCGCCGCCGACAGCGCCCGTTGCAGTCTTCAGGCGAGAGACGTGCCCGTGGTGGTCGGCTCCCCAGACGTCGACCACGAGGTCGAACTCGCGGCGGACGAACTTGTCCCAGTGGTAGGCGATGTCGCTGGCGTAGTAGGTCGGGCGCCCGTCCGACCGCACCACGACGTTGTCCTTGTCCTCACCCAGTTCGCTCGATGTGAACCAGAGCGCACCCTCGCGCTCAACGAGCATCCCCTTGTCGCGGAGGACCTGGATGGCGGTGTCGTATGCGCCTCCGGGTTCGTAGAGCGACCTCTCGCTGTACCAGCGGTCGTAGCGGACGCCGAAGCGTTCGAGCGTGGCCCGGATGTTGCGGACCATAAGCTCGATGCCCAGGGCCCCGAGGGCCGGCGGCATCGGCTCGCCTTCGGGCACCAGGAAGCGGTCGCCAACCTCGTCCTTCACCATCCGCGCGAGGTCGACCATGTACTCTCCCGGGTAACCGTCCTTTGGGATGTCCACGTCGCGTCCGAGCAGTTGCTGGTAGCGGGCGTACAGGGTTTCCGCGAAGTAGTCAGTCTGGGTGCCCGCATCGTTGACGTAATACTCGCGTTCAACCTCGTAGCCGGCGGCCTGGAGGGCGGAGGCGAGTGCATCGCCGATGGCGGCGCCGCGCCCGTTGCCCACGTGAAGAGGACCCGTCGGGTTGGCCGAGACGAACTCTACCTGGGCCTTCTTGCCGGCGCCGATGCGGATGTCGCCAAAGGCGGGGCCGACGCGGATGATGTGCTCGACCTGCTGCTGGAGAAACGGGGTGGAGAGCCGGAAATTGATAAACCCGGGCGGAGCGACGGCGGGCGTCTCGATCGCCCGGTCGGCGGGGATGTGACTCGCGATCGCCCGGGCCACCTCGATCGGCGGCTTCATCGCGGCCCGCGCGAGGCGAAGCGGCAACGTGCTCGCGAAGTCGCCGTTGGCGGTGTCCTTCGGGCGCTCGAGAGCGGCCCCCGGGATGGCCACGTCGGGGAGGTCGCCCGCGGCGACCGCGGAACGCGCCGCTGCCTCGACCAGCTGCTCAAGGTATGCGCGGATGTCTCGGGTATCGGGCATAGGCGCCTAGCGTAAATTGCCGCGCCCAATCAGGACAGGGCAGGCTTACTTCTCGCTGAACGGGAAGGCGCGGGCACGCGCCATCTCAGTGAGCTCGCGGGCGGCGCTCTCCGCCTGCTCGATGACTTCGGGCGGGTAGCCGTACTTCCGCTGGTGCACCTCGAACTCGTCCTCGTCGAGGAGTTCGAATCCCCCGCCTGGCAGCACCTTCAGATCGAGGTCAAGATCGACATAACCGATCTGGCAACCGTCGAAGAGCGGCGGCGTCGTGACGTTGCAGTACCAGAGCGCGAGGGGGCAGTGGGGCCGGGACAACCGGAAAACGTTGTACCAGCGGTCGCGCCAAAAGTAGACGAGCGAGTCGTAGGGGGAGCGGAACTCGCCCCGGCTGGTGTAGATCGGGGTGCGCGCCCGGTAGGAGGCGACCAGCAAGTTCCCATCGTCGGAAACGACCTGGAACGGCTGAATCCAGTGCGCGGTGCCGTCGTACTTCGTCGCCCGGAGGAGTACGCGCGTGCCGGGGCGGCCAACGGGTCCGGTGAGGACATCCATTGATGGATGATACACAGGGATCGCGGGGGGATGCCGCCCATTACGTGAAGTTCATCGAAAAAACGGCGGCCTAGTTGTTGACGATGGTCAGCCCGGCAACCACGCCGGCCACGAGCGCTACCAGGGCGAGCAGGTAACAGAAGAACTCCTGCCCCGGGGTGAACCGCTCCTGGATCTCGTGGTGCATCGGGGCGGCGTTGGGGTCTTCGTGGCCGTGCGCTTCTGCCATCGGGGGCTCCAGGTGATGCGGATTTCCGTCATTGTTGCCGTTGCCGCCGTTGTGCGCACCGCCCCCGCGACCGTGTAGGCTCGAATGGTGCCTGGAATCCGCCGCAAACGCCTCGTGGAAAAGAGAGTCACGGTTCCCGGAAACCTCGCGCGCGCCTGCGAGGAGTTCAACCGGGGCCTCTTCTACGAGTGCCACGAGACCCTGGAGGAGATCTGGCAGCAAGAGCACGGCCCGGTGCGCGACCTCTACAAGGGGCTTATCCAGGTGGCCGCGGCGTTTGTCCACATCACGCGCGGGAACTATGCCGGCGCCGAACGCCTCTGCCGCACGGCGCTGGGATACCTGGCCCCGTACCGCGGATCGGGCGCGCTAGGGTTTGATGTGGACCGGATCGCCAGTGATGTCGAGGACGCCCATGGCCGCATCATCGCCCTGGGCCCCGGCCGCATACAGGAATTCGACCTCAGCCGGCGGCCGGTGTACGCATTCGACGCCGGCGCGCTCACGGGGGAAGCCGTGCGCTGGCGAGCCTGGGGGTTCGACGCGGCAGGGAATGCCGAAACGAAGACCATTATCGTGGCCGAATAGGCCCTCGGCGCGCGATTGCGGGCGTCCCACCCTGAATCCCGAATCGTTAGCCCGGCGTGAATTTCGGTTAGGCGTGGGTCACGGTACGCTGGATCGCACGTGCCACTCGAGGGCGAAATGGGGAACCCGCCCGCCAGCAAGCAGGGGGAGAGTACGCCATGTCTGGCAATTTTCCGCCGGGCGCTGCGCCCGGCGAATCGGTGATCGAGGCTCGCGATGTCGTGAAGACCTACGACACCGGCCTCATCCAGGTGCATGCCCTGCGCGGCGTGAGCATTGAGGTCAACCGCGGTGAGATGGTCGCCATCATGGGGCCTTCTGGCTGCGGAAAGACCACCCTTCTGAACAGCCTGTCCGGGCTCGACGATTTCGATTCGGGCATCGTGCTCATCAACGGCCAGGACATCACGCGAATGCCGGATGACAGGAAGACCGAGTTTCGCGCGCGCGACATGGGCTTCGTGTTCCAGACGTACAACCTCCTGCCGGTGCTCACCGCGGTGGAGAATGTGGAGCTGCCGCTCATCGTCTCTGGCACGCGCCCGAAAGAAGCGCGCGAAAAGGCGCTGGCCTCGCTGGAGCGCGTCCGCTTGCGCGAGTGGGCGAACCAGCGGCCTTCACAGCTTTCCGGCGGGCAACGCCAGCGTGTCACCATCGCCCGCGCTCTCGTCAACCGGCCGGCAATCATCTGGGCCGACGAGCCCACCGGCGCGCTCGATTCGGCCACCGCAACCGAGATCATGGACCTCATCGTCGAGCTCAACCAGGCCGAACACCAGACCTGCGTCATCGTGACGCACGACCCCAAGGTCGCGGCCCGCTGTCACCGCACGATCCAGATGGCCGATGGCCAGATCGTGCGCGAAGACTCACAGGCGGAGATGGTGGCCGTCGCCAATAGCCACTGACGGCCAGCAGGCAAGGGGTGACCAGTGAATGACCTGTTTGGGGTGTCGATGGACATCATCGCCGTCGTGTCGATGGCGGTTACCGCGGCGATCCTGCTGTTCGTCGCCTACATCGCCTGGCGGAACCCCGTGATGTTCAAGCTGGGCTTGCGCAACATCCCGCGGCGCAAGGCACAGTCCACGCTCATCGTCGTGGGCCTCATGCTCTCTACGCTCATCATGAGCGCGGCCTTCGGGACGGGAGACACCCTGACTACGTCGGTGACCGGTGAGGTGTATTCGATCCTGGTCGAGGCGGATGAATGGATTTCCTGGGATGCGGAGAAGGAACCGCGCCCGGTCGAGGAGCAGCTCATCCCGCTGGCGACTGTCGAAGAGTGGCAGCGGATGTTCGCGGATGACCCCGAGATCGAAGCGTTCGTGCCGTTCCAGCGCGAAACGCTACCCATCATGAATCAGCGGACGCGTCTCAACGAACCCTCTGCCCGCATCGTCGCGTTTCGCTCGTCCGATGCCCAGGCCCTTGGTGGGCTGAGGGACGTTGCCGGCGCGCCGGTGACGCTGCGCGGCAACGACATCGCCATCAACGAGGACCTCGCGAAAGAGATCCGGGCGCAGGCTGGCGATGCGGTGGTGGTGTTCTACGGGGGTGAGCAGGTGGCCTTCACGGTGGTGGCTATCGTGCCCTCGAATGTCCTCAGCGGCGCGATCGACTCCAATGCCAAGAATGGCGCCGCGGTGGACTTCGCCACGATGGCGGCCATCACTGGCCGCGGCGAGAACGCGAACGCCGTCATCGTTTCGAATCGCGGCGGGGTGAAGGACGGCCTGAAATCCGCGGACGCGGTCGTGGATAAGCTCGAGCCACTCCTGGAAGACACGCCCTACCAGGTTGTGCCGCTGAAGAAGGACCTCGTCCGCTTCGCCGAGCTTCTCGGCGCCTCGTTCACGGCCATCTTCGTGGTGTTCGGCCTGTTTTCGATCGCCGCTGGCGTGCTCCTGATCTTCCTCATCTTCGTGATGCTCGCGGCCGAGCGGAAGCCGGAGATGGGCATGGCCCGGGCAGTCGGTGCCAAGCGGCGCCAGCTGGTCGAGTCGTTCCTCGCCGAGGGCATGGGGTACGACCTCGGGGCCGCCGTGGTCGGCCTCGTGGCGGGGATGGGCGTGACAATCGCCATGGTGGAAGTCATCAAGGCGTTCGCGGCCGACAGTCTGGGCATTCCGCTGAATGTCAGCTTCACCGCCCGCAGCCTTGCCGTGGCGTTCTGCCTCGGGGTCATCGCGACCTTCATCGTGATCTTTGTGTCGTCGTGGCGTGCGAGCCGCCTGAACATTACGGCCGCCATACGCGACCTCCCCGAGACGCGCCCCATCGACCCCGACGCCGAGACATGGGGGGGCTACTACCGGGCGGTCATCAACGGGCTGGCAGCCCTGTCGCTGCCTATCGGCCTCTCGCTCTTCCTCTTTGGCCCGGTGGGCATGGTATTCGGCCTCCCGCTGGTGCTCGTGGGCCTCATCAGCCCGTGGTTTTACGTGCTGCGTGGGTCGAGCTTCGCCGCGCCGGCGGATCATCGTATCCCGGAGCCGCTGCCCCGCTGGCCGTGGATCCTGGGCCTGGTGATCCCGGTGATCGGCTGGTTCCTTATCCTGCCCTGGTACTTCGTCGCCGTGCTGCTCGTACGGCTCACCCGCGACCGGAAGCCCGGCGCGCTGCCGAAGTGGGCCCGGGCCCTCCCGCTGGTGGTGTGGCCCTCAGCGTTCGTGGTGGCACTGCTCCAGGCATGGCGCGTGCGCGTGGCGTGGACGGCGGCGGTCGCGGCCGGGTTCGGGGCCGCCGGTATCGGCCTCATTTATGGTGGGCTGGACCGCGATTCCGCGTTTTTCTTCCTCCTCGGCGTCTCGCTCATCTTCCTCTGGGTCGCCGTCACCCTGCACTACTTCGGCGTTGCTGAGCGCGTGTCCTTCACGGCAACGAGCGCCGCCCTGCTCGTCCTCTGGTACACCCCGTCGAGCTGGACCGAGCCGCTCTTCGGCGAGCTGAACGCCGGCATCGAAATGTTCTTCGTGAGCGGCATGGTGATGGTCACCTGCGGCGTGTTCATCGTCATCTACAACGCCGACATCGTCCTCCCGGCCATCGCGCGACTTGGCTCTCGCTTTGGGCGCCTTGTGCCGGCGCTCAAGACCGGCGTGGCCTACCCGCTCACGTCGCGGTTCCGGACCGGGATGACCATGGCCATGATCGGATTGATCATGTTTTCCCTCGTGATGATGGCCACGATCAACCGGAATTTCGCGGCCCTCTTCTTGAACGAGGACAGCAAGGGCGGTTTCGATGTCGTGGTGGCCGTGAACGAAAACAACCGGCTTGAAGGTATCCGCGAGGGCCTGGAGGCGGCTGGAGTGGACACGTCGCCTATCGTTGCGACTGGCGAGCTCCGCGTGGCCTTCGCATTCGAAGCGGAGGTCGAGAACCGCGATGGCTTCGAAAACGGCGAGGACGGCGAGGTGAAGCCGTATAGCCGGACGAAAGTGTTCGGCGCGGACCAGGAGTTCCTGAAATCGAGCGATGTCAAGCTCAAGTTCCGGGCCGCCGGCTATGCGACCGATGCCGATGTGTGGCGAGCGCTGGCCGCCGACCCGTCGCTCGCCGTGATCCCCGCCTCGACGACAGCCGAGCAGCAGGGCTTCGGCCAGGGCACTGCCGAGCTCCTGCGGCTCAATCCGCTCGACGATGGGTTCGAACCGTTCACGCTCGAACTGCGGGACCCGGGTACCGGGGTGACGCGCGCGGTCACGGTGATCGCCCAGATGAAGGAATCTGGCGAGACCTTTCTCGCCCTGGGGGCCACTGATTTCGCGAGCGGGATGGTCATCCAGAAGGAAACGCTGCTCGAAGTCTTCCCGGCGTCCCGTGGGCAGCGCTTCTACCTCTCCCTGGAACCCGGGACTGACGCCGCGGACTACGCCAGGACGGTCGAGGCGGCGCTGGTCCAGGCGTCGGCTGATTCGCTCCAGGGGCTGCTGGATGAGCAGCGGAAGCTGCAAACGGGATTCTTGCTGGTGTTCCAGGGGTTCATGGGACTGGGCCTGATTGTCGGCATCGCGGCGCTCGCCGTTATCGCCTCGCGGGCCGTTGTCGAGCGCCGGCAGCAGATCGGTATGCTCCGCGCGATCGGGTACCAGCGGAGCATGGTCGCTCTCAGCTTCCTCTTCGAATCAGGATTCATCGCGCTATCCGGAATCCTCCTGGGCCTGACCCTGGGCCTCTCGCTCGCCTGGGTACTCTTCACCAGCGGCGATTTCGGCGAGGAGGCGCGAAACATCGACTTCACGGTGCCGTGGCTCGACCTCCTGGTCATCTCCGGCATTGCGCTGGGCGCCGCAATGCTGATGACCTTCCTGCCAGCGCGGAGCGCGTCGCGCGTGCCGGTGGCCGAAGCGCTCCGGTACGAGTGAGTGCGCCGCGCCGGGCTGCCGGGCATGGGCCGGCCCGGGATGCATGGGGCCAGCTCGGCTTCCTGGTGGACACTGCGGGGATCACTACCCGCAAGCCCGCGCTGGAGCCCGGCCCCGCCGGGTACCGGCGGGTATCGCAACCAGCCTTGGTGCTTCCGTGCGTGCGGCGGCGAGCCGTCACGGGCTCGTGTGCGGACAAGGGAGCGTGGTCAACGTGCGAGCACCACGGGCCGGGCGCCCGCCCTTATGGATGGAGGCTGGCCCCCTGGAAGCACACAGCCCCCGGCGGGATTCCCCGGGGGCTGTGGAAGGGGTACCGGGCGTTGGGAATTACGCGAAGAACGCGCGCGCCAGCAGCTGGGTGCGGATCTCACGCGAGGCCTGGACGAGCTCGGGATCAGTGGGCTCGGCGGCCCGGGCCTTGCGGGCCGGCTTTTTGAGGTATTCCTCGCGGTACAGGGCCGCGGGAGTTGGGTCGCCGTGGGGGGCGAGCAACCGGACGGACAGCGGGTCGTAGAACACGGTGGCGGCTCCTCTCTTGTGAATGTGCTTACTTTCACAATCACTATAGCAGAGTGCGGCGTGGATTGTGTGACAAATCTCACAATCTCAAGCGGGAGCCGGCGACTCCCATACCTGCCATAGGCCCAGGACATATCCGTCCGGACCCAGGACCTGGCATTCGAGCGTTCCTTCGTATTCGAACGGCGCGGCGATCGACTGCGCGCCGCGCTTGAGCGCTTCGCGGTAGGCGGCGTTCACGTCGCCTACCCGGAAGCGAAATTCGGCACCGATCCCGCGCGCGACGCCTTCGCGCGCGAGTGCCTGGTACCAGGGGTGGCCGCGGTAGCTCTCATCATCATGGACCTGGAGTTCCACCCCCCCGGCCGAGAGGGCGGCGAAGCCCGGGTGCCGCTGGTGAATCTCGGCGCCCGCCACCGCCGCGAGGAAATCCGCGAGCGCGTACACGTCCGTCGCCCAGAAGGTCACTCCGAAATTCGCTGACGGTTCCACATGCGCTCCAGCGCCCGCGGGGCGTGATAACTATCGGTCAACTATCAAGGAATATTCTTGCCATAATACTGTTGCGAGTGCCAGGAGGCCCCGAACCTGGCTTCACACCGGGCGAAATTTCGGCAGCGCGACGTCGTCATGCCGCTCGAATTGCACCACCACCGGCATCCCCACGCGGATATCTTCGCCCTCCGCGCCCACGATGTTGGTGGGGAGGCGAGGGCCCTCTTCAAGCTCCACGATGGTGACGTTGTACGGGGTTTCGAACCCCGGGTGGTAACGCTGGTGCATGATGCCGAATGTCCGGACGGTTCCGCGCCCGCTAGCCTGCTCCCAGGTGTAGTTCTCCGAGAGGCAGGCGTCGCAATGCTGCCGCGCGGGCAGGCGCCACGCGCCGCAATCGGAGCAGCGCATAAGCATCAGGCGCCCCTCCATGGCCCCATCGAAGAACGGCCTGGAGCTTTCATCGGCTTCTGGCAACGGCCTGGGAATGGTGGTCTGTTCGGTCACGAATTGCCCCCTCAGCTCTCGTGCGGACTCAGGATGAGGCAAGCATGGTAGCTGAGGCTGCCTCCGTTCCCGGTCACCAGCACGGTATCGTTCTTTGCCACCTGGCGTTCACTGCCCTGGCCGCGCGCCTGGATGATGCCCTCGCTGAGCGGTGTCATGCCCCACATATAGTAGCCGGAGAGTTCTCCGCCACCGGTGTTCGTGGGCAGCGAGCCGCCGGGGCCAAGCTTGCCATCCTCGACGAACGGCCCCCCTTCTCCCTTCTTGCAGAAGCCGTAGTCCTCGAGCGTGACGAGGACCGTGTAGGTGTAGCAGTCGTAGATCTCGCAGATGTCGATGTCGTCCGGGCCCAGGCCGGCCATGGCATAGGCGGTCTCGGCGGCGATCCGGGCGCCAGTTTGCGTCTCCCAATCGCAGCCAGCGCGGCTGGTATCTCCGGGGTGCCCCTGGCCCATCCCGAGGATGTACACCGGCGGCTGCGGCATCTCCTTCGCGGCCGCGGCGCCGCTGACAATGACGGCGACCGCGCCGTTCGAGACCAGGCAGCAATCGAGCAGGTGGAGCGGTTCGATGATCCAGCGCGAGTTGTGGTAGTCCTCGAGGGTGATCGGAGTCCGCATCTGGGCGAGCGGGCTCATCGTGGCCCACTGGCGCTGGCCCACGGCGATGATGCCCAGCTGATCCTGGGTGGTCCCGTACTCGGCCATGTGCCGGCGCGCCGCGAGTGCGTAGGGCGTGTTCGCGCCGAAGTAGCCGGCAGCCGGATAGAGCCCGGACATCCCGCGCGGCCGCTGGGGGTTGCGGGCCGCGCCGCCGTAGGCCGCCCCCGCCGAGCTTCCTTCCCGCAGCGGCGCATCCGCGAACACGCAGAGCACGTGGTTCGCCATCCCCGCCGCGATCGCCATCGCCGCGTACTGCACCATCTGCGCGGCGGTCGATCCCGCGGCATTCATGTGATTGAGCAGCCGCAGGTTCTGCATGCCCAGGTAGTTCTGCAGACCGAGGGTGAGCCCCCCTCCGGTGGTGCCGGTGATCCCGGCGTTGATCAGCAGGCCATCGACCTGGTCTTTTCTCAGGCCCGAGTCGGCCAGCGCCGCTCGGGTGGCATCGGCGGCCAGCTCCAGTGTGGGTTTGTAAATACGCCCCATCGGCGTCATCCCGAGGCCAGTAATGGCCGCGGCGCCACGCAGCGGATGTCTCATGCGGCAGATCCTCCGGGGTCGGATTCTACCCGGCTTCGGGCGCGGCGCCACCCTCAGAAGCGATAACGCGCCAGGTCTTCCGCAACGGTGGTGTTGGCGAGGCCCTCCGCGGTGACGTCCGGGGAGATGTGCGTGAGCACCAGGTGCGCATCGGCATGCATCGCCGCGCGAACCTGCGGGATGTCGTCGACCAGGTTCATGTGGATATCGAGGACATCCGCGCGCGAGGCACATTCGCTCACCAGCACCTCGGCGTGGCGGGCCATGTCGCGGACGGCGTCGCACAACGCCGTGTCGCCCGTGTAGGCGAACCTGCGCCCGCCGAGCGAAGCGTTGAAGCCAAGCGAGCCCGAGAGCCGGCGGTCGTGCTTCACTGCGAGGGCTTCGAGTTCGAGCCCCGCCACGGCGATTCGGTCTCCAGACTCGGCCTCGATCCAGGTGATCTCGTAGCCAATGTCCATGATGCCGGGGTACACCGCGAGCGCGATATCGGTCGCGAGTTCGCGGGTGCGGGGCGGCCCCACGATGACGACCGGCCGCTGGCGGCCGAAGTACTTCCACTGGAGCAAAAGCGAAGGCAGGCCGAGGAAGTGGTCGCCGTGGTGGTGGCTCACGATGACGGCATCGAGCTCGCTGGCATCCATGCCGAGTTTGTTGAGTGATTGCAGTGCCTGGGGCGGCGCTTCGAAGAGGAAGCGCTGGTTCACAACGAAGCCATTCCAGCACAGCCCGCCCGGCGCAAATGCATTGCCCGTCCCGATGAACCGCAGCTCCAATTCGGTCACGGCCCCTACTCTAACCGGTTGCGCGGGCGCGGTTGCGTGATCGCCGTCAGGGGCGCCAGGCGCGTGTGAAGTGCGTCACACAGGTGGCTTTGTTGCCGCCGGAAGTCCACAATTCCCGGGTGAGTTACCGCGTCGGCATCATCAACGTCACCGGATACGCAGGCATGGAAGCGGCCCGCCTGCTCTGGAAGCACCCCGAGGCTCGGCTCGTCGCGGCCACGGGGCGTTCGCTCGCCGGCCAGCGTTTGGGCGAGGCGTTTCCGCACCTGGCCCTGTACGGAGACTTCCTCATCACCGAGGAGATCGAGGAGGGCGTCGACATCGTCTTTTCCTCGCTCCCCACCGCGGCCAGTGCCGAGGCCTGCACGCCATTCGTACGCGCCGGCGTGAAAGTGGTTGATATCGCGGCCGACTTCCGCCTGCGGCAACCCGGAGCTTTCGAACAGTGGATGAGCGGTGGCCGGCCGCACCCGGCGCCGGACCTGCTCGGCGAAGCGGTGTACGGCCTGCCCGAGCTGAACCGGGCACGAATCGCCGCCGCGCGGCTGGTCGCCAACCCTGGATGCTACCCGGCTGCCTCGATCCTGGCCCTCGCGCCAGCCGTAGCGGCGGGGTTGGTCTCGGGCAACATCATCGTCGATGCGAAATCGGGCATTTCGGGGGCGGGCAGGGGTTCTGGCGGCGGCTTCGGTTACAGCGAAGTCAACGAGGACGTCTCGGCATACAAGATCGCCAACCACAATCACCAGCCGGAAATCCAGCAGGAGCTGGGCGCTCTCACGGAAGCCCCGGCGCCGAACGTGACCTTCGTCCCGCACCTGGTCCCCATGACCCGCGGTATCCACGCCACCTGCTACGCGCCGCTGAGCCGCGCGGTGAGCCAGGCCGAGGTCATCGAAATCTACCGGGAGTTCTACCGCGAGGCCCCGTTCACCCGTGTGACCGGCGCGCCACCGCACACCAAGCACACGCTGGGTACCAACATGTGCCTGGTGCATCCCGTCGTCGATGAGCGCAACGGCATGCTCGTGGCGGTTGGCGTGCTCGACAACCTGGGGAAGGGCGCGGCGGGGCAGGCGATCGAGAACATGAACCTCATGCTCGGATTGGACCAGGCCGCGGGGCTCGACCTGCCGGCGGTATACCCGTGAGGGCGGAGGTCGATCACGCGGGCCACGCTACCACTCCCCGTGGCTTCGTCGCTGGCGCCGCCTACGCGGGGGTGAAGACCTATGGCGAGGGCAAGCTCGATGTGGGCATCCTCGCTTCGCAACTGCCATGCACGGTGGCGGCTACCTACACCAGGAACGTGCTGCATGCGGCGTCGGTTGATATCAACCGGGCCAAGCTTGGCGCCGCCGCCGCTCGCGCGGTCGTGGTCAACGCGGGCGTCGCCAACGCGAGCACCGGGCAGCGGGGCATCGCCGACGGGCTCCGCATGACCGAGCTTGTGGCCGAAAAACTCGGGCTCGACGCCAGCGAAGTGCTGGTCTGCAGCACTGGTGTCATCGGCCACTATCTGCCGATGGATAAGCTCAGCGCCGGAATTGCGGCCATCCGGCTGGATGGAAACGGAGGCGAGCCGTTTGCCCGGGCTATCATGACCACCGACACCCGCCCCAAGCACGGGGCCGTGCGGTTCGGCCCCTATACCCTCGGCGGATGCTGCAAGGGTTCGGGGATGATCCACCCGAACATGGCCACGATGCTCGCATTCCTGACCACCGACGCGCCCGTGGAGCAGGGGTTCCTGCGGCGCGCGCTCAGCGACTCCGTCGACCGCTCGTTCAACCTGGTTTCGGTTGACGGCGACACCAGCCCGAGCGACACGGTCCTGCTGTTTGCGAACGGAGCCGCGGGAGGCGACCCGATCGACGAGCGGTCGGACCTTGCCGGCGAGTTCGTCGCGGCCCTCGATGCCCTGTGCATCTTCCTCGCGAAGGAGATCGCCCGGGATGGCGAGGGCGCGACGAAACTGGTCGAGTTTCGGGTCAGCGGGGCCGCCACCGTCGACGAGGCCCGCGCGCTCGTGCGCCTGCTGAGCACGTCGTACCTCCTCAAGTCGGCCATTCACGGCGCCGACCCGAACTGGGGGCGGATCGCGGCGGTCATCGGGCGTTCCGGCCTCGCTGTGAACGAGCCAGGAGTCACCATTGCTATCTGCGGGACGCGCGTGTTCGAGAACGAGCGGCCCACGGACTTCGAGCCGGACCGTCTCTCGGCGGCCATGCGAGGTGATACCGTCGTCATCGAGGTGGACCTGGGCGCGGGGGATGGCGAGGCAACGGGCTGGGGCTGTGACCTTTCGGCTGCCTATGTCTCGATAAACGCGGACTACCACACATGAACCGGCCGCTGGTCATAAAGATCGGTGGGAGCACGCTGGGCGCCGCCGATACGACCTTTCGCGACGTGGCGGCGCTGGCGGTCAGCGGAAAGGTGCCGGTGGTCGTCCACGGGGGCGGCGCGGAGGCCAGCAAATGGCTCGAGGCAATGCACATCCCTTCGCGCTTTGAGCGGGGCCTGCGCGTCACCGACGAGCGTGTGCTCCCGGTCGTCGTGGCGGTCTTCGCCGGGCTGGTCAACAAGCGCATCGTGAGCGCCATTAATGCGGCTGGTGCCCCGGCCGTGGGCCTCTGCGGGGCCGACGGCCGCATCCTGGAGTGCCGCATCGCCGCGCCGGAGCTGGGGTTCGTTGGTGACCCGGTGACGGTGCATCCTGCCGCCATCAGGGCGCTGCACGGCGCGGGCATCATGCCCGTCATCGGGCCGATCGGGTTCATCCCGGGCAAGGACGCTGACCAGCTGGTGAATGTGAACGCCGACACGGTGGCGGGAAACATCGCCGCCGCCCTGGACGCGGAGCGGCTGGTGTTTCTCACCGATGTGGAGGGCGTCCGCGGGGCGGATGGGCACACGATCCCGCGGCTGACCGCCGGCGAAGCGCGCGGGCTCATCGCCAGCGGCACCGTCTCGGGCGGCATGATCCCCAAGGTCGAAGCCTGCCTTCACGCCCTCTCGCTCGGCGTGCCGGTGCAGATCGTCGATGGCCGCCAGCCCGGTATGCTGCTTGCGCTCGAGGGGAACGGGACCGTCTTCGAGCCCTGAACCAAATCCGTTAACGCCTGTGGCTATGCTGATGCGTGACATCCGCGACGCTCATTGACAGAATGATTTCCAACCGTGAACGAGACTGACACCGCCGCCCCTACGCTTGACCACGCAGCACCGGAGAGCGAGGAGCCGCCCGTTCCGGCGCTGGACCTCGATGACCCCTCGCTGTACCTCAACCGCGAGCTGAGCTGGCTCGAGTTCAACCAGCGAGTGCTGGAAGAAGCGCACGACGAACGCAACCGGTTACTCGAGCGGGTGAAGTTCATCGCAATCAGCGCCAGCAACCTCGATGAGTTCTATACGAAGCGGGTGGGCTGGCTGCGCCGGATGCGAGCGGCTGATCCCCGTGCCAGGACCGCCGATGGACGCACCATAGCTGAACAGATGGAGCTCGTTATCGACCGGTGCCTTGCCATGCGCCGGGAGATCGACACGGCCTGGCAGCAGGAGCTCGCGCCGCGGCTCGCCGGGGCCGGCATCCAGATCGTTCGCTACGAAGACCTCGAACACCAGGCTCGCGAGCGGCTGACCTCGTACTTCGAACAGGCGATCTTCCCGGTACTCACTCCGCTCGTGGTCGACCCTGCTCACCCGTTCCCCTTCATCTCGAGCGGGAGCCTGTCGCTCGCGCTCAACGTCCGGCACCCGGCGAGCGGCCAGGACAGGTTCGCCCGCGTGAAGGTCCCCGGAAACCGGCCCCGGTTCGTGGATGCCGGGGAGAACCGTTTCGTGCTCATCGAGGATCTGATCGCCGCCCACGTGACCATGCTCTTCCCGGGCATGGAGGTGACCGAAGCCCATGCGCTGCGGGTCATCCGGAGCGCGGAAATCGGCAGCCCGGGTGAGGAGGCGGATGACCTCCTGGAGCTCATCGAGAGCGCCCTGCGGAAACGCCGCCTCGCCGAGGCCGTGAGCCTCGAAGTCACCGGGGCGCTCTCCCAGAGCCGCCTCGAACTCCTGCTCGAAGAGCTTCAACTTTCGGAGCGCGATATCTACCAGTCGGAGGGGCCCCTGGGACTCCACGACCTGTTCCAGCTCGCGAACCTGCCGTTCCCGGATCTTTGCGACCCACCGTTCACGCCCGCCGTCCCGGCGGTGTTCCAGGGTACCGGTGATGCTGCCTCGTTCTTCGCCACCCTGCGTGAACGCGACATCCTGGTCCACCACCCATACGAATCATTCGACGCTACCGTCGTCCGCTTCGTCGAGGAGGCGGCCGCCGACCCGGCCGTGCTGGCGATCAAGCAGACCATGTACCGGACCTCACCCGATTCGCCGATCCTTGAGTCGCTCATCGAAGCCGCCGGCCGGGGGAAGCAGGTCGCTGTCCTGGTGGAGCTGACGGCGCGCTTCGACGAAGCAAACAACATCGAGTGGGCGCGCAAGCTGGAAAGCGCCGGGGTGCACGTGGCCTACGGACTGCCGGAGATGAAGATCCATTCCAAGATCTGCCTGGTGGTCCGCGAGGAAGTCGGCGGGGTGACCATGTACGCCCATGTCGGCACGGGGAACTACAACTCACGCACCGCGCGCCTGTATACCGACCTGGGCCTGTTTACCTCCGACGCGCGCATCTGCGCCGACCTCGTGCGCATCTTCAACTTCCTCACCGGCTATAGCGATGTGGCCGAGACAGAGGAGCTGCTCGCGGCTCCCGCGAATCTGCGCAGTGGGCTCGCGAGCCGGGTAGAGCGCGAGATCGAGAACGCACGGGCCGGGAAGCGCGCCCGCGTCGTCTTCAAAATGAACGCGCTGGAAGACCCCGAGTTCACCAAACTCCTCTATCGCGCGGCCCGGGCTGGAGTACAGGTCGACCTCCTCATCCGGGGCATTTGCAGGCTTCGCCCGGGCATCCCCGGCTTGAGCGACAACGTGCGGGTCGTAAGCATCATCGGGCGCTTCCTGGAACACTCGAGGGTGTACTACTTCGAGAACGGCGGAGAGCCCGAGTACTTCATCGGTAGCGCGGACGTGATGAAACGCAACCTCGATGAGCGCATCGAGGTACTCGCTCCGGTTCGCTCGCCGGAGCACCGGGCCCAGCTCGATGACCTCATCGAGACAATGTTTGCCGATCGCCGCCAGGGCTGGCGGCTGGTCGATAGCACGTGGCACCGTGACCCCACCGTCACCGAGCCGGGCGTGCACGCCATCCTGCTTTCCCGCGCTCCCTTCGGATAGCTGCCGGTTTCCGGTGCGACCCTCAGCAACTACCATGGCTTGCCTGGAGGTTGCCATGACTGACTGGGTCGCCGAAGAACACCGCTACGTCTTCCAAAACTACGGGCGCCAGCCCGTGGTCATCGAACGTGGCGAGGGCACCCGTGTCTGGGACGTCGACGGCAACGAGTACCTGGACTTCGTGGCCGGGGTCGCGGTGAACACGCTTGGCCACGCCCATCCCGTGGTGGCGGACGCCCTCGCCGAGCAGGCCAGGACGCTCATCCACACGTCGAACCTGTTTTACACCCGGCCGATGGTCGAGCTCGCCAGGCTCCTGGTCGAGCATTCGTGCCTCGACCGGGCATTCTTCTGCAACTCCGGCACCGAGGCGGTCGAAGGCGCGATCAAGCTCGCCCGCCGTTGGGGGCACGACACCCGCAACGGCGCCTACGAGATCATCACCACCGTCGACAGCTTCCACGGCCGGTCGCTGGGTGCGCTCGCGGCCACGGGCAATGCACGCTACCAGGAGCCCTTCGGCCCGCTGTTGCCGGGCTTCGTCCACGTGCCCTGGAACGATATGGACGCCATCA
>DAOKYT010000009.1:56080-61758 GCA_035326025.1 Tepidiformaceae bacterium
GGCCCGCTGTTGCCGGGCTTCGTCCACGTGCCCTGGAACGATATGGACGCCATCAGGGCGGCAACCAGCCAGAAGACCGTCGCGGTCATGGTCGAGCCCATCCAGGGCGAGGGCGGCGTCAATATGCCCGCGCCCGGGTACCTGCGGGCCATCCGAGACTGGTGCGACGAGCGAGGGCTGTTGCTGATCCTCGACGAGGTCCAGACGGGCGTTGGCCGTACCGGCACGCTCTGGGCCTATGAGCAGGAGGGCGTCGAGCCCGACATCATGACCCTCGCGAAAGGATTGGCCGGCGGCGTGCCCATCGGCGCCGTCCTCGCCCGCGAGGAGATCGCTGCTCACCTGGTGAAAGGCGACCACGGCAGCACCTTCGGCGGGAACGCCCTTGCGACCGCCGCCGGATACGCCACGCTCAACTACATCATCGAGAACGACATGCCGGCACAGGTGCGGCGCGCGTCTGACCTCCTGATGAGCCGCCTGCGCTCGATGGAGGACCGCCTCGACGTGGTCAACGAGGTCCGGGGCCGGGGGCTCCTCGTGGCCGTCGGGCTGACCCGGGATTGCTCGGCCGAGGTTGTCGACCAGTGCCGCAAGCGGGGCTTGCTGGTGAACAACGTGCGCCCCAACGCCATTCGTCTGATGCCGCCGCTCAACGTGCGCGACGACGAAATCGATCGCGCCTGCGACATCCTCGAAGAGGCCATTGCAGCGGCTACGGGCACAGCGGCGAAGTAGCGCAAGACCTGCGCCCCGGCGCTACCATGGCGCTGGAGGGCTAATCAAATGGGTGACGAGTTCCAGGATTTCACACTGGCCGCGGTCCAGGCTGCGCCCGTTTACCTCGACCGCGATGCGAGCATCGAGAAAGCCTGCCGGCTGATCGACGAGGCGGCTGCGCTTGGATCGGACCTGGCCGTGTTCGGCGAGACATGGGTCTCGGGCTACGCCTCGTTCGCGGCCTGGCCGAACCACCCGGCCTTCGGTAGCCTGCTGCGGCGCTTCATCCTGAATGGTGTCGAGGTGCCGTCGCCGGCAACCGACGCCCTCTGCCGGGCCGCCCGCCGCGCCGGCACCGACGTGGTGATCGGTGTGGCTGAACGCGATTCGACGACGCAGGGAAGCATCTACTGCACCCTGCTCTTCATTGGGCGCGAAGGGAAGCTGCTGGGCAAGCACCGCAAGCTCAAGCCCACGATGTACGAGCGCACGGTCTGGGGCGAGGGCGACGGCAGTTCGCTCGTGCTCTATGACCGGCCGTACGGCCGCCTGGGAGGCCTGAACTGCTGGGAACACCAGATGGTGCTCCCCGGCTACGCCTTGATCAGCCAGGGCCTCCAGGTGCACGCGGGGGCGTGGCCGGGAGGCGCGTTCACGCGCCAGGACGTACTTTCGCGAGCCTTCGCCATGCAGTCGGGCGCCTACGTCGTGATGAGCGGCGGATTGATCCGCGAGGAGGATCTGCCCCCAGACCTCCGAGACCTGCGCATGGAGATCGACGGCACGTCCCGCAGCCTCATCCGCCCATGTGACGGCCTCTCCGGCATCATTGGGCCGGACGGGGACTACCTCGCCGGACCCGTGCAAGACGAAGAGACGATCCTGACCGCGAAGGCGAACCTGGGCACGGTGATGTTTCAGAAGATGATCGCGGACCACGCCGGCCACTACACCCGCCCTGATGTCTTCGACTTTCGCGTCAACCGGCGGCCAAAGCGCATCAACACGCTCGAAAGCGACCCGGCCGTGGTTGCCAGCATCCGCACGGGAATCGAGAACGGATCGGTCCGCAACGGGGACGAACTGCGCGGAGCGGCGGAAGACCTGAAGATGGGCGCTGAAGCAGCACGCGGAGGGTAGCGCCAGGTGTGGGTTGGATTTCTCGTGATGACGCTCGGCGCGGCAACGATCACGGCTGTCGGGTGGTATGCGTGGCTTGGCAAGCTCCCCCGGCAGGGCATCGCCGGAATCCGCACGCCCTACACCATGGCGAACGACGAGCAATGGTACGCCGCGCACAGGTACGGGGCGCCGTATCTCATCTTCGGCGGCGTTGCCGTCCTGGCCGTGGGGCTTGCGGCGCTGCCGTTCGCGATAGCCGGGAGCCTCCCTCGAGCGTTTTCCGTCGCGGTGTTGCTGGCTTCGGCCGGCGTGCTTCTGGTTGCCGCCCTGGCGTCGTGGTACTACGGGGTGCGCGGGGCAAAGGCACACCTGGGCCAATAGCCAATTCCCCCGTTACCGGCCGGCAGGCGATACTCACCACACTACCACCATACGGGAAGCTTCCGTGCCGAAACTCATCCTCGCCTATTCCGGCGGCCTCGATACCACCACTGCCATCAAGTGGCTCTCGGTCGAACAGGGATACGATGTCATTGCCCTCAACATCGATGTCGGCAAGTCGCGCGAGCAGCCGGTTGTGGAGTCGCGTGGGCTGGCGGCGGGCGCGCTCAAGGTGCGCGTGATCGACGCGCGCGAGGACTTCCTCCGGTACTTCGCTTTCCCGGCACTCGCTGCCGGCGCCGTCTACCAGGACCAGTATCCCCTTGCCACCGCCCTGGCACGCCCGCTCATGGCAAAGCTGCTGGTCGATGTGGCGCACGAGGAAGGTGCGACCGCCGTCGCGCACGGTTGTACCGGGAAGGGCAACGACCAGGTCCGCTTCGACGTGGGCATCCAGACGCTCGACCCGTCGCTGAAGATCGTCGCGCCGACGCGCGAGAATGCGATGGCGCGCGAATACCAGATCGAGTACCTGAAGCAGCACGGCGTCGACATCCCCTGGGGCCAGAAGGGTCCGTTCAGTATCGACGAGAACATGTGGGGACGCAGCGCCGAGGCGGGCGTCCTGGAGGACCCGTGGGCCGAGCCCCCCCGTGAAGCGTATGAGTGGACTCGCGACCCGGAAGAAGCACCGGCCGCGCCCGAATACGTCGAGATCGAGTACCAGTCAGGCATGCCGATCCGGCTCAACGGGGAGGACATTGGTCCGGTCGCGATGGTGGAACGCCTGAACGACCTCGGCGGCCTCCACGGGGTCGGGCGGATCGACCACGTCGAGGACCGGCTCGTTGGCATCAAGAGCCGCGAGATTTACGAGGCCCCCGCCGGCGTGACCTTGCACACCGCCCACCGCGCGCTCGAATCACTCACGCTTTCGAAACAGCAGATCAGGCTGAAGAAGCTCATCGCCACCGAGTACGCGGAACTCATCTACAACGGGCTCTGGTTCAGTGCCCACCACCAGGATATCGCCGCGTACGTAGCGAGCACACAGCGCCATGTGACCGGCACCGTGCGCGTCAAGCTCCATCGCGGTCTGGCTACTGTCGTCGGACGCAAGGCTCCCCAGTCGCTATACGACCGCGGACTCGCGACCTATGATCGGGGAGACACATACGATCAATCGGCTGCCGTCGGGTTCATCAACATCTGGGGCCTCCAGACGCGCACCCAGGCCCGTGTTCAGCTGCTCGGGGAACTCCCCGAGGCGCTGAAGATCGCCATGCCGCAGCACGAGTGAAAGGCACGAAGGGGGATTCCATGCCGGGTGTGACGGAGTCAGCAGCGATCGTCAGGTACGAGGGATCGAGCCCCGGCACCGAAATCTGGGGGTACACGCAGGCGAACTTCCTGGTCGCCGTGCCCGGCCGCCATGCGAAGGAGGCGGCCATCCTCCTCAATGAGCCCGCGGGCCGGTACATGGTGGCCGAGCTGGGGCTCGACGACTCCACCGAGACGCGCGAAGCGCTCGCGCGGCTGGTGGGAGAAGCCTGGTACCCCGTGGCTATCGCGCGCGGTGGCGATATCGAATCGGTCGTTACCGTGTCGCGTGCGTTCCTTGCTGAGCACCCGGAAATTCTCGATTCGGTCAGGAAGGCGCTTGGTTGACGATGGTGAAGGAAGACTGGTGGCGCGAAGCGGTCGTCTACCAGGTCTATCCGCGCAGTTTCCAGGACACCAACGGCGACGGCATCGGCGACCTGGAAGGGATCATTGCCCGCCTCGACTACCTGAATGATGGGACCGGCCGTTCGCTCGGGATCGATGCGATCTGGCTCTCGCCCACGTTCCCGTCACCCATGGCGGATTTCGGCTACGACGTTTCAGATTACGAGGGTGTGCATCCCGACTTCGGGACCATGGAGACCATGGACCGGCTCATCGCCGAGTGCCACCGCCGCGGCATCAAAATCCTGCTCGATTGGGTGCCCAACCACACCTCAGACCAGCACCCGTGGTTCATCGAATCGCGGTCATCGCGTCAGAGCCCGAGGCGCGACTGGTACATCTGGCGCGACCCGAAAGCTGATGGCTCGCTCCCCAATAACTGGCTGAGCGTGTTCGGTGGGCCCGCGTGGACACTGGACGAACGTACGGGACAGTACTATCTGCACTCCTTCCTGAAAGAGCAGCCCGACCTCAACTGGCGCAATCCCGAGGTGGAGGCTGCGATGCTGGACACGCTCCGCTTCTGGTTCGACCGCGGCATCGATGGCTTTCGGATCGATGTCATGGGGATGATCATCAAGCACCCCGAACTGGCGGATAACCCACTCAACGGCGACTGGATGCCCGGCGACCGGGAGCGCAGCAGCCAGCTCTGGCAGAACAACCGCAACTACCCCGAGGTCTACGAGACTGTGAAGCGCATCCGTGCGGTGTTCGACGAATATCCCGGGCGCATGGGGGTAGGAGAGGTGTTCGGCACCGCCGAGGAGGTTGCGCGCTACTACGGAGACGGCGATGGCGATGGCCTGCACCTCGCCTTCAACTTCCAGTTCATCCACGAAGGCGATCATGGGCTGACCGCCTGGGATGCCGGCGCCCTCCGGCGCATCGTGAACGCCGCCGAGCTGTCGCTGCCGGCGGGTGCGCAGCCGTGCTTCGCACTCGGGAACCATGATCGTCCGCGCTTCATCTCCCGCCACAATTTCGATGGCCGAGGCCGGGAGCGCGCCCGGGCCGCGGCCATCCTCCTCCTCGGCCTGAGGAACACGCCGTTCATCTACTGCGGCGAGGAAATTGGGATGGAGGATGTGGACATCCCGGAAGAGCGGCTTCGGGACCCCGCGCGGATTCGGACCATTGGGCGGGACCCGGAGCGAACCCCCATGCAATGGGATGGTTCGCCCGGCCGCGGATTTTCGGCTGCGGAGCCGTGGCTCCCATACGGGGATGCCGCATGCAACGTGGCGGACCAGGATGGCGACCCCGAGTCGCTGCTCTCGCTCTACCGCAGGGCCATCTGGCTCCGGCGAACCACGCCCGCGCTGCTGAGAGGCTCGTACCGCGAGCTGCCCGCGCCATCCGGCGTGTTCGCCTGGGTGCGCGCCCTTCCGGGGGAGCGGCCGGTGGCAGTAGCGGTGAACACGGCGACCACCGCGCGAGAGGTCAGTTTGCCGGGCGGCGGGACCGTGATTCTTGCGACGCACGGGTCGATGGAAGGCACGCAACTCGAGGGGAAGCTTCCGTTGCCTCCGCTCGCGGCTGCCATGGTCCAGGCGCCCCGTGGCTGGGGCTCGGGCTAGTCCGGTAGAACGTAACCCGTGAGAGCCTGTGAGGGCAGCCATGGCGTAGGTCAGGACTGAGGGCCCGGGGACTGAAAACTGAGGCGCCGAGCTCGGCGCCGTCGTAGGTGTAGGCGGAGACGATGCCGGTGCTCAAGGGGAGGGTCG
>DAOKYT010000010.1:0-60871 GCA_035326025.1 Tepidiformaceae bacterium
CCTGGCTCGCGGGACGAACAGTCATGGCCCAGCTTTCAGGTACACAGTTACGGGCACTCGCCCGGTGGGAAGAGTATTGCGGTTGGCGAGCCAACGGAGGTAGTCGAGGAAGTCTGCATCTGGACCTTGTCTTTCCCTGAGGATGGCCCACTCGCCATCGAGAACGCTGTAGCCCTCGGGTGCGGCGAGGTCGGCCGGCCAGATGACGACCGAAGCGTCGGGCACGGAGCCGGAGGCGACGATGAGCTCGCCGGAGTCCCGGAACGCCCAGGTCAAGTCCCGCTCGAGCCGCGGGTGGATCACAATCAGTCCGCCCTCTTCGGTCCGGAACCGTAGCGCGATGTCGCGGATCTCCCGCGCCTGGAACGGGCTCACGGGTGACGGAAGCGGTTCATTCGGGAGAGAAAAGGCCACGCCGGAAAGTCCCGATACCAGGGGCAGGATGCCGATGGCGGCCGCCGGGACGGCCAGTGCCGGTCGCGACCGGCGGTCGAGGGCGACCAGGGCCGCTGCGCCGGCAGCGACCACCACAAGGCCGCCGACCACAAGCTTTTCGCCACTATCAGCGGCACGGCCGTCGCGCGCCCACTGCAGCGTGAACGCGGCCGCTACCAGGAGACAAACGAGCGCGCCCGGGACCAGGAAGCGGGCGTAAGTCCAGTCCGCGCTCCACGCTGCATTGGTCAGCCGCGCCAGCGACGGGCCGAGGAGCAGCGACACGGGAACCGACACGCCGGCCAGCGGCACCGGCGAGTGGCTTCCCGCCGAGGTGAGGAGCCATCCTGCGGCCAGCCCCGCCCAGGTCAGCGATTCGACCCGTGCTGCCATGAGTTCTTCGCCCAGGTTCGCACGGAACAGGTCGTAGACAACCGCGGCCAGCCCTGCCGCAAGCAGCGGCGCGAGGTACAGCGCGGCCAGGTACCCGGTTGATTCGGTTGACCAGCGACCATCGAACCCGGCGGCGAGCGCGTCGAACGGTGGCACGCGGAAGCCATCCCATCCCATTCCGAAACGAAGGCTGGCTGCCAGCACACCGCTGGCTGCACCCGCGGCCCCGAACGCGAGCGTCCTGGTTGCCGGGTACTCCTGGCGGAACAGGCGCGCGGCACCGACTCCAAGCGCGAGCGGGAGCCAGGTGGGGCCGGCCGTGGCGACCAGGAACCCGGCGGGGGCCCAGGCCCAGGCTGGTGCGCGCCGCTCGTGCAGCAGCACGCCCAACCAGATGGTCACCGGGATGTCGAACCCGGAGGCCGTCGCCGTGGCGCCGAGCAGGACGCCGGGCGCATCAAACGTAAGCAAGGCAAGCGAGAACAGCGCGCCGGCCTCGCCCAGCCAGGGTCGCAGCCGGTAAACAGCGAAAGGGACGGTGCCGGTAACCACAACCACCAGCAACCGGGCGGGCAACTCGGAGGGCGTCCATTGGAACGAGAGCGCGGTGAGCGCCTGGAACAACGTGGGGATGTAGCGCGAGTCGGTGCTCCCAACGTGGGCCTGCCAGGCCCCTGCGAGGCCGTCGAGTTCCGCGCCGCCGGGCGGTGTCCCCAGCGCGGCCCCGAGGCGGAGCGCAATAAAGAGACCGCCGAGCGCGCACCAGGCCAGCCCGCCAACGGTCAGCGCTGGCGTGTTCCAGCGGGCCGGCCGCACGGCCGCACCATCGCTCACGAGGTGGGAATCCTCCGGTATTCGGGCACCGCGTACACCCGGTACGAGCCTGCTTCGAAGGCGACATCCAGGAACGTCGAGAAATCGGGGAGCAGCCCGGGATAGCTGGCCATCTCCACGCGCCCGACTACCAGGTAGCGCGCGCGAAACTCGTTCATCGCGGCCAGCACGACCTCTGGATCGCCGGAGAGGTATGCCGAGTCGACCAGATCCTGGCGGCGAGTGAACTCCGCGCGGTTAGCTGGCGTGTCGCCGCGCCACTGGATTTCGTGAAAGTACCAGCCGATGGGGGTCTGGCGGCCCGTGCGGGCGGCGATGCGACCGGCCTCGGAGTAGTCCACGCTTGCGTTCACGATCACCGGTTGTTGCCCCGCGCTCCCCTGCCAGCGCCGGCCGGTCGCCTCGAAGACGACCTCCCCGGGCGCAGTGTGTTGCTGGATCCAGAGGGTGAGAGCGTAGTCGTTCGGGTCATTGCGGGCGACTGCCTCGAGGCCGTCGATGGTGGTGGGCAGGCTGAAGTTGCCGGTCCGGTTGAATGCGGCGAGGAGGGGATAGACCAGGCCGGCGGCAGCAAGCCACGCGGCGGGAAGCGCGAGGAGCGCGAGCGGCCTCCGGAAGAGTACCGCCGCGCGGAACCCGGCCACGATGCCCACCGCTCCGGCCAGTGCCAGGAGCACCCATGCCTGGTACGAAAGCTTGAACACCGTATTGAGCCGGGGGACCGAACTGAAGAAGACATCCCGGATGAGAAAGAGCTCGGAGCCGTACAGGAGGAGGACGCCTGTCGCCGCGAACGCGGCCACCGGCGCGGCCGCTCTCCGTGAACGGACCATCAAGACGGCAACCGTCGTGAGCAGCCAGACGAACGCGCCGTAGAACCCGAGGGTAACCCAGCCACCCGTGCCCCGCGCGTCGAGCCCATCGTCGAGGTCGCCGCGAGCGGCCGCAAGCGCGAGCCAGCCCAGGAGCGGAACAAGCGGGACCCATGCGGTGCCAATGGACACGCGTGCCAGGCCGGGGAGCCCGCCTCGCCGGGAAGCGAAGAGCGCCGCCAGCAGCCCGGCCGCGAGCAGCGGTCCGAACTGGAGAAACGCATGCGCCGGGCGCGTGCCCTCGCCCACGTAGGCGTACATGCCTTCGGCCTGCGAGCCGAACGTGAGCCACCATGGCGCATACCCGATGGCCGCTGCCAGGGCTACCGGGCCGAGATAGGTTGCGCAAGCCAGTGCCGCGGCGGGAGCGGGCAGGGAACGCAGGTTGCGCGCAAGAACCGCCAGCGCGAGCACGGCGGAGAAGGTAATCACGTCCCACGCGTTCTGGAAGGCAAGCGCGCCGAAGATGAGGGCAAGGGCCAGCCCGCTGAACGGGTCGCCGAGATGGCGCCGCCAGCCCAGGACGCCGCGGCCGCGCCAGAGCGCCATCGCCACTCCCAGGGCCAGGAGCACGACTGGTAGCGACATGACGTGGGGATGCAGGTCACCCAGCAAGAAGCTGAAGAAGGGGAATTCCGTGATGGTGCCGGGGATGATGCGCGAGCCACGCCACCAGAACCAGAACTCAGAGGGGTACCAGGAAGTGGTGCGAGGGTTCAGCTGCCCCGAATAGCAGTTGTCCGTTTGCCCCGGCTCACACGGGATCATCCACTCGACTCCGAACGCCTCGAAGAGCCCGCGATTGGTGTGGCCGTGGGCCGCGGCCCATTCGAATACGGCAGAGAGCGAGCCAACGAAGAGCAGGAGCCCGACCGCGAGGGCAGCGGCGGCCACCGCCCACAGGCGGCCGCGCGCGCCAGCCACCCAACGGGTGAGGGCAAACGCGAGCGATGCCGCGGCAGACGCCGTCGCCGCGAACGTGTACGCCAGCGAAAGGTTGTAGCCAACCGAGGGAGGAACGCCCGAGACCGCGGTCAGGACTCCCGACTGGAGGTAGCCGAAGTAGTAGTAACTCGCCTTTTCTCCGGCGAGCCACGGGTCGTGCGGCGGGTACCCCGGCGAGGTGAGCGTCGCATTCAGGTACATGAAGTCCATGGGCTGTTCGGTGCCGCCGATTTCCGCGTTGTACGAGCGGAAGGCCACGTAACCGAAGAACGCGAACGTGAACACGCCTGCCGCGACCGCCAGTGCCGGCCACGCGCGGTACCAGGTGACCAGCAACCAGCGATCCCGGCCGGCGGTCGCGGCGGCTACGAGCGCGAGGAGCCCGAGGGCGAGCACATACCCCCCGCGCCCCGCCGGAAGGACGGAGAGCACGCGCAGGATGAAGTATCCATAGCTCGCAAGGACCAGTCCGAGCGGAAACGCCAGGCCGGCACCGGCATCGGGGAGCCTCCGGAGGAGAACCGCGGCGATGGGGAAGCCCAGCGCCCCCACCACGAGCGCCACAAACCAGAAGGCCAGCACATCGCCCATGGCGCCTCCTCAGGCGAGCAGCGAGTCGACGAAATCCTCCGGGTCGAACGGCGCCAGGTCGTCTATCTTCTCGCCCGTGCCGATGAAGCGAACCGGGATACCGAGCTCGTGAGCGATGGCGAAGGCGATGCCCCCCTTCGCGGTGCCATCGAGCTTGGCGAGGACGATGCCGGTCACACCCACGGCATCGGCGAAGGTCTTGGCCTGCATCAGCCCGTTCTGGCCGGTCGTCGCATCGAGCACCAGGAGCGTTTCGTGGGGGCCATCGGCGACCTTCCGCCGGACGATGCGGTCCATTTTCTTCAGCTCTTCCATCAGGTTGGACTTCGTGTGCAGGCGTCCCGCGGTGTCGATGATGACGCAGTCGGCGCGGGCGCTTTCCGCCGCGGAGAGGGTGTCAAAGACCACGGCGCCGGGATCGGCGCCGGGCTGGTGCGCGATAACCCGGACACCGATGCGCTCGCCCCAGACCTTCAGCTGGTCGGTTGCGGCCGCGCGAAACGTGTCGGCGGCGCCCAGGATGACGGTCGCGCCGTCTCGCTTGAATGCGTGCGCCATCTTCGCGATGGAGGTGGTCTTCCCGGCCCCGTTCACGCCGACCACGAGGATGATGAGCATGGGCGGGGCATCGGGCCGTGCCCATGCCGGGGGAATCTCGCGCGGCTCGTGAAGCACGCGGACGAGCTCCTCCCGGAGGATTTCGCGCACGCGCGCACTCTGCTTCACGCCTTCCTGCTTCACGCGGCTGCGCACGCGGCCGAGGATGACGGTGGTCGTTTCCAGGCCGGCATCAGCGCCAACCAGGATCTCCTCGAGCTCGTCCCAGAGCTCGTCGCTGAAGTCCGGGCGCTCGAACAGGCCGCCGAGGCGGCTGAAGAACCCGCGCCGGGTTCGTTCGAGGGCGCGCTCGGTCTGCTCGTGGACCTCCGCCTTTTCTTCTGGCGTCGGCTCGTACGCACTTTCAACAGCGGCCCCGGAAGCGACGGTCGCTTCGGCCGCTTCTGCGGGCTGTTCAGCAGGCTTCCTGCGCCAGAACCTCACAGGGGCTCCTTCTCGCGGTCTCGGGGCGATGGTACCGCCCCGGAGGATAAAGGGCAGTTGTGGCATGGCGTATCATGGCGGTATGGCAACTCCAGTTTCCGAGACGACGTTGACCGCGGAAGAGTTCTACCGGCTGCCCGGCCCGGTGCATGGCGGAAAGATGGAGCTCGTTCGCGGAAAGGTGGTGACTTCGATGCCGGTGAGCGGCAAGCATGGCGAACGGCAACTCATTATCGCGGAGCATCTGCGTCGATTCCTTGCACGGGCGAACGAAGGGCGCGCGACGGTCGAGACGGGCTACGTGTTGAGACGAGACCCTGACGTCGTTCGAGCGCCGGATGTCTCGGTGGCGCCCCTCGCTGCCCTCCAGGGTGGCGACCTGCCGGAGGATGCGTTCGTCGATGGTCCGCCGCTACTTGCCGTCGAGGTCGTTTCGAAAAGCGATTCCGAGCGCGACGTGCTGGAGAAGGTGGGCGAGTACCTTGATGCGGGCGTGCCGCGGGTCTGGCTCGTTCGCGCACGGAATCAGAGCGTTGTCGTGTACACGGGGGATGGCGAAGTGAAGTCGATGCCACTCACCGGGGTGTTGACAAGCGACGAGGCGGGCTTCCGCACGCCCGGTTTCGAGCTTCCCATCGCCACCATCTTCGCCTGAGCGCGGATCAGTTCTGCGGGATGTCCGAGAGCCGCAGGCTGAGCACCTTCGACACACCATCCCGTCCCATCGAGACACCATAAATCGCGTCGGCCACTTCGATCGTGCGCCTGTTGTGCGTCACCACGAGGAACTGCGTCTTTTCGGCCAGCTGCTTGAGCGCGCTTGTGAACCGGCCAACGTTGGCTTCATCGAGCGCGGCATCGACCTCGTCGAGCACGCAGAACGGGGCGGGGTTGGCTGAAAGCAGCGCAAACAACAGCGCAACGGCGGTGAGCGAGCGTTCGCCGCCAGAGAGCAGGCTCAGGCTCTTGACGCGCTTGCCCGGAGGCTGCGCTTCGATGTCGATGCCTGCATTGGCGAGGTCTTCGGGGTGGGTGAGGATGAGCGAGGCCGTGCCGCCACCAAAAAACGCCTGGAAGTACTCTCCGAAGCTGGCGTTCACGCGCTCGAAGGTGGTTGTGAAGCGCGTCCGGATCTCCTCATTCAGCTCGGAGATTGCCGTGCGGAGCTGGACCTCGGCGTCAGTGAGGTCGGCAAGCTGGGTGGTCAGGAACTCGTGCCGTTCCTGGAACTCGCGGTAGTCCTGGGGCGCCTCGGCGTTGATGGCGCCGAGCCTCCGGATCTGGCGCCTGAGTTCTTCGATGCGCTCGCGCATGGCCTGCACATCGATCCCGGCGCCGCCCTGGATGCGGGGCGCCTGGATCGCATCGACATCGAAGAGCGGGTCGGTGGCCATCGCCTCATCGAACGCGACGATTCGCCCGCTGCGGTCGGGCGCGAGCCCTTCGCGCTCCATTTCGAGCCTGAGATGCTCGATGTGCTCCGTGGTGCGAGCGAGCTCCGCTTCGAGGTCAAGGCGTTTGCGATCGATCGCCAGCAGCTGTTCCTGGGCTTCGTTGTATTCGTCCTGGATCGTACGTTCGTGGTTCTCCAGGCGATGGAGTTCGTCGCGGTCGGGAGCGGCATCTTCGGCGTAGCGTGCCTGCTCGGCACGAATCGACTCCAGCTCGCGCGCCAGCTTGCCCAGGCGCTCATCGATGATACCGGCTTCGAGTTCGAGGTTGCGCGCCTGGAGCCGTTTCGCCGCAATCTGGCTGTCGAGGCGTTCGATGGACTTCTCGTGCTGTTCGCGCATCGCGAGCAGCGTCCGGCGCTCGCCCTCAACCGACGCCAGGCGGGCGCTCGCCTCGGAGACGGCGCGGAGGGCCGCTTCCCGGCGCTCCGTGGCAGCGGTGAGTTGCGCCTCCAGTGACTCCATCTCCGCCCGGCGCTCGTCGCGACGCTGTTGCAGCTGGCTGGCGGCGAGGGAGGCCTGGGCCATCTGGGCCAATCGGCCGTCACGTTCGCGCTCGATGTCCGTGCGCTTCGAGCGGATTGCGTCCATGTCGCGGCGCAGGCGGTGGAGCCGCTCGCGCTCTCGTTCCAGGTCGTGCCGGGCGCCTTCCAGCGCGCGCCGGGTCATTTCGTAGCCGGCCTCAGCCTCGTGCGAGCGCCTGGCGACCTGGTCGATGGCCGCGCGGGCATTGGCGATGCGTTCGGCGCTCACTTCCGTGCGCTTCCGGAGCTCCTCGATGCGCTCGGGGAGTTCCTCCAGTTCCCGCTGGCGGATGAATTCGCCTTCGTCGGCCCCCGTCGAGCCGCCCGCCAGGACGCCAGTTGGTTCGATGTAGACGCCGTCGAGCGTGACCACCGACCCCAATGCCCGGCGAATCATCCGAAGCCCGGTTTGGACATCCTCGACCACGATGACACGTCCGAGGAGCGTATCGACGAGCGGCTTCATGCGCTGCTCGCAGCGCACCAGCTTCGCGGCGACGCCGACCACGCCACGCTCCTTCTGGAGATTGAGCGGGTACACGTGGCGGACGGCATCCAGGGGAAGGAACTGCGCACGGCCGGCCTTGCGGCGCTGCAGGATCGCGATGGCATCGAGCGCGACGGCCTCGTTTTCGACGATGACCGCATGGAGGCGCTGCTCGAGCGCGGCGTTAATCGCCACCTCGAGTCCCGCCGGGACTTTGAGCTGGCGGGAGAGCAGGCCGACGACGCCCGGGATCTCCGGTGGTTCGCCCAGGCTGCCGGGTTCGAACTCTTCCATGAGCGCCTGGCCCATGATGAGGACGTTGCGCGTGCCAGCCGCCACCCCATCGTGCTCGGCCTGGACGCGACGCAACGCATCGAGGCGGCCCTCGAGGTGGTCGAGCTCGCGCAGGTCATGGTTCCCGGCCGATTCGAACTCGCGAACCTCTTCCTGCACCCGCACGAGCTGTTCGCGGGCGGCGTCAGCCGCGGCACGTGCGTCCTCGACGCGGACTTCGCCTTCTATCACCGCTGCCCGCGCCTCGGCGAAGCGGCGGCCGTAGCCGATGAGCTCGACGATGACCTGCTTCCGGCGAGCGATGACCTGTTCCATCTCTCGCTCGAGCTCCGCGATGCGGCGCCCGGCACTTTCGATGTCGGATTGCATGGCGCTGGCGCGGCGGTCGTCGCCCTCGGCGCCATCGCGGAGCTCGCCGACGCGGCTGCGGAGGGCGGAGTACTCGCGCTCGGCGGCATCGAGCTCCTTGCGGCAGCGTTGCATGGCATCGCGAGCGCCTTCGGCCTCGCCGACCACCTCGATGCCACGGCGGCCATCGTCGACATCGGCCGAGGCGAGGGAGAGGCGCTCGCCCTCGAGTGCCTCAAGCTCCGCGCGGACTTCCTCGCGGCGGGCCGAGACCATGCCGTGGCGTTCGCGGTCAAGCGCCACTGCCTGCTCGGTGGCGGCGAGGCGCTGTTCGATCTCGGTGCTCCGCGTGTCGCGCCGGGCGATGGCGTCGCGGCGCTTGCGGATCTCCTCGGAAAGCGTGCGCAGCTGTTCGCGGAGCAGCGTGACACGCTGGGCCGCCGTAGCATTTTCGGCGGTGCCCTGGTCGAGGGCGGCGCGCGCCCGGACGAGGGTGTTCTGCGCCTCGTTCCAGAGGTGGCCGTAGTAGGCCTTCAGGAGCTCGGTGAGTTCAGCACTGAGCCGCTTATGTTCGGCGGCGCGCTCGGCCTGGCGGCTGAGCTGTGCCAGCCGCGGTTCGATCTCCTGGATGATGAGCGAGACCCGGCCGATGTTGTCGCGCGTGGCGGCGAGGCGGTCCTGGGCCTCCCGGATCTTCATCCGGAACCGTTTGACCTCTGCCGCTTCGTCGAGGAATGAGCGCCGCTCATCCGGGGACATGCTCAGGACTTCATCGACGAGCCCCTGGCCCATGATGGAGTAGCTATTCTGGCCGACATCGCCCTTCATAAGCAGGTCGATGACATCGCGGAGGCGGACCCGCGAGCCGTTGAGGAGGTACTCGGAATCGCCGTTCCGATAGACGCGGCGCGCGATTTCGACTTCCGCGAAATCGACGGGCAGCCAGCGCTCCTCGTTATCGAGGGTCAGCACGACCTCGGCCATGCCGACCGCGGCACGTTCCTTCGTACCGGCGAAGATGACATCCTCCTGCTTCTTTGCCCGGAGGAGGCGCGTGTTTTGTTCGCCCAGCACCCAGCGGATGGCGTCGGAGACGTTGCTCTTGCCGGACCCGTTGGGCCCGACGACCGCGGTCACGCCGCGGCCATACTCGAAGGTCGTGCGGTTGGCGAAGCTCTTGAAGCCCTGGATGGAGAGCTTCTTGAGGTACATGGGCTAGCCCTCCTCCCGCGATTGGGCGGTGAGCCAGGCGACGGCTTCCTGGGCAGCCTGTTGCTGTGCCTCGCGCTTGCTACGGCCCTCGCCCCTTCCGAGGGTCTCACCGGCGATGCGCACTTCAACCACGAACCGGCGGGCGGGTGAGCCGGCCGCATCCTCAACCGTCACATATTCCGGTGGTTCGTGCCAGCGGGCCTGGACCATGTGCTGCAGCGAACTCTTCGCATCCACACGCGCACCATGGCGCCGGGTCGCCTCGAGTTCGGGCTTGAGGAGCCGGCGGGTGAGCGTCCGCGCGGCGCGATACCCGTGCGCGCGGTAGACAGCGCCGATGAGCGCCTCGAGCGCGCCGGCGAGGTTGCGGTCCCGGTTGCGGCCGCCCGCGGCTTCTTCCCCCCGCCCGAGGATCAGGTGGTCCCCCAGGTTCAGGCGGGCGGCGACCCGAGCGAGGCTGGTACCACGAACGATATCGGCGCGCATGCGGGTGAGCTCACCTTCGCCCGCGTTGGGGAAGGCCTCGAAGAGCGCGGATGCGATGACCATGCCGAGGACCGAATCGCCCAGGAACTCGAGCCGCTCGTTGGAGACCGCGGAGGCATCAGCCTCGTTCAGGTAGGAGGCGTGCGTGAGTGCCTGGCCGAGGAGGTCTTCGGGCAGTGGCCGGACGCCAAGGCGCGCCACGAGTTCCGCGTTACCCAACGAGGTGGCCAGCGCCACGTACCCTCCCGCCCGTTCAAGCCGGGCGCGGCCGCCGTCGCGGCCGCACAGGAACTGCTAAAGCGCTATGATCATAGGGAGGTCGTTCCGCCGGAGTCAAGGTTGCGGTATGCTCGCGAGAGGGTCAGCGATGGGACACGGGACTACGTCGAAGGCGTGCAGCGTGTGTGGGCTCGAGGTTGCCATTCACATGGAGGCCTGGTGCAACACCTGCGGGCGGCTCTATCACCTGAACCAGCGGGCCGATCTCCCCGGGGACGACTGCGGACAGGTGTGGATCGATGAGGAATACCTGGCGCTGGAGTTCGCATGCAACACGTGCCTGAGCCCGGTCCCCGCGGGGCTCGACGACGTGCTCGACACGGGTGAAGCCGCCCTGGTAGCGGGCCTGCCGGAGGCAAGCCTCATCGAGGCGGTCAGCCTCGGCCAGCTGAAGCACCGGCGGACCGGGAGTGGAACGCTGCTGTTCCGGCGGGGAGACGTTCTCGACTTCATCCAGGGGCAGCGATGAACGATGCCTGCTGTTGCGAATGCAAACAGCGGATCGGCTGTCGTAGCGCGCTCGTGTGCGCTGACTGCGGTGGACTCTTCCATTACCCCGATTCCCGCATCAACGAAGCGGGCCGGGCTTGCGGAGTACATGTGATCGGATTCCGGAATCTGCTCGGGCGCGATGTTGTGCCGTTCTGCCTGCGCTGCGACATGGCATTCCGGCTGCGCTACGGGATCCCTTCATGAGCGCGCGCAAGCGGCGCGGCCGCCAGCCGGCCACGGTGGCTCCCGCCGCCCAGGGCGCGGCCCCGGCGCCTGCGCCGCGGACCACGCCCATGCCCGATTGGAAGTGGCGGACCTTCCCGGTGTTCTTCGCGTTCGCGCTGGGCGGCTTCGCGGGCCTGTACATGGGGATCGTCTCGGCCGAGAGCTCGGGCTTTTTCGTGTTCGCCTCGGCCTTCTGGGCCGTCCTTCTGGGCCTGGGGCTTTCGCGGTTCACCACGCGATGGATCATGAGCCGGCAATGGGCCCGGCGCCGGTCGGCAGCCAAACAGCCCCGGCGTTGAGACGGCACGGCGGCCCCACCGGGACGTGAAAATTCCGCGCGGTGACTTCGTGTAGGGTTGACACGAACTCCCACCCGTGGCACGTTGTTCCTGGTACTTAGTGTACGTTCGACACTAAGTCGGGAGGGACACCGATGACCGCAGTAGTGCACTCCACCGTTTCCGAGTATGCCGAATTGCTGGCGAGGTACACCGACCCGGACACCTGTCCGGCGGACTCGCTGCGGCCCCTGCCGCTGATCGAGGAACCGGCATTCGTGAGCTGGCAGCAGGATATTCCGCGCGCCTACCTCGAGATGAGCCCCGGGGAGCTCGACCGGCGTATCGCCAGTGCCCGGGCCACGCTCGGCAAGAAGCTGGTGGTGCTGGGACACCACTACCAGCGGGACGAGGTCATTAAATACGCGGACGTCACCGGAGACAGCTTCAAGCTGGCCCGGCATGCCGCCGACCAGGAAGGCGTCGAGTACGTGCTCTTCTGCGGCGTCCACTTCATGGCGGAATCGGCGGACATCCTTACCGATGAGAAGGTGAAGGTGATCCTGCCGAACATGGCTGCCGGATGTTCGATGGCCGACATGGCCGACCCGGACGACGTGTACGCCGCCTGGGATGAGATCCACGAGATGATCGGCGACGGCGCGAGCGTGGTGCCGGTCACCTACATGAACAGCGCGGCGAGCCTGAAAGCGTTCGTCGGCGAGCGTGGCGGGCTGGTCTGCACATCGAGCAATGCCGGGAAGGCGCTGGCGTGGGCGTTCGAACGTGGCGAGAAGATCCTCTTCTTCCCGGACCAGCACCTGGGGCGCAACACCGGTTATGCCATGGGCATCCCGCTCGACGAGATGGTGCTGTGGAACTGGCGTCTCCCCAACGGTGGCACCACACCCGAACAGCTTCGCAAGGCCAGGATCATCCTCTGGCAGGGCCACTGCAGCACCCACCAGCGCTTCAGCGTCGAGCAAATCGAGAGGGCACGCCGCGACTTCCCGGGCATCAACGTCATCGTCCATCCCGAATGCAAGTGGGAAGTCGTCCAGGCGGCGGACATGAACGGTTCGACCGAGAAGATCCTCAAGGCGGTGAGCGAAGCGCCAGCGGGGACTGCCTGGGCAGTCGGTACCGAAATCAACATGGTCAACCGCCTCGCCCACCAGTACCCGGACAAGACGATCTTCTGCCTCGATCCGGTGGTGTGCCCATGCAGCACGATGTACCGCATCCACCCTGCCTATGTCGCCTGGGTCCTGGAGGGTCTCGTCCAGGGCCACGTGGTGAACGAAATCACGGTCGATCCAGAGACACGGAAGTGGTCCCTTGTCGCCCTGGAGCGAATGCTGGCGCTGCCCTGACCTCAGTTGGAGGCGCCGAGCGCCCCGAACTTCTTCCTCCGGTATGCAACGACCTCCTCGCGGGTACGCGTGAGGAGGTCGTCGATGATCTCGGCCAGGTGCGCCACGCGGTCGGCGGCAGGCCCGATCTCGAGCAGGCGCTGTTTCGCCTCCTCCTCGACCTGCAGCCACGGGCCGATGAAGTTCACCAGCTCGTGGGGGCGCTCCGGCAGGCGCAGGCCCTGCGCCCACTGGTCGGTGAGCGAGAGCGCCATGCGGAAGTAGGTGGGGAAGGTCGTGCGGACAGTCTCGATGGCCGCCTGGAGGTTGGGCGTGAGCGGTTCGGGCTCATCGCGCACGAATTCAACCTCGCCGAACGGGTAGGGCCGTGGGGGGAGCAGGCGCACGAGCCGGAAGCGATGGGTGCCACGAGCGGTGATCACGAAGCGCCCTCCCTCGACCTCCTGGCATTCCTCGATGCGCGCGGTGGTACCGTAATCGTGGGGAATGGCCAGGCCGCCGACCTCCTCGCCCTCGCGGATCAGGAGGACGCCGAACTCGCTGCCGGAATCCAGCAACTCGCGGACCATGACCCGGTAACGCTCCTCGAAGATGCGTAGCGGGAGCTCCATGCCGGGAAAGAGGACCGTCCGGAGCGGAAAGAGCGGCAGTTCCACGGGGTCTCCGCGCGGCATTACTTCCTCGATTGCAGCCACTTCTCCAGGTCGGGCTGGTGCTCTTCGAAATGGTGTATGCCGGCGGCCTGGAGCAGCCGGTTGCCGATCAGCGGGCGACTCTTCCCGGCGTCCTCGCCGTAGAGTTGCTCGGGCAGGGCGGCAGCAGCGGCACGGTACGCGTGAAAGGCTCCGTCCCAGGCGTCGAGAGCCGCAAGCCCGGCCTTCGCCTGGAGGGCGAACTTCTCGTTCCACGCATCGGCGTCCGAGTAGTCGGTACCCTCCGGGGTCGGGCGCTCGCCGCGGCCGACGCGCTCGATCGCGGCGGTCATCTCGCGGTACCAGCCCTCCATGTGGGCGAGGCACTGCGAAAGATTCCAGGTACCGAGCCAGGGCTCGGCGTAGGCGGCTGCATCGAGGGATGAGAGCTGTTCGCGAAACTTCCGGTAGCCGTTATCGAGCGCAGCCAGCGCTTCAGCCTTTGTTGCCATGGTTGGTCCTCCTCGGTCAGGCGAGTCCCGCGAGTTTCTTCGCGTACTCGAGTGTGCGTCGTCCATCGTAGGCGCGGGAGATCATGAGTTTTTCGGCTTCGAGCGAACCCTCTGCGTGGATCGCGAGGACAGCGTGGTAGCCACCGAAGTCGCCCGTTGTCAGGTCGCTGACCATGTTCATGGCACGGGTGCGCATCTCGCCGTCGATGCCTGCGCGGCCGCCGAGGTACTTGCGGAGCAGGTCGCCGGTCTCGGGGCTGGCGAAGTCCTCGGCGCCGGGCCCGGTCACGAGCATCCCGCCGGCGATATCCTGCACGTGCTGGAGGGCTTCGTGGTAGTGGTGGGCGAAGTGGTACTTGGCCATGTTCGTGGTGAGTGCATCTGGCGCGAAGATGCCATGCTCGTCGGACGCCCCGCGGATCGCCGCCATCTCGGTGAGCGCGCGCAGGGTCTCGGCATAGCTGATGAGCCAGATGAGCTTGTCGCGCACGTGGGCGGCCTTCGAGATGCCGTTCATGTCGGCCATCAACAGCGCCGAGCCGATGAGGGCGTCGACCAGCGGGAGCTTGTAGCTCACGGCCGTGAAGCGGTGGTACTCGACGAACCCCAGGGCGAGCGGCCCGGCGAAATCATGTTCGCCGGCCAGGAAGACGCGCTCCCAGGGGACGAACACGTCGTCGAAGATGGTGATGGTCTCCATCATCTTGCGCTCGGCGCTGAGCGGGGCGTCGAATTCGGCCTTCGGGCTGCCGCCGTAGGGGCTGGCGACCAGCTTGAGGCCGGGCGTGTCGACGGGGATCGCGAAGGCGAGGGCGTAGTCCTTGTCGGCCTCGGACATGGCGCGTGTCGGCAGGACGATGACTTCGTTGACGTTGGTGGTGCAGCTGGTATGGATCTTCGCCCCGCGCACGACGATGCCATCGGGACGGCGCTCGACGATCCGGGTGTACATGTCGGGGTTGGGCTGGTTCAGCGGCCCCGCTGAGCGATCGCCCTTTACGTCGGTCTGAGCGACGGAGATCGCGAGGTCGTTATCGCGGCAATGGCGGTAGAAGGCCTCGACGCGATGGTAGTAGTCCGTCTCGTACTTCGTATCGACCTGGCGCGCGACGCGGTGGAGCGCGAAAAGCGCGTCGGTGCCGATCTCCTTCACCAGGACGACGAGGGTCTTGCCGAGCGCGGTCGCGGCCTCGATGAGCTGGCTGCGCTTGAGAAGGTCGTCGCTGCTGGCGGGAATTTTGAAATAGCGGCTGTAGCGGTCGCTGCCCTCGGTCACGACGGCGAGGTCGCGGTAGGCCGGGTCTTCGGCCATTTCGAAGTCGAGGCAGGCGTGGTGGACGGCCTTCTTGATGACCGGGTGCGAGGTGACATCGGCCACCTGCTCGCCGCGGTAGAAGACGGTGCGGTTGTCTTTCAGGGAGTCGATGTACTGCTGGGGGGTGCGGAGTCCCATGGGTGCGGGGCGTCCTCCGGGTAGATAGCCTCGGGCCAATACCGTTGGCCGCATCATTCTAGCCCGGCATGGTTGCCGGTGCTGGACAACGAAACAGGCCCCGCGCTTGCGAGGCCTGTCCTCTGTGTGCTCCGTCCATCAGTCCCGGTTCCGCTCCTGGCTGGTTCTCCCGAGGGGAGCGCCGCGGGCGCCCTGTCCGGGTGGTGGCCGCTAAGCGTGTGTGCCTACTGTTGCAGCCGGGGCTGGGACGCTGTGCCTGGCTCGCTGCGCGAGCCATGTATCGGACCGAACCACACTCGGTAGAAGGCGTGAACCCTGAGCTTCATGGTTTGACCTCCGGTGGGATGGGATCTGGAACTCGAGCTTGCCGTCTAGCTCTGCACGATCCAGACCCGGAAGAGGGCGTGGATCCGGCGACCGTTGATCGTTTTCATTCCCGTTTCCTCCTTTCCGTGACCCCTTGCCCCGAGGTCTTCTTTCCGGATTGATGGTACCTCCGGCCGGGCCGCCGCAGGGTGGGCCATCCGGGGAAGTCAGACGGTCCGGAAGGTCGTAAACGATGCGTTGCCAGCGAGGCAACCCGCCGTCATGTCGGCGGCATGGTCACATGCTGCGCAGGATGCGGATGCGGTCCTCGATCGGCGGGTGGGTGCTGAAGAGGTTGTTCAAGAAACTCTGGTGTTCGCGGAGCGGATTTTCGATGTAGAGGTGGGCAGTCGCCTTGTTGGCCGCCTCCAGCGGTTCGTGGTCGCTGGCGATCTTCTCAAGCGCCCGGGCGAGCGCTTCCGGGTGCCGGCAGAGGAGGGCGCCGCTCGCGTCGGCCAGGTACTCGCGGCGGCGGCTGATGGCCATGCGCAACGCCTGCGCGGCGATGGGGGCCAGGATCGCCCCGACGATAGCTACCAGGACGAGGATGACGCCACCGTTGCGGCCCCTGTCGCGGTTCCCTTTGCGATGCCCGGCTCCGAACATGGTGTACCGGAGGAAGAGATCGCTCACGAGTGCGACCATGCCTAGCAGCACGGTGGCGACCGTCATCACGCGGATGTCGTAGTTGCCGATGTGAGAAAGCTCATGCGCGAGGACACCCTCGAGCTCGATTGGCTCCAGCTTGTCGAGCAGGCCGCGGGTGACCACGACGTGGGCGTGTTGCGGGTCGCGGCCCGTGGCGAACGCGTTGGGAGCGGAGTCTTCGAGCACCCAGGTCCTGGGCATGGGGAGCCCGGCGCCGATGGCCAGGTTCTCGACCCGGCGGACGAACTCCCATTCTTCCTCCTTGGTCACCTCGTGCGCGCCGGAAATGGAGAGGACCACGTTGGTCGAGATCCAGTAACTGAAGAGGGCGTAGACGATGAGCCCGATGCCCACCACGCCAACGATCCCGATATCGCCACCAAGCGCCATGACGATGACGCCGACCAGGGCGGTGAGCAGGACCACGAAGATCGTCATCATCAGCCAGGTTGTCCGCTTATTCGCGGCGATGCGGTCGTAGATGAGGATGGAGCCGGGGAGCGGCGATTCACGATTCACGATTCACGATTCACTTGAAGTTCGAAGTGCGAAGTCCGAAGTGCGCCGGGGCGGACGACCAAGCCGATCGCGAAGCTTCTTCTTGGATGCCACGGTCATGGCCACGAGTTGGGATGCTTCCCGAATCAGTGGTGCGATGGAGTCCAGTGGCACGACGCCCGCCCGGGCCAACAACTCCAACCAATAGATGCATTCATCTGCCTCTTCTTCGACGATGGCCAGTTTGGAAATCATGTGCGCGACACTCTGCGCTCGCTGCGCTGAACGGTAGTTCGCACCGACAGACGACCCTGAACGCAGTAGCTGGCGCCCGAACACCTCCGACACTCGAGAAGGCGGGAGGCTCTCGGTGAACCGCGCGATGGAGACGGCGAAAGCCATCGTCCGGTCGCGTAAGTCATTGGCATACACCTTTGGGTCCATCCTGGCGAACTTCGAATTTCGTCCTTCGGACTTTACTGGCCGAAGCTCACCTTCACGTCCTCGCGGGCGGTTTCCTCGGCCTCGAAGAACTCGGCGGGTTCGAAGTTGAACATGCCGGCGATGATCGAGCTCGGCACGACCGCAATGCGCTCGTTGTAGTCGCGGACGTTGGCGTTGTAGAACTGGCGGGAGTAGGCGATCTTGTCCTCGGTGTCGGTCAGTTCGCGCTGGAGCTCAAGGAAGTTCTGGTTGGCCTTGAGGTCCGGGTAGGCCTCGGCGACGGCGAAGAGGGAGCGAAGGGCGCCGGTAAGCATGTTATCGGCCTGTGCTGCCTGGCCCGGCGTCGCCGCCCGGTCCAGCATCGCCCGGGCCCGGGTCACGTTTTCCAGCACTTCTTTTTCGTGGGCCGCATAGCCCTTTACCGTCTCAACCAGGTTGGGAATCAGGCTGGAACGGCGCTTCAGTTGAACGTCGATGCCCGACCACGCCTCTTTCACGCGAATCCGGGCGCGGGCAAGGCCGTTGTAAATGCCGATGATCCAGAAGACCAGGACCAGGACGACGACGGCGATGACGATGAGAGTGATCAACAAGGCCACGAGGGGATCGCTCCTGCCGGGGTTGGCGGCATGCTAACACATGCCACACTGCCGGCGCGCCGCGGCCTCTGAAGGCCCGGGGCTTCATCCCCGCCAGCGATAGGCTCGACCCGGGACTGCGGGAACTGGCAGGGTCATGGTTATGTCACGCGCGCTCCTTGGAGTGCTCGCACCATGGCAAGATCGGCCGGGAAATCCGGGCCAATCGCGGCTGAGACCGCCGCGCAGGCGCGCAAGTGGCCGATGCGGCCTTCGCCATCTTCCGGAACGCGCTGTACACGGTGTGCCTGGTGCTCACAGTCTCGTCCTACCGCGGGGTGGTTCGCCCGCTGGAGACGCGGGAGATCGAGGTGGGACTCGCGTGCCTGCCATGCCTCGCGGGATTCCCGCTCCCGGCGTAGGGGCTATCGACCCCCGGGTTGGCGCCCGGCGGGCCATTGCGGTGGACCCGCGGATCGCGCACGGTTATCAGCGATGAGCACGCGGGCGCCGGAACAGAAGCGTGGGGGCATCTCCCTCGGCACGGCCCTCGCCGCCGGGCTCATCGCCACGGTGGCGATCGTCCTGGCGCTCTCCTTCCTCCCTGGCATCGAGGACGAAACGGAAACGGTTGGCCTTGGCCAGCTCGTGGCGGATGCGGCGGCTGGCAAGGTCGACACCATTGTGGTCCGCGGTTCCGAAGCGAAGGTGACTTACACCGCGCCCGAGGGGCTCGCCCCCGCGGAGAAGACGGCGATTATCCCCGATACGGTCGATCTGCCAACACTGCTCCGGGACGAGGGCATCGCCCTCACGCGCGCCGGGGCACCGGCCGGCAGCCCGGCGGTCGAGCTGTCATTCGAGAAGGACGACGGCGGGGTATGGTCGGGCCTCTTCACGATCATCATGTCGTTCTTGCCACTCTTGCTGCTGGTGGGGTTCTTCATCTTCATCATGCGGCGGACCCAATCGGTAGGTGGCCAGGCGATGGACTTTGGCAAGAGCCACGCCCGGCTGTTTTCGGCAAGCAAGGTAGCCGTCAGTTTCGCCGATGTGGCGGGCGTCGACGAAGCGAAGGAGGAGCTCGCCGAGGTAGTGGAGTTCCTCAGGAACCCGGAGAAGTTCGCCGCCCTGGGGGCAAAGATCCCGAAGGGCGTGCTGTTGCTGGGGCCGCCTGGCACGGGGAAAACGCTCCTGGCCCGCGCCGTCGCGGGCGAAGCCGGTGTCCCGTTCCTGAGCATCTCCGGGTCGGAATTCGTCGAGATGTTCGTGGGCGTTGGCGCGAGCCGCGTCCGCGACCTGTTCGAACAGGCGAAGAAGAGCGCGCCATGCATCGTGTTTCTCGACGAAATCGATGCGGTCGGGCGGCAGCGTGGAGCCGGCCTCGGGGGCAGCCACGACGAGCGCGAGCAGACGCTCAACCAGATCCTGGTGGAAATGGATGGCTTCGAACCGGGCACCAATGTCATCGTGCTGGCAGCCACCAACCGGCCCGACATTCTCGACCCCGCGCTCATCCGGCCCGGCCGCTTCGACCGCAAGGTGATCCTCGATGCCCCGGATGTGAAGGGCCGGATGGCGATCCTGCGGGTCCACCTGCGCGGCAAGCCGCTGGCCGAGGACATCTCGGTGGACCAGCTGGCGCGGACGACGCCGGGGTTCACGGGGGCCGACATCGCCAACCTCGTGAACGAAGCGGCCATCCTCGCGGCCCGGCGCAACAAGACCCGCATTGATATGACCGACTTCGTGGAGGCCGTCGATCGGGTGCTGGCGGGGCCGGAGCGCAAGAGCCGGGTGATGACCCCGCGGGAGCGGCGGATCGTGGCGTATCACGAGGGCGCGCATACCGTGGTCGCGCACCTCCTGAAGAACCACGACCGCCCCCAGAAGGTCACCATCGTCTCCCGGGGCGTGGCCGCGGGCTACACGCGCTTCCTTCCCCAGGAGGAAGAGCACTTCAAGACGCCGGAGATGTTCCGCGACCAGCTGTGCGCCGCCCTCGCCGGGCACGCGGCCGAAGAGCTTGTCTTCGGTTCTGCCTCGACCGGGCCATCGAACGACCTCGAACAGGTCAGCCGCCTGGCCCGGGCGATGGTTACGCGCTGGGGCATGAGCGAGAAACTCGGCCCGCTGACCTACGGCCGCACCGAGGAGCTCGTGTTCCTCGGGCGGGAGATCTCGGAGACGCGCAACTATAGCGAGGCCACCGCCCAGGAGATCGACGAGGAAGTGCGCCGGATCGTCACGGGGGCGCGGGAACAGGCGATGAAGCTGCTCACCGAAAACAGAGCGTTGCTCGATAAGGTGGCCGGGGCGCTCCTGGAGGTGGAAACGCTCCAGGACCCGGAGCTGACCCGCTTGCTTGAGAGCGACCCGAATGAGCCGTGGCATGCCCCCATTTGGCCAAACGGCAGCGGCGGCGTGGTGGAACCCCCGGCGCCATGATCGCCCGCGCCTGCTTCGGACCCCGTGGCGCCAGCCTGGCCCGAATCCCCGGCCACCGGCGAGGCCGGGTAGACGATCTACGACAAGGGTCCCACACAGGATGGGCCGTGTGGCCCTCACCGTCCGAAGGAACCGGGAATACCATGAGGGTAGGGCAGGGACAACACGCCACCGCCTTCGCGGCGAGTGCGCCGCCCGACCGGGAGGCCGGCTACGGCACCAGGGAACGGCCCCTGCCCTTTTGCGTGTCCGGGAGTGTGCCATGGCACTGGCAGGCACGAGCACTCGGCCACGTGATCCGGGCCATCCGGGTCTGTATAGCGGCATCCCGATGAGCGAACCTCGAAGCGTGGCCAGGTCATTCCGGTCAACTATCCATCTCGCGAGCTGCGCCCGATGAGCGCGCCGCTCGTCGTGAGTGAACTGTCACGGGTCTTCGGGACGGGGGACGCCGCCGTGCATGCGGTGGATGGTGTCAGCTTTCGCGTGCTGGAAGGCGAGACGGTGGTGATCATGGGCCCCTCCGGGTGCGGCAAGACCACGCTGCTCTCGATGCTGGGCTGCCTGCTGCGGCCAACGTCCGGAAGCATCTCCATCCTGGGCGAGGAGGTGACCTCCCTGAGCGAGGGACGGCGAGCCCAGTTCCGGCTCCGGCACATCGGCTTTGTCTTCCAGTCGTTCAACCTGATCTCTGCGTTGAACGCGGTTGAGAACGTCGAGATCGCGCTCAACCTGGCGGGGACCACGGGCGCCGCCGCGCGCCACCGGGTGGAGGACCTCTTCGGGCTGCTCAACCTGGGCCACCGGGCCGGGTTGCGGCCGAACGACATGAGCGGGGGCGAGCAACAGCGCCTCGCCATCGCCAGGGCGCTGGCAAACCGGCCCGACATCATCCTCGCCGACGAGCCCACGGCAAGCCTCGACTCGCGCGCGGGCCGGTCGGTGATGGAGCTGCTCCAATCGGCCGTCAGGATGGGCGAGACCCGGAGCCTCGTCGTCGTCACCCACGACATGCGTATCGTCGACGTCGCCGACCGGGTGTTCGCGATGGAGGATGGGCGTCTGCGCGAAGTGGACCCGGCGACCATCACCGCGAGCGGCGGGCACCCGGACCGTGAGGCCACGGAGAGGTAGCCGGGTGGCCATTCCTCCGGGCTTACGCCGGGAGGGATGATATATCCGGGCCACGGCGCCCCACCACAGCACGCCGGGCGAGCAGCCCAAGGATGAGGTTTGACCCATGCCAGGACCAGCACGCGGGAATCGCGACGAACTCACTCCCAGCGGTCAGCCGATGATTCGCAACGCCATCATCACGGCAACGAACCAGGATGCGTACCGGCTCTCGCGCAAGTTCCCCGAGCCCACCGTTTGCACCGAGTGCAAGGCTGTCTTCCAGGGTGGCCGGTGGCAGTGGCCCGCGGAAGGGGTGAGTACGCCGAAGGCGGCCAAGCAAACCGTCTGCCCGGCCTGCCGCCGGGTCCGGGATGAGTACCCCGCGGGGATGTTGACGATTTCCGGGGAATTCCTGAGGCTCCATAAGGCCGATGTCATGGCCGTTTTCCGCGCCGAAGAGGAACTCGAGGTCGCGGACCACCCGCTCAACCGCGTGATCGACCTGCGCGAGGACGACACGGAAATCACGGTTACCACGACTGACATCCATCTCCCCCGGCGCATCGCCGAAGCGCTCTACCGGGCATACGAGGGTGACCTCTCCATCGATTACGCAGACGATGAGCAAAGCGTGCGCGTCGCCTGGCGACGGGATGATCCGCATCCACCGGCGGAGCCCGCGGCTGCGCCGATCCTCCCCTACGAAATCGTCGACAACGGGGTGATCGAAAGCCCTGAGGCGAACGCCTACCTGCTGGAGCGGATCGACCGGCTGCGGCGGTTCTACCCCCGGATCACCTCCCTGCGGGTGGTCATCGATGCCCCGCGCAACCACCACCGCAAGGGCGGCCCCTACCAGGTCAACATCCATGCCGACGTGCCCGGCGCTGTCGCCAGGGTCACCCATCAGCAGTCGGACGACTTCCACGTGGCCATTTCGCAGGCGTTCGATGCCGCCCAGCGCCAGCTGGAGGACCACGCCCGCGTCCAGCGCGGCCAGGTGAGCCCGACGGTTCGCCCCGCCCGCGGCCAGGTGCTCCGGCTGTTCCCGGAAGGCGGTTACGGATTTCTCGCCGCCGAAGACGGGCACGAGGTGTACTTCCACCGGAATAGCGTGCTCGGTGACGAATTCGACCTGCTCGAAGTTGGGGACGAGGTGAAGTTCCGGGAAGAGCCCGGCGACAAGGGCCCGCAGGCGAGCAGCCTTGAACGGTAGCGCAGGCACCGGGCATGAGCGCGGGTGTACGCCAGGCCGTCGCCGATGCCCGGCGGGGCCCGGGAGCCGCGGCGCGCGGGCGGGCGGCGCCGGGTGGGACGCGAGGGGTTCGGCCGCGCGCCTATGATGAGGGAGCATCTCCAAGCGCTGTATCCTACCTGCGACAGCAGCGGCATCCTGCCTGGCCGGTGACTAATGTCACAGCGGTGCCCCGTTCGCGAACCCAGCATCGATCGTCAAAAGGAGCCACGATGTCGCACGCATTGGTAAGTTCTATCGAGCCATTGACTCCGGGCCAGGAGCGTACGATCGCGGCGCTCGAAAGGTTTCCGCTGTTCGGCGGGTTGAGCCGCGGTCAGATAACCGACATCGCGCTCCAGTGTTCGCTCCACCGGGTCCCGGCCCATCGGCGCGTGTTCGAGGAGAGAGAGCATTCGAAGGGGCTCTGGGTCATTACCTCGGGCCGGGTTCGCCTGCACCACCTGATGGCCGACGGCCGTCAGCACGTGGTGGGCTTCCGGGCTCCGACCGCGGCGCTCGACCTCACCTCGGCCATGGATCGCAGGCCCTACACGGCCACGGCTACCACCCTCGAGGACGCCGAACTCGTGCTGGTGCCGGGCGGGCTGCTCCAGGAGCTCGGGGAGCTTTACCCGGTGACGGTGCGGAACGCGATCGACCTGCTCTGCCTGGAAGTGCGGCAGCGCGATATTACGACAGCCATTGCCACGCTGAAGGACGCTCGCGGGAGGATTGCCTGCACGTTGCTTCAACTCGCGCGCCAGTTTGGACGCCCGCATGGGAACGTACTGCGAATCGACTACCCGCTGACCCGCCAGGACATCGCCGATCGCTCCGGTGTGACGGTGGAGACCGCGATCCGGGTGATGTCGGACCTGCAGCGGCGCGGGGTATTGCGGACCGGGTCCCAGATCATCGATATCCTGCATATTGATCAGGTCCGGCTGGAACCGGGCTGCGAGGATTGCCAGTTCGATTGTTCCGTGTTTGCCTCCCGCGCAGGGTGGCTGAACGGCCGCGCCGAAGCCATGTGATTGGCATCATCTGGAGCACGGCTCTCCCGGCCACGGATTCCCACCCCGGCAACGGACGCTCCCGGGCACGCGTGGGAAGCGGGCACGCGGAGCAACCATTGGGAGACTCGGCAGCGAGAGTGAGCGGGCGGCGGTTCGCTGGCGGGACGGCATCACCCTGGCACTCGGGATCGTGAATGCGGGGGCCGGAACGGTGGTCCCGGGCGCCACCGGCATGACGGTCGTCATATCACGAACCCGGCGACACCTGCGAGATTTCCGCCAACCGGGGTCCTGACCACGTCCTGCCGTCCAGGATCAGGTGAACTCCATTTCCGTCCCAGGGCCCCGGCCCCTCTTCTCTGGGACACAGGCCGTTACCTTGCGCGGGGCACCACCACACGGAGAGGACTCCATGACCGTACCGGAAATTGAACGCACTGCCGCCGGGGTTTCCGGCCGGTACTCCGAGCCGTGCGCCTGGGACGAGGTGCGCTGGCCCTCTGACTGTACCGGCTACTTCCTGCCTTCGAGCGCCCGGCCGGGCCTGGTGGTGATGTCCAACGGTTGGGGCCCGTACCAGCTCCCTGGCCGGGCCGGCCCGAACGATACCGACCGCGGGATGTTCCCGTGGCTGCACCTGGCCGGGGGCCATGCACACCTGCGCGACCGGGTAACGGAGTGGCAGCCGTCGCCCGTCATGCGCGGCACCCGCGTGGGGATAGCCAAAGTGGGGTAGCTCCCCGCGCGGGAGTGAAAGGGGGCGCCCATGGGCGCCCCCTTTCACGTGCCCGCAGGCCGGTATGACCGCAGTGATCAGCCGGCTCGATGGGTGCGCGGGAGCGTCCGCCCCATGAACGCCGCGGCAGAGAGGGAATGCAACGCTACGAGCGCCGAACGACATCTATCGCAAGAGGTGGGAGGCGCGCCGTTTGATGGCGAAGGCATCCCGTTCTACCACTTCATCGCGGAAGCGCGGTACAACGGGGCCGCGGTCATCAACATCTCGACCGGCGTGAGCCCTCGCACGTCCATGGCGACATCCAGGTGTACGCAGGAGCCGATCAACGGAGGCACCGGCCCCGGCCAATGGGGCTGGCCCTGATCCAGGTGATGTTCAAAGAGGAACCCCGGCTTCCGGGCCCGTACCTGCAACGGCCGCTATCCGGGGGGGCCGAGACCGAGGGAGGCGGCATCGAGGACCGGATGATCGAACACACCGCCCCGGGGGAGACGCCGGTAATTGCGTCCTGCTTCCCCGGCGTGCAGTCCCGGTCCGGCGGCGCGAACGTGTTGAGTCCCTCCGCATGCGGCGGCCAGCCGGGGGGCCAGCGCACATTCTCGACGGTCCGGGTCACCTCCCGGGCCAGTCATGATCAAGGTCATATAGATTCATCAACTGCCTCTCCTAGGGTGCGTTCAATAGAAATTGGGGGCTGCGCGTGCTGACCGACATCGAGGTAGGACTTTCAGAACAGGCGCGGGGCATCCGCGATACGGCCCACCGTTTCGCCGAAGAGGTGCTGCGTCCCGCCGGCAAGCAGCTCGATCAGCTGGCTGATCCCCAGGATGTCATCGCGTCCGATTCGATCCTGTGGGACGTCTTCAAGAAATACCGGCAGGTTGGCCTGGACGACGTGGAAACGGCGACCAGGGAGCTTTCGCCGCTGGAGCAGACCCGCATCCGTGCGCTCGTCAGCGAGGAACTTGGCTGGGGCGATTCGGGCCTCGCCATTAGCCTCGGCGTGTCCGGCTTCCACAAGACCTTCGCCATGATGTCGGGCCGCCCGGCGCTCATCGAACGTTATGTCCAGGGCGGAGGGGAGGAGATCGGCTGCTGGGCCATCACCGAACCCGACCACGGCAGCGACAGCCTGACCGTGAGCGAGCCACACTTCCGGAACCCCGAGATCCGCGCCAACTGCATCGCCCGGAAGGACGGTGACGATTATGTCATTCGGGGGCAGAAATCCGCCTGGGTCTCGAATGGCTCGATCGCGACGGTGGCCGCGCTGTTCTGCACCATCGATGGCGACCAGGGATTCGCGGGCGGCGGAGTCGCGGTGGTGCCACTCGGCCTGCCGGGCGTATCGCGCGGCAAGCCGACGAACAAGCTCGGCCAGCGGGCGCTGAACCAGGGCGAAATCTTCTTCGATGACGTGCGCATCCCCGCGGAGTACATGGTCGTGGGCAAGGAGAACTACGCGGCCGTCGTCGAGCAGATCCTGACCGGCGCCAACGCGAGCATGGGCACGATTTTCGTGGGCGTCGCGCGGGCAGCCCTCGAGCTCGCGCTCGACTACGCCAGGACGCGCGTGCAGGGCGGCGTGCCGATCATCCAGCACCAGAGCGTGAAGGCGCGCATCTTCAAGATGTTCGCGCAGGTGGAGGCGGCCCGGTCGCTCTCCCGGCGAGTCGCGTACTACAACGCGACCAATCCGCCCCTTCTCCAGTACTCCATCGCCTCGAAGGTGACCGCGACGCAGACCGCCTTCGAGGTGGCGAGCCAGGCCCTGCAGATTTTCGGCGGGAATGGCCTGACAAAGGACTTCCCGATCGAAAAGTTGATGCGCGATGCGCGGGCTTCCATGATCGAGGACGGCTGCAACGACCTCTTGAGCCTGGTCGGTGCATCGAAGCTCTAGCCAGCCGGCAGACGCAGCCTCACACGCGGGCGCGGGCCCCATCAACCAACGCGGGAGAGAGACCATGAAGATGAACGCCATCGTGGCCGGGGTGGGGATGACCCGCTTCGGCAAGATGCTGGACCGGGGACTCAAGTCCATCGGCGCGGAAGCCGTAGAGGCTGCGATCAAGGACGCGGGGATCGACAAGAACGACATCGAGGCGGCCTTCGTGGGCAACGCCGCCGCCGGGCTCGTGACGGGCCAGGAGTCCATCCGGGGGCAGGTGGTCTTGCGCTCGGCGGGCATCGGCAAGATTCCCGTGATCAACGTGGAGAACGCGTGCGCCAGCGCATCGACCGCACTCCACCAGGCCGCGGCGATGGTAACGGCGGGCCTGTACGATGTCGTGCTCGCGCTGGGCGTGGAGAAGCTCTACGACGAAGACAAGCGCAAAAGCTTCGCCGCCTTCAGTGGCGCCGTGGACGTGGAGGCGCTCGCGGAGATCATGGCGCGCCTGCGGCAGGGTGCGGCCGAATCGGGGGCGGCGAAGGCCACGGAAGGCGCGGGGCAGAACCGCTCGATGTTCATGGACATCTACGCCGCCGCGGCACGCCACCACATGAAGCGCTATGGGACGACGGTGCACCAGTTCGCGCGGATCGCGGCCAAGAATTCGTTCCACGGCAGCCTGAACCCCCGCGCGCAGTTCCGCGAACAGCTGACGATCGAGGATGTGCTGAACGCGCCCATGATCGCCGAGCCGCTCACACGGCCGATGTGCTCGCCGATTGGCGATGGCGCGGCCGCCGCCGTCATTGTGAGCGAGCGCAAGGCAGCGCAGCTGGGCCTCGTCGCTCCCGTCCGGATCGCCTCGATGGTCCTCCGTTCGGGCTGGGACCATGGCGCCGATGAGGACGGGCTCGTCGAACTGTGCTCGAGCGAGGCCTATGCCGAAGCGGGCGCCGGCCCAAAAGACATCGACGTGATGGAGGTGCACGACGCCTCCGCCCCGGCGGAGCTCATGGCCTATGAGTCACTCGGGCTGTGCGCTAGGGGCGAGGGCGGAGCACTGGCCGATTCAGGCGCTACGCGGCTCGGCGGGTCGATCCCGGTGAACACATCGGGCGGCCTGTTGCGCAAGGGACACCCGGTGGGCGCCACCGGCATCGCCCAGGTGGTTGAGCTGACGGAGCAGTTGCAGGGCCGCAGCGGAGAACGCCAGGTGAACGGCGCAAAGGTCGCGCTGGCCCACAACGGCGGCGGGAACATCGGCTCCGATGCGGCGGCGATGTGCGTCACCATCCTGGTACGGTGAGCGGCCCGGCCATTCGCACACACCCGGCGGCCCGCTTCGCGGCCTGCTGGCGCATCCCGAAGGGGGACTGACATGACCGTTTCGCCGACCAGTGCCAGCCGGATCGCAATCCTCAGGGAAGGCGCCGGCGCGTTTCACCGGGTCGACCCCGATGGCTTCCGCCAGCATGTGCGCGACCACAAGAACCGGGGGCTCAGATCCCGGCTAATGACGGCGCGGGAGGCCGTCGAGCGGTTCGTGGCCGATGGCGACTACCTCACGTATGAATGCAACTACCTGATGCGGGGACCGAACGCGGTCTTCCACGAGATCATCCGCCAGCAAAAGAAGGACCTCTGGATTGCCGGGAAGTTCACGTATGTCGACGCGGCACTCCTGGTCGAAGCTGGCTGCGTTTCGAGAATGGACAGCGGGTTCTTCATTTCAGGTCCGGCCATCGAACGGGCGCTGAAGGCACGAACGCTGGAGATCTACGAGTACAGCAACGTCATTATGACGCTGCGGATGCAGGCGGGCGCCATGGGGGTTCCATTCCTCCCGGTGCGCTCATTCGGGGGCACAACCGGGTTCGACCATTCCGGGGCAAAGCTGATCTCCGACCCGTACACGGGCGAGCCGGTCACGATTGTGCCCGCGCTCAACCCCGACGTGGCCGTCATCCATGCTCACCAGGCCGACATCTACGGAAACGCGCGGATCTTCGGGACAGGCATCTCGGATGTCGAGGCGGCCATGGCGTCGAAGAAGGTCATTGTCTCGGCGGAAGAGATCATCGACACCGAGGAGATTCGGCGGAACCCGGGAGCGACGAGGATCCCCTACTACGCGGTCGATGCAGTGGTCGCATCGCCCTTCGGGAGCTACCCGGGCACCTGCCCCGGGTACTACGGCTCCGACCCGGAAGGGGTGATGGAGGTGTTCCGGGCCGTGATGGGAGACGGCGTTGGCGCGTACCTGGACACCTGGGTGCGGCCCTTCGACACGTTCGAGGAGATGCTGGAAAAGCGCGTGGGCCAGGCCAAGCTCGACCAGATGCGCGCCAACGAAGTCGTCAGAGAGGGGTACAGCGCATGACCAGGGCAGAAGCGTTTTCGGACCGTGAAGTCGCAATGTGCCAGGTCGCCCGGCTCGTGGAGAACGGGCGCACATACTGGGCCGCCGGCGGTGGCACACCGCTGTATTCCGTGCTGCTGGGCAAGAAACTCTACGCGCCCGACGCCCAGTACGTGACCGAGGACGGTGTCATCGCACCGGAGCCACTGTTGCCCTTCGAACCGATGATGACGATGGTCGCATCGCGCGCCATGTACCGGGCCCTGGCCTGGGGGACGATGAACTCGGCCGGCTTCCATGCGCAGCTGGGCTACATGGATTACGGAGTGCTCAATACGCTCCAGGTCGACCAGCATGGGAACATCAACTCAACCTTCCTGGGCGAGTACGGTTCCCAGGGGCGGCGATTCGGGGGCCCCGGCGGGGCCGATACCATCGCGGCCTGCTGCTGGCGAACGATCCTGATCACGGACCAGGAGCGGCGTAAGTTCGTGAGGCAGGTGGACTTCATCTCATCGCCGGGCTTCCTCGATGGCACGCCCGGAGCGCGCGAACGGGCAGGCCTGCCGAAGGACACGGGCCCCTGGCGCGTGGTGACGCCGTGGGCGATGTACGACTACCAGGATCGGCGCCTTCGCCTCATGGCGCGCGTGCCGTGGGTGACGGTCGACGAGATCCTTGCCGAGTGTGAGTGGAAGCCCCTGGTGGCCGATGAGGTCCAGGTCCTCGAAGCGCCAACGGAGGAGGAGCTCCACCTGCTTCGGACCGAGCTCGACGTGCGCGGGCAGACGACGGACGCGGCCGGGTCGTGGATTACCTGGGACGGCGAAAAGTACGTGCGGGCATAGCGGCTCCGGCAACCCCCGGTGCGGAGATCGCCAACGCCCACCAGTGTTTGTCACCGGTGGGCGTTTTCGTGAGTGGTTTGCGCGGTGAGGGGTAGGGCCGGTGGCGGCGTAAGCCACCGGCCCCGGGGGGAGACCGCAACTGTCGGCGTCAGGCTGCCACAGTAACGGGGCTGAGATGGCGGGCGAACCAGCCCGCGGCCTCGGCGATGGACCGTTCGAGCGGTTCGCCGGAAGAGACCTCGCGATGGCGGATGCCCGGGATGACCACCAGGCGGTTCGGCCCGGAGGCCGCCGCGTAGAGCGCCTCGAACTCCGAGGCAGGCGTCACCGTGTCGTGCTCGTCGGCCACCAGGAGCAGCGGCCGCCCCGCCAGGGCATCGGCCACCGCCATGGGGCGGTGGTCGAAGGCCGACTCCATGAATTCCATGGAGATGGGCTCCGCGAGCGTGGGGAACTCCTCCCGTGCGACGGTGAAGAACGCCACGCTGCCGGTATCGTTGAGAACCTGGAGCGGGTCGACCATGGTAGAGGAGCCGGTGAGGACACGCTGCCTGCACTCATACTCGATGAGCGCGCGCACGGGGGCGGTTTCCTCGGCCGGGCGTCCGCGCATGCGGCGCCCGCCATCGGCGAAACCAACTTGCGCCGGCACGCAGCGGACCCGAAGGTCCGCCGCGGCGGCGACTATCGCGTTCGCGGCGCCGTAGCTCGTGCCCCAGAGCCCAATGCGTCGCGGATCGACCTCGCTGAGCGTCTCCATGAAGGTGACGCTGTTGTGGATGTCCTCGATTTGCCTGCGGGCGACGAGCCGGCCCCGCGTGCCTTCGCTTTCACCGAAACCCCGGTAGTCGAAAGCCAGCGCGGCGATGCCGGCACGGGCGAACCCGCGGCCGTAGTCAGGGAGGGTCAGCTCCTTGATGCCGGTGAAGCCATGACACAACACAACACCCGGGACCGGGCTTTGCGCTGATGCGTTGGCCGGCAGGTAGAGGGCAGCGGAGATCCTGTCGCCCTCGGAGTAGTACCCAACCCTGCGCTCAAGCACTTCCACTCCCCGGATGGTGGACTCCCGGGCGGCGGGGGCGATATGCGCGCCGTCATAACCGCTGCCGGGAAACGGGGGAACGATACTGGGGGCGGATTGTGCCCAGGAAGGAGACCTGCCATGGCCAAACCCGGTGATCTGCTCGTGCGTGCGCTCTTGCGGCACGGCGTGCGCGACGTGTTCGCGCTTTCGGGCAGGCACCTCCACCCCATCTTCCAGGCGTGCGCCGCGCATGGAGTCCGCCTCATCGATACCCATCACGAAGCCGCGGCCACCCACATGGCCGATGGGTACGCGCGCACCACGGGGCGGCCGGGCGTCGCCCTGGTCAGCGCGGGGCCAGGCGCCACGAACGCCATCACCGGCATCGCCAACGCATACATGGACGCCATCCCGATGGTGTGCATCGGGGGGCGCAGCGCGCTGCGCGACGACGACCGGCTCCCGCCGCGGGGGATGGACCAGGTTGCCCTTATGGCCCCCGTCACCAAGTTCGCCCGGACCGTGCTGCAGCCCGAGCGTGTGCCGGAGTACGTGCACATGGCCTGGCGCCACGCAACGAGCGGCAGGCCCGGCCCGGTGTTCCTCGATATCCCCGTGGACGTGCTGGATACCCCTGTTCGGGAGGAGGACCTGCCGCCGCTGGGGCTGCATGAGCCCAGCCGGCTCGCGGTGCCGCCCACCGAAGCCATCGACGAAGCCCTCGACCTCCTGGAGCAGGCCGAACGGCCGGTGGTGTTCGCAGGCGGCGGCGCCCGCTTCTCCGGAGCACAGGAAGAGCTGCGGCAGTTCGCCGCGATGCTCCAGGTGCCTGTCATGGCGAACGCCAGGGCCCGCGGAATCGTGCCCGAATGGAGCGATCTCGGCTATGGCTCATTCGCCTTCGCGGCATCGCCGATTGCCGCCAATGCCGCCGGCGGCCCGGCCGATGTGGTCGTGCTGCTCGGGGCGCGCGTCGGCATGTTCACCGGCACCGGCGCCCGGTCGCTCATCCCACCCACCGCGAAGGTCATCCAGGTAGACATCGAGCCCGAGGAGATTGGCCGGGCGCGCGATGTGGATGTCGCGCTGGTGGGTGATGTGCGCGAAACCCTGCGGCTGATGATGGAACGTGCGCGGCGGCGCCAGTTCAAGGACCACACGCCCTGGGTGAATGGCCTGGCCGCCACGCGCACCACGATGCGCCGGATGCACGAGGCGGCCGCCGCGCGCAACCAGCCGATCCACCCGTCGCGCCTGGCGTGCGAGGTGGCTGATGTCCTCGGGGGCGATGGCATCATCGTGGCGGACGGGGGCGAAACCTCGCTGTGGATGGCCGAGCGGGCAGTGATCCTCAATGCCGGCGATTTCTTGAGCCATGGGTACCTGGGTTGCCTGGGCACCGGCATCCCATTCGCCATCGCCGCCAGGGTCGCCAGGCCCGAAAAGCAGGTCGTGGCCGTCGTCGGCGATGGTTCAGCCGCACTGCACATCGCGGAGTTCGATACGGCGGTGCGCCACAACATCCCCGTGGTGGTGGTGGTGAACAACGACCAGGGCCGGGCAATGACCCGTCACGGCCAGCGCGCGCGGTCCGGCAACGATTGCGTCGCCGGCGCCGAGCTCGGCCCCACCCGCTACGACCTGGTGGCAGCTGGCTTCGGCGCGCACCAGGAGTTCGTGACCGAGGCAGCGGGGATCCGCCCTGCGCTCGAACGGGCACTCGCGAGCGGCAAGCCCGCCTGCGTCAACGTGATCACCGATCCGAACCAGCCGCACCCCACCTCCTTCGCCATGGCGAAGCCCGCCGGCCAGGAAGGCGAGGCCGGCGTGCCTTGTTCCGGCCGGGAGAAGCTGCTGCCTACCGCGTAGAACCGGCCGGGAGGCTCAGGCGTCCTGCGACTGGAAGAGCCGCACGGCCACGCCAAGCGGCGCCAGCGACCAGGCCGCCAGCGAGAGCAGGAGCAGGACCGCGCTCGTCGCGGTTCCCAGGCGGTCGACCATATACGCCCCGAGCGGCCCAAGGATCTGGAGGTCGGGCTCCACGCTAAGGACGGCAAGGAGCCGGGTCGCCTCGACCGGGTTACCCAGGGCGACGGCCAATAGCGTCCTGCCGGAGGAAGAGAGCCAGAGCGCCAGGCCAATCGCCCCGAGGTCGTAGACCATCACGAGCACAAACCAGGCCAGCACGGCCCCGGAGAGCGCCTTGACACGGCTGTCGGCGACCACGGAGATGAACATGCCGATGCTGAGCGTGGCGCTCGCCAGGCCCGCTGAGAGCAGCACGAAGAGGAGGTAGTGCTGCACATCGGTGATTGGCTCGAAGAGCGCGACGAGGAACCCGGCGGCGCCGAACCCGAGCGCGATGGCGCTCCACACGGCGATCGTGAGGCCGAGGTACTTGCCGAGAAGAAGCTCGGCCGCGGAGATCGGCTGGGAAAGCAGCGTCGCCAGCGTGCCCCGCTCGCGTTCGCCCGCGATCGCCGCCGCACCCAGGACCAGCGAGAGGAGCGGGACAAGGAGAATGCAGAGGTTGATTAAGCCTGCCGTTGTGCGGTTGAAGCCCTGGGAGCCGATGTCGCCCCCCTGGAGTTGGGACAGGGCGAGCGCGACCACCGCAAAGGCCGTCGCATAGCCAATCAGCCAGCGGCTGCGGACGGCATCGCGGAGTTCTTTCCACATGATGGCGCGAGTGGCTCTCACTGGTTTCCTCCCGCGACGCCCTGGAGGTCGATGACTGCGTCATCGACCGAAGCCTCCTCGACCCGGAAGTCGAGGATGGTGATGCCGGCGCTGAAGAGCGCCTCGACGATCTGGGCCTTGTTCTCGGCCCGGCAGGTCACCACCAGCCAGTCACCAGCGCGGTCAACGGCGCCCGCGACGGCAGTCGACTGGATGACCGGGACGGCCTCGGGGCTGTGCCCATTGAGGCGGAGGTAGAGCTTGCTGCCGACCGTCGCGTTGGCCGTGAGTCCGCTGGCCGGGCCCTGGAAGACCGCCCTTCCCTGGTCGAGGACCAGGGCATGATCCGCGACGTAGGGCACATCTTCGAGCCAGTGGGTCGAAAGGATGATGGCCTTGCCGAGCTTCCGCTGTTCCTGGACGAGGCGGCGGAGTTCGAGACGCGCGGCGACATCGAGGCCCGAGGCGGGCTCATCGAGGACGAGCAGGGGCGGGTTCGCGAGCATGGCGAGGGCCAGCGCGAGCCGCTGGCGCATGCCACCGGAAAGTGCATCGGTCCGCTTTTCCGTGTGGTCGCCGAGGCCGACCCATTCGACCACCTCGCGAGCGCGATCCTGCGGGACGCCCTTCAGGTCGGCGTAGAAGAGGGCTGTCTCGCGTACGGAGAGGTCGCCATGCAGGGCGGGCTGCTGCGGGACGTAGCCGATGAGGCGTCGCGCCTGCTTGCCTTTGCGGGCGACATCGATACCATCGACCAGGACCTGCCCTTCGAACTTGAGCAGGCCAATGATGCATTTCAGCAGGGTTGTCTTGCCGGCGCCGTTCGCGCCGATGACGGCGAGCACCGAGCCGTTCTTGAGTTCGAGGGAGATTCCATCGAGCGCGGTAGTCGCGCCATAGCGCTTGCGCGCCTCGCGGACGGTCAACATGGTATCCATCCCCCTCGCCGTCCCCTCGTGGCCGTGGCGAACACGGCGATCGGCACCGCGACGAGTGCCACAAGTGCCACATATATCATGAGCGGACCATTCCCGTTCGAGCTATCGAGCGAGAGCGTCGGCGACATCAGGGGGTTGGGGTCGACTACCCGGGTCTTGGGCTCGTAGACGGGGAACCACCTGGCTCCGAGATCCAGCGCCGCCTGGGCCGGGCTGAACCGGTAGGCGCGGAGCGCATCGTTGCGCTGGATGAGGTCGTCGAAGGCGCCCTCGTAGCGGTACTCGAGGTCGCCGACACCATTGCCGTCGGAGTCGTAGCCTTCATAGTCGTCCCAGTAGTTCCCGCGGCCGTCGAGCGACCAGCTGTTGTGCTTCTGGATGTCTCCGCCGCGGCCTTCCACTTGGCCCAGGTTGCCCACGAACGTGTTGCCCGTGAAGAGGGCGCCGGTGGTGCTGGTGAGTTCGATGGCCATCTGGTTGAACCCGATCAGGTTGTTCTTGATTTCGACCACGGAACCGGGCGTATGGGGCGCGCCTTCCATGGTGATGCCCAGGCGGTTGTGGTGAATGATGTTGCCCTCCATGAAGACATCGTCGACGTCCTTGAAGAGCAGCCCGTACCCGGAGGCCTCGGAGCGGTTGTACCCAAACTCGTTGCGCTCGAAGCGCAGGCGCCGGGAGTACATCAAGGCTCCGCCGGCCGTGCTGTGCGTGAAGCTGTTTTCAGTGAATACGTTGTCGTCGGCATACATGTAGTGGATGCCATAACGGACATCGGTCACGCGGTTGCGCTGGATGGTGTTGAAGAACGCGAAGCCGAGGAAGATTCCGTCCTTTGTCCGCGTGATGACGTTGTCCTCGATGGTGTTATCCCGGGTGGAGTAGAGGTAGATGCCGTGGCCACGGCGCTCGTTCGAGAACTCCTCGATGCTGCTGATCTCGTTCGCGCGGACCGTGTGACCGTCGCTCTGGATGAGCGTGACGCCGTAGAGGACGTTGCGGATGATGTTGTCCTCGACGACCGCGTTGTCACCAAGCAGGCGGATCGCCGTGGGCTCATCGGAGACGTTGGTACCGGAACCCTCTATGACGAAACCGCGGATGGTTACTCCATCCGCGGTGACTTTGATGACGTCTCCCACGCCACCCCCATCTATCACCGGTCTTCCTTCCCCCACAAGCGCGATCGATTTGTCGATCACCACCTGTTCCCGGTAGGTGCCCGGGGGGACCGTCACGGTGTCCCCGGGCGAAGCCGTTGCGATGAGCGAAGCGATGGTTGGTTGTGGGGTGGATTGCGCGCTTGCGCCTCCCGGCTGGCCGAAGGCGCCCAGGCCCGCCAGCAGGAGGACGCCGATCGCCCCGGCCGAGGCCGCGGCCGCGGTCGTGCCGGTGTTCTGCCATGCGGCGCGCAGGGCCCGGATGGTTTGAGGGCCAACGGTAACCAGCAGGGCAGCCGAGACCATCGTCCAGAATCCCGCGGCGACCATCGTCTCGCTGGTGAAGTTCACCACGTGCGTGGTCCCGATGACCTTGGTCGTGAAGTCCGGGATGCGGTAGGGGGCGGTGGGGTCGCGGTCGTGGCCATAGTTGTAGAGCCAGAACTGGAGGTCGAGGAGGAGGCCAACCGGAAACGTCCACAACAGGGCGGCGACCAGGTAGCGCTTCCAGCCGGGGCGCATCATCAGCGCGGAGGCGATAAGAACTGTGACGGTGAGCCAGAGAGCCGACGGGAAGAGTTTCAGCTCGAACACGGAGTCGGGTTCGATCGGCTTGACCCCGACGTAGTGGTTCAGGGAGTTGATCTCCTGCAAGTCGCCTTCCATCCGGTTGCCATAGGCGGCGAGGTCGAGCCCGTCCGGATACTGTGGCGCGAGCAGGTGCATCTTCCAGAGCGGAAGGAAGTAGCTCACGATCATCAGGACGATCGCGGCGGCGACACACCCGACCCAGAGACGGTCGGAGCGCAGGTTTTCGAAGCGCGAGGGGCTGGCCGCGGTTTCCTCCCGGATGGTTTCCTGTGGTTTGGTGAGCGTGGTCATGAAGCGCGGCCTTCCATCTGCTGTAGTACGCCGCGCCAATCCGCGACGGTTCCGCCGAGTTCGGTGAGGGCGCCATCGGCGGCGGCCCGGGTGGCGAATGCGGCTATCCCGTAGGCCATGGGGCTGCGAATCGCATCGGACACAACGTAGGCAGCCGTGGTTGCATCGATAAACGTCTCGTCGCGGTACTCCGCTACCCAGTACCCGGTCCCCTCACCGGGCTGGATCTCGATCTGGTCGAGCAGCATGCAGCCGGGGTCATCGAAGACGCGCGCCTTGCCATCGGCATCGCGCCATGCCGAGGCGAACCGGCCATCGGCGATGACCATGCCACAACGGGCGCACTGCTGCTTTCCGAGTTTGATTTCCGGTGTGCCGGTCTGTTCTTCGTCGCCGGGCAGCAGGGTGAACCCGGCCACGCCCGCGGCGACGACTACGGCCGCTCCGCCCGTGAGTGAAAGAAACTGTCTCCTGGTTACCACGGAACTCCCCCTTCCCAGGAGAGCGGGCAGCCGGGTTGGGGCCCGGCCGCCCGCCGACAACGCCATGGTCAGGCGACGAGGATCCAGCCCTGCATCTCCAGGTGCAGCGCGGAGCAGAACTCTGTGCAATACATGGCGAACGAACCCTCGGCGTCGGCCTCGAATTCGAGCTTGGTGTACTCGCCCGCGTCGAGGCTGATGTTGACGTTGTAGCGCGGGATGGCGAAGCCATGCGTCGCGTCTGGCGTCGTTTCGATGTTGGTGAGGTGCATCACCACTTTGTCGCCCTTGTTCACGCGGATGATGTCCGGCTTGAAGCGGCTGCGGGTGATGCTCATCTTCACGGTGACAGTGTTTCCGCTCCGGGTGATGCCTTCCTGGCCATCGGCGACGGCGTTGGGGTCCACCTCCATGGTGACCGGGTTGGTCCCGGGCGGGTAGACCTCCCAGGACTTGATCTTGTCCGCCTTAATCGCCTGGACGTAGTGGGGCTCGCCGATACCGATGGGCATGTCGGTGATGATGTCCATCTTCTCGGTCGTCAGGTCGACGAGCTGGAAGTTCTGGGGCTTCAGTGTGCCGACGGCCGGGAAGCGGTCGATGGACCACTTGTTCAGCGCGACGAGGTACTTGCCATCAGGCTTGACGGTATCGCCTTCCATCGTGCAGAGGTGGCCAATGTTGTAGTGGACGGGAAGGGTATCGACCAGCGTGAACGGGTTCGGGCCCGTGTAGTCCGGCTCGCCAAGCGTGAACTTGGCGACGGCGCTGGCCACGAAGAGGCTGGTGTAGCCGTGACCATCCGGGTCGTACTGGGTGTGGAGGGGCCCGGCGCCCACTTCGATGCGGGCTTCGACGACCGAGTCGAACTTGAGAATCGGCACCCCGTACTGGTCCATCTTCTCGTAGTCCTTGGCGTCGATAGCGGCCTTGATCTTGTCGATGGAGTAGATGGTGACGTGCGGGTCGAGCTTGCCGCCGACGGTGATGTATTTGCCGCTTGGCGAGACATCGACGCCGTGGGGGCTGCGCGGCTCCGGCGCCAGGAAGAGCATGCCTTCGGCGACGGCGGTCTCCATGGTGATGACCTTCATGCCGTTGATCGTCTTGGTCTTGCCTGCCTTGACGACCTCCTCGCCCTTGCGCCAGTTGATGATGTGCATGTAGTCGTAGTCGCCCTGGGAGGCGCCGGCTTCGATGGAGACCCCGCCCTCCATGTTGCCGCCCGAGGCCATCTCCGAGTTGTATGAGTTGATGAAGCCCCAGCCATCACTGACGAGCTTGCCGCAGTCAGCAAGGTCCTGCGTATAGGGCGGCAGTTCGACCTGGAAGCTCTCGTCCAGAATCATGTGGCCGTTCGACGGGTCGATCTTCAGCCAGGTCGAGTATCCGCGGAACGACTGCGCGAAGTTGTCGAGCGCGTTGTGGATGTTATTGAAGTTGACGAGGGTCGGGATCTTCGTCGAGATGTGGACGTAGTCGGAGTTCGGCGTGATGAAGCACCCGCCATGCGAGGAATCGAGGTTCGGAACGTCGATGATCTGCTTGGTCTTGAAGTCACGCAGGTCGGCCATGGCGATGCGGCCGTTGGCGCGGTCGTTGATGTAGATCCAGCGGCCGTCGTACTCGCCGTTCGTCTCGCTCAGGGCCGGGTGGTGGGTATCGCCCCAGGTGAGGGGACCACGAGCGCGCGATGTGGGCTTCTTGAAGTCGGTGCCCGTTTCAATGTTGTGCTCGCCCCAGTCCGCACCATAGCCGTAGCCCTGCCACGGTTCGGGTGAGAACACGCCGAGGACTTTCAGGAGGCGCATCGACGGAACGCCGATCACCAGGATCTGGCCGCCGTGACCGGCGGAACTGAAGATGAAGTACTCGTCGTGCTCGCCCGGTGGAACGAAGGACTTGACCGCGCGTGCGACATCGTCGGCCGCGAGGCCGCGCGCGTCGGCGATCTTCCCGGCATCGCCCGCGACGCCACTGCCGCCGCCACCGCCGCCATCGTCGTCGTCGCCGGCGACCTTGCCGACAACGCCGCCGACCACCAGGCCGGCTGCGCCCGCCGCTGCGCCTGTTATGAGTTCTCGCCTTGTTACTGCCACGGAATTCTCTCTCCTTTTTCCCTGCCGGGGCCCTTCCCCTGGGCCCCGGGGTGCCTGGCGCCTGGATTCAACGCGGACGCCACGCGTATTCCCCCTTGGAGGTGGCGCTATTCGACGACGATCTTCCCGGCCATTTCGGGCAGGTGGTAATCGCACTGGAAGTCGATGACGCCCTTCTTGGTGAACCTGGCTTCGAAGGTGCTGCTCTTGCCCGCGTTGACCAGCAGTTCGCTGCTGAAGTCCTTGCCCTCGGCATCCTTGCTCAGGATGTGCATGTTGTGGATGGCGGTGCCCTTGTTGTTGGCCGTGAACGTGATGGTGGTGTTCACGGGGACCTTGATTTCCCTGGGGGTGAAGACGTTGTCGGTCATCACCACTTCGATCTCGCGCTCTTCACCGCCGCCGTTGCCGCTGCCAGTGTCGGGGGTGTTCTCGGCGGGCCTGGTGGCTACCGCGCCCGGCGTGATGGTGGAGCCGCTTTCCTCGTCGCTGCCGCCGCATGCGGCGGCAAGCGGGATCAGCAGCAGGCCCCCGGCGCCGATGAGGAGCGCCTTCTTCCAGGTCGTGACGTTCATGGTTCTGTGGTGTTCTCCCTCGTTGATGTTCAGACGCTTCGGAAGGCTCCGCGGGGCGCAATCGAGGCGCTTGACTCGTCCTTAACCCCAGTCTCCGCCGGGGATCCGAGCTGGACTGTGACATTAATCACAAGCAGATTGCCGGGTCCTGGCACGTCCTCAGGCCAGCTCCCGCGTTCGAGCTTCCTCGGGGAAGTCGAGAGATAGAAGGACCGGAGGGTCCCAATAGCGACGGGCGATCGACGGGAAAGTGCTCGCCGAAGGCGGGGATGGGTGCCGGGTAGCGGGCTCGGCAGCCGCCCGAACGCGCCAGCGTGGCGCCCGTGGCCCCCAACGCGACCACGCATGACTGCTCCAACCCCGGGCCGGGCCGACGTGACTTTTGTCGCAGTCCGCCGACTTCAATGCAGTATGGTCGCCCCATGGTCACGATTCAACTCGACAACCGTGGACTGCAACCACCCGAGCCAATGGTGCGGATACTGGCGGCACTTGGCGAGTTGGGCGCCGGCGACGAGGTCGTCGCCCTGATGGACCGGGAGCCGATGTTGCTTTATCGCGAGCTCGAACGCCGCGGGTTCACCTGGGAGTTCGGTGGGGGCGACGATGGCTACGTCCTGACGGTGCGGAGGGAGACCTCGTGACGGTTGCCATGCCCGGGCGGGGACCGGCGCTCGGAGTGGTCGCGCCCTTCTTTGTCGCCGCGCCAGCCGGGCTGGTGGCGGCGGGGCTCATCCTGGCCTTTTCCACCAGCGACGCGTTCCTCGCGATCAATGCACCCCGCACTGTCGCGGCAACGCATGCGGCGGTCATCGGCTGGCTCACTACCGCGATCTTCGGGGCAGTGTACCAGCTGGGTCCCGCCATCCTCGGTGGGCGGCTGATTTCGGCGCGGCTCGCGCGTGTCCACTTTTTCGTGCATGCCATCTCGGTGCCGGTGTTCGTCTGGGCCGTCTGGCGGTGGGATGTCACCGTGATGTCCATCGCCGGGGTGGGGCTGGTAACGTCGTTCATCCTCTTCCTCATTAATGCGATTCCCGCCACCGGTTCGCCGCGACGGGGCTCGCTGCCAACCCGCTACCTGGCCACCGCGCTTGGATTCGTGGCCGTGGCAGCCGGATTCGGCATTACCTGGGTCGGCACGCTCCAGCACCTGTGGTTCCCGGTGACGATGGGGCGGCTCGGAGGACATGCCCACCTGGGGCTCATCGGCTGGCTCGGCCTGACCGTGATGGGCGTCGCCTACCAGCTGGTGCCGATGTTCAACGTGGTGCAGCGCAAGAGGCCGGCCGCCGGGGCGTGGATCCTTGGCTGGACCGCGCCCGCCGTGCTGGCGGGGGCCCTCTTGGTGATGACCGACCCGCCGATGTGGACCCGCCTGGTGATCGCTGTGGCCATGGCCGCGGGGCCAGGCGCCTGGGGGGCCGAAATGCTCCGCCTCATGCTCGCGCGATCCCGCCGGGCACTGGACGTCCAGGGCCGGGCGACCTTCGTGTCGCTCGGATTCCTCGCGGCCACGATCGTGCTGGGGCTGCTCGCCGCGATCGGCGAGTCCGTCAGCCCCGGCGGTGAGCCCGCGCGCATCCTGCTGGCCTACGGCATCTGCGGCATTGGTGGCTGGGCCGGGGTGATGCTGATCGGGAACAGCTACAAGATTCTCCCATTCCTGGTGTGGTACCACCGCTACCGGCAGCTGGCCGGCATCCGGCCGGTTCCGGTCGTGTCGGACATTTACAGCGAGCCGCTCGCGAGGGCCGCGCTCACGGTGCACGCCTCCGCGACGGTTGTGGCCATGGCCGGCGCGGTTGCCGGCGGAATGGAGCTGCTGCGGGCGGGCGGCGCGCTCCTGGCCGCAGGAGGGGCCATCCACCTGGCCTCGCTGGTGCATATCGTGGTGGCGCCGCACACCCCCACGCCCCAGAGACTGGGGCCAGAAAAGGCGGCCATGCCGTGACTACACAGGATGTTGAACGGGCGCTCCGCCACGTGTTCGACCCGGAGCTGGGGATCGATATCGTTTCGCTCGGGCTGGTCTACGCGATCGAGTTCGAGGGCGAAGATATCCGGGTGAAGATGACCACGACATCGCCCCGGTGCCCGATGGGCGAGGCGCTGGTAGGGATGGTCGAATCCGTGCTCGGATACGGTCCCAGCGATGGCACCGCGAGCGTCGAGCTGGTCTTCGATCCACCCTGGGATGTGCGCATGGCCGATGAACGGGCGCTCCGCCACCTGGGCCTGGTCCCTAGAGAAGGGCGCGCAGCGCCGCGATATCCCTGACCAGGATCTCTTTCCGCCGAATTTCGACGATGCCGTCTTCCTCCATCACGCGCATCGTCCGGCTGACCACTTCGCGCACGCTGCCGACCAGTGCCGCAAGATCTTGCTGGGTGATGCTGCGCGGCACGACGATCCCGTCGCCGGTGACCACTCCCTCCTCGCGGGCAGTCATGTACAGGTAGCGAGCGATCCGCTGCTGCACGGTCTGCAGGCTGATTTGCTCGACGAGCTCGGTGAAGGAACGCAGCCGGCGGGCGAAGTGTTCGAGGAGGGCGGCGGCGACCTCGGGATGGCGAGCGACGGCCAGCCGGAACGCCGCCGAGGGGACGAGGACGACATCGCAGGTGTCCAGGGCTTCGACAGTGGCGGGATTGGGACCGCCATCGAATACGGGGACCTCGCCGAACGTATCGCCTGGGCCGAGGAGCCTGAGAATCTGCTCGCGGCCATCGGCCCCCGAGCGGAAAATCCGGGCGCGGCCCGTGAGCAACACGAAGAACCCCCGGCATGGCTCGCCCTCCACGGCAATGAACTCGCGGGCGGCGAACTGGCGGACCACGAGGTCGCGGGCGAAACGCTCAGCCTCCGAAGGGGGAAGCGCGGCCAGGTGGGGGATGCCCAGGACGACATCGGCAGTGACCGAAGGCATATCCGCAGTATGGACCAACTCGCACGGGATGCTCCACTTCATTTCTTGTGACGAATGTCACATGCGGGAGCACGGGCCGGGGGCAGTGTTCGCGAAGGACGGCTGAGGTTCCTGAGACGAATGCAATTCCGTACGGAATACGTGCCTTCGGCCCTGACGCAAGCGACGAGTGGACCTTCGCTCGGCGCGGACCGCGCCGCATGCTGCCCGGACCATGACAAAACGAGTCTAACGGCAATCCCACCGCTCGCCGGGGATCCCCGCGGGCGTGGCCCACGCACCCATCTCCACATCTCACCCGGGAGGGCCGGCATTGGATAGGCGAGGTTTCTTCAAGGTCAGCACAGCGGCCGCGGCCGCCGGGACAGCGTTTTACGTGGAGCGCAAGATGGCGTTCCTGCAATCCGCCCCGGGGATCACGAATCCGCTGCAGGCCTACCCCAACCGGGGGTGGGAAAAGGTCTACCGCGACCAGTACGCCTACGACGACTCGTTCACGTTCGTCTGCGCGCCGAACTGCACCCATAACTGCCGGCTGCGCGCATTCGTGCGCAATGGAGTGGTGGTACGTACCGAGCAGAACTACGACGGCCAGCTGATCGGCGACCTGGATGGGAAGTTTTCGACCAACGCCTGGAACCCGCGGGGCTGCAATAAGGGCGCCACGCTCACACGGCGCGTCTATGGGCCGTACCGCCTGAAGGGCCCCATGGTGCGCGCCGGCTGGAAGCAGTGGGCCGACGATGGGTTCCCGGGGTTGACGCCCGAGCTGCGGACGAAGTACCGCTTCGACTCCCGGGGCACCGACACCTTCGCGCGCATCAGCTGGGATGAGGCCGACACCTACATCGCGAAGGGCCTTGTGGCCATCGCCCGGCGGTACTCGGGCGAGGAAGGGAAGCAGGCACTCCTCGCCGATGGCTACCAGCCCGAGATGGTCGAGGCGGTGGGCGGTGCGGGCACGCGCACGTTCAAGATGCGTGGGGGCATGGGCCTGCTCGGTGTGATGGGCAAATACGGCATGTACCGCAACTCCAACATGATGGCGCTGCTCGATGTGTATGTGCGCGGCGTGAAACCCGAAGAGGCGAAGGGTGGCCGCAACTGGTCGAACTACACCTGGCATGGCGACCAGGCGCCGGGCACGCCGTTCGTGACCGGCCTCCAGAACTCCGACTGCGACTTCAACGACATGCGCAGCGCGAAGCTCCACATCGGCGTTGGCAAGAACCTCGTCGAGAACAAAATGGCCGATGCGCACTTCTTTATCGAGATGATGGAGCGCGGCGGAAAGATCGTGACGATCACGCCGGAGTACAGCCCGCCCGCCACCAAGGCGGATTACTGGATCCCGTGCCGGCCCGGTCTCGGCGACACGGCGATCTTCCTGGCGATCACACGGATCCTGATGGAGCGGAACCTGTACGACGCCGCGTTCGTCAAGCAGTTCACCGACCTGCCCTTGCTCATCCGGGCGGACACGCTCAAGCGGCTCGATCCGCGCGAGGTTATCACCGGGTACAAACCGTCGCTCGACCCGGCCGGACCCAGTTTCAAGGTCCAGGGGCTCACGGCCGAGCAGTACGCCAGGCTCCAGGACTACGTCGTCTACGACGCCCGATCGAAGTCGCTCAAGGCGGTCACGCGCGACGACGTGGGGGAGAAGCTGGCCGGCAAGGGCATCGACCCGGACCTCGAGTACACGGGCACCGTCACGCTGCTCAACGGGCAGGCGGTCGAGGTGCTCACCCTGTGGCAGGCCTACCGCGAACACCTCAAGGACTACGACGTGGCGACCGCCGCCGAGATCAGCGGCTCGCCCGCGGAGCTCATCGAGAAGCTGGCGATGGATATCGCGACCATCAAGCCAGTGGCGATTCACGTGGGCGAAGGCATCAACCACTGGTTCCACGGCACCCTCCACAACCGGGCGGTGCACCTGCCCCTGATGCTCACCGGGAACGTCGGCGTGCCGGGCGCGGGCATGTATTCGTGGGCGGGGAACTACAAGGCGGCGCTTTTCCAGGGGACGCCGGAGACGGGACCCGGCTTCAAGGGCTGGATCGCCGAGGACCCCTTCGAGATGAACCTCGACCCGAACGCGAAGGGCAAGGACATCCACGCCCACGCCTACACCAAGGACGAAGAACCCGCGTACTGGGACCACGGCGACCAGGCGCTCATCGTGGAAACGCCGAAGGCAGGGCGCAAGGTCTTCACCGGGAAGACCCACATGCCGAGCCCAACCAAGGTGATGTGGACCACCAACGTCAACATCATCAATAACGCGAAGTGGATGTATGGCGTCCTCTTCAACACACTGCCGCGCATCGACCTGATCATCACGCAGGACATCGAGATGACGTTGACCTGCGAGTACTCGGACTTCGTGCTCCCGGCGAACTCGTGGCTCGAGTTCGAGCAGCCGGAGATCACGGCCTCGTGCCAGAACCCCTTCCTCCAAATCTGGAAGGGCGGCGTGAAGCCGATGTTCGACACGCGCGACGACATCATGATCATGGCGATGGTCGCAAAGGCGCTCGCGAAAGAGACCGGCGACCAGCGTTTCGCCGACTACTGGAAGTTCGCCCTCGAAGGCCGGACCGACGTCTACATCCAGCGGCTGCTCGATTCATCCGGCACCACCAGCGGCTACACCGTGAAGGATGTGATGGACGGCAAGTACGGCGAGCCGGGTTCGGCACTGATGATGTTCCGCACCTATCCGCGCGTGCCCTACTGGGAGCAGGTGCACGACAACATGCCGTTCCACACCGACACGGGGCGGATGAATTCCTACTGTGACATCCCGGAGGCGATCGAGTACGGCGAGAACTTCATCGTCCACCGCGAGGGGCCGGAGGCCACTCCCTACCTGCCCAACGTGATCGTGAGTACGAACCGGCTGATCCGCCCGAACGATTACGGCATCGCCCGTGACGACATGGACCCGGAGCGCCGCACGGTCCGCAACATCAAGCTCTCGTGGGCCGAAACGAAGCAGACCAAGAATCCGCTCTGGGAAGAGGGATTCAACTTCTACTTCCTTACGCCGAAGACGCGCCACACCGTCCACTCCTCCTGGTCGGTGACTGACTGGATGAACCTCTGGGCCACGAACTTCACCGATCCGTACCGCGCCGATAAGCGCCTCGCGAGCGTGGGCGACCAGCAGCTCCACATGAACCCCGAGGATGCGAAGGCGCTGGGGCTCGCCGAGGGCGACTACGTCTGGGTGGACGCGAACCCGGCAGACCGGCCCTACATCGGGTGGAAGGCCGACGACGCGGAGTACGAAGTCGCCCGCCTGATGCTACGGGTGAAGTTCAACCCCGCCTATCCACGCGGCGTGGTGATGACCAAGCACGGCGGCTTCGGCGCGACGCCGAAGACAGTCGCCGCGACGAAGGAGCGGGCCGACGGCCGGGCCGTCTCGGCCGACACCGGCTACCAGTCGAACTTCCGCCGCGGTTCGCACCAGAGCGTGACCAAGGACTGGGCGATGCCCATGCACCAGACCGACACGCTCTTCCACAAGGCGAAGGTGGCCCAGGCGTTCATCTTCGGTGGCGAGGCCGACAACCACGCGATCAACACGGTGCCGAAAGAGACGCTCGTAAAGATCACGAAGGCGGAAGACGGCGGCCTCAACGGGCAGGGCGCCTGGGCGCCTGGCACGACCGGCATGACGCCCGGCGGCGAGAACGACGTGATGAAACGCTACCTCGCGGGCGGCATGACCCGCGTGAAGGGAGCTTGAGATGGCGGAAAAGCATCTCGAGACGGATGACCCCTACGAGTTCGTGGCCATGCGGTATGCCGCTGCAGCCGGAACAGACCCCGACGCGGACATGGCCCGGTGCTTCATCGAGGAGTACGCACTCATGGGCATGCCACGCGAAAGGACGATGCGGCTCTTCCAGTCGCCCTACTTCGCGGGAACCCACGCCATTCTCCAGAAGCGCGGTGATGCGTTCATCCGCGGATTGATCGACGACGTCTACGGCCAGCCGGCCGGGGAGGTGCGCAATGGCTAAGGTGTACAACTGGCAACTGGGCCGCGAGATGGACTACCGCTTCGAAGGGGGCAAGCAGGAGCGCCAGTTCGCCGCCGTGTTCAACACGAACCGCTGTATCGCCTGCCAGACCTGCACCATGGCGTGCAAGTCCACCTGGACGTTCTCGCCGGGCCAGGAGCTGATGTGGTGGAACAACGTCGAGACCAAGCCCTACGGCGGCTATCCCCAGCACTGGGATACGAAGCTCCTGGAGCTCCAGGACAAGGCCGACCCGGACGGACAGGTCTGGAACGCGGGCGCCTCGGACCCGAAGCGAGCCCCCTACGGGCAGTTCGAAGGAAAGACCATCTTCGAGACGGCCGACGGTGTCCAGCAAATGGCAACGGGGTACATCCCGGCCGAAGAGGAGTGGAAGGTCCCGAACATCTACGAGGACACGGCAACGCGGTTTTCGCCGCGGGGAGTCAGCCTGCCCGAGCATTCCGGCTGGTTCTTCTACCTCCAGCGGATCTGCAACCACTGCACGTATCCCGCGTGCGTAGCCGCGTGCCCGCGCAATGCGGCCTACAAGCGTGAGGAAGACGGCATCGTCCTGATCGACCAGAACCGTTGCCGGGGCTACCGGAAGTGCGTCGAGGCCTGTCCCTATAAGAAGTCGATGTACCGGCCGAGCACCCGCACCTCGGAGAAGTGCATCGGTTGCTACCCGAGGGTGGAGGGCACGGATCCGCTGACCAACGGCCTGCCGATGGAAACGCGCTGCATGACCGCCTGCATCGGCAAGATCCGCCTGCAGGGGCTGGTGAACGTGGGCGACGGGGGCGAGTGGGCGGAGGACCGCCAGAACCCGCTCTACTTCCTTGTGCATGTGGAGAAGGTGGCGCTGCCGCTGTACCCGCAGTTCGGCACACAGCCAAATGTGTACTACATCCCCCCGCGCTGGGTGCCGCGCGACTACCTTCACCAGATGTTCGGCCCCGGCGTGGACCACGCGATCGAGCGCTATGCGAACCCGAGCCGCGAGCTCCTGGCGGTACTCCAGCTCTTCCGGGCCACCCAGGAGATCGTCTTCAGTTACAAGGTCGAACAGGGCCCCAAGACCGGCGAGCTGAACATCGGCGGCCAGGTTCGCGAGATGTTCAACGATACGGTCGTCGGCTACGACAGCCAGGGCAAGGAGATTGTCCGGGTGTCCGTGGACGAACCCCTCATCGAGCGGCGCGATCGCTTCGCGATGAACACCATCTGAGGAGGCACGCCATGCCAGCAGCAACCGCCTGCAGTTCGCCGATTGAGTCGCTCGCCACGCGTTCGGCCGTGTATTCGCTTCTCGCGCACGCGTTCGCCTATCCCGATGGAGAGCGGGTGGAGGCGATCCGGGCGCTGGCAGCGGAAGTCACTGCCGCGGGCCTGGCGTCCCCGGTCACTGGCCTCGCCATGCGAGCGGCCGGCGTGACCGCGACGGAGCTGGAACCGGAGTACGTCGGCCTCTGCACGCTGAGCTCCTCGCCCGATTGCCCCACGTTCGAGACAGCCTACTTCTCAAGCGATCCGATCCAGCAGACAACGCGGATGGCCGACATCGCGGGGTTCTACCGGGCGTTCGGAGTCGACGCGACTTCCGGGGGCGTCCGGCCCGACGACCTCCCGGTCGAGCTGGAGTTCATGTCCTTTCTCTGCCAGAAGGAGGCGTATGCGGCCGAGCACCTGGGAGCGCCACGCGTGAAGCAGGCGGCCCGGGCGCAGCGGATGTTCCTCGGCGAACACCTGGGCCGCTGGGGCGCCGCGTTCGGCCGGCGGATTGCCGGGCGGGCCACACCGGGCAGCTTCTACCAGGTTGCCGGCCTCGCGCTGGCAGCGTGGATCGGCGATGAGTGCGCGCAACTGGGCGTGCACCCGGAGGAAGTGACCGGCGAGCCCGCGGTTGGGTGGGGCACGCCGATCGGCCATGGGCCAGAGTTCGCGGGACCGGCGACGCTCGTGCCGCTGGAAGACATCGAGGTGAGGTGACATGGTGCTCGATATCTTGAAGCGGCGGCGCGTCGTGCTGGGAATAGCCAGCGTGCTCGCGCTGGCCGCGGTGCTGCAATTCACAAACACCAACCCTGCCGTTTCGCAGACGTTGTACCTGACCGCGTATGAGTCGGCGAAGGATCCCGGCCTCGATCCCACGGATGGCGCGTGGAAGGATACCGTGGCCGTGCGGGTGCCGCTCACGGCCCAGCGCGGGTCCTATGCGGCGGGCGGCAGTGTCGCCACCGTGAGCGCCAGGGCGCTCCACTACAACGACACGCTCTACGTCCGCGTGGAGTGGAAAGACGCGACTAAGGACGAGAGCACCACCCGCGTGGAGGACTTTTCCGACGCCGTCGCCCTGGAGTTCCCCGCGAAGACCGCGTCGACGGTGCCTTCGGTGTGCATGGGCCAGGCCGATGCCGGCGTGAACATCTGGCACTGGCGGGCCGACTCCGACGCCGGCCTGCGCGACCCCGTGGAGATCTACGCCGGGGCATCCGTGGATGGGTATCCATCGACCGATGCGCTGTTCTACACCGCTCGTGCCGCCGGTAACCCGTACGCGAATCCCGACCTCGGGGCGGTCCAGACGCTGGTCTCGCAAGCCTTCGGCCAGCTGACCACTTCGACGGTCCAGGACGTGGCCGGCAAGGGTGTCTGGGAGAACGATACGTGGGCCGTCGTATTCGCCCGGCCATACACCAGCGAGGGCCCGGAGCACGCCGGGTTCAGCGCGGGCGCGCGCACCGATGTCGCATTCGCCGTGTGGGACGGCAGCCAGGGCGAGCGCAACGGCATGAAGGCCGCCTCGCAGTTCATCACGCTTTCCATCGCCGGGGCGAAGGCCCCGGGCGGCGGCGGATTCAGCGCCACGTGGGCGATCCTCGGCGCGGTGATGCTGGTTGGCCTCTCGGCGCTTGGCATCGGGCTTGGCGTATACGGGTACCGGGAAGGCAAGAGGTAGGACGGCATGGCAGCCCGGCAGATGGCAGCTCCACGGGATCGATCCGCACCACCTCCGGCCGTCATATTCGCCGCGGCCGGGCTGGCGGTGGCCTCGGCCGTGGAGCTGCTCATCCTGCGGACGTTCACCCGCACCGCCATCCACATCCCGGGCATCACCGCGCTGCGCGAGCCGTACGAGGCACTCAGCCTCGGCGGGCGATACGCCTACTTTGTTTCCGTGGCATTGCTGCTGATCGCGGTCCCCGTGGTGGCCTGGGTCCTCTGGCGGCGCCGGGATCCGGTGCATCGCGGGATGGCCATCGCGCTCGGGAGTTTCGGCCTGCTCAGTGGCCTGGCGGCGCTCGGCGCCGCCGATCGGTTCGCACTCGACGCGGCCACATCGGGCGCCGTGGCGGTGATCGCCATCGGAGGGGCCGTCCTGTCGCGGGGGCGGTGGCCAAGCCTGCCGATCGTCCTGTTTGCGCTCGCGTTTCTCCTGAGCGCGAGCCACACACTCGCCCAGACCATGGCACAGGAGGGACTGGCGACATTCGGCACGGGCGGAGCGCTCAACGCGGCTGAACTCGCGGGAGTCGCCTTCGCGTGCAGCGTGCCGCTGCTGGCACGCGGCACCGTGGACCGAACGGCAACACTCGTAGGTGTCGCGGTTTCGGCGGTGACGTTCGCAGCCTTCCTGGGCAATGGCGGGGCGACCGCTCGCTTCCTCCTGCTGTGGAACGAGGGACTCTCGGGGGCGATGCCGTCGATCGCCTACGCCGTCGCGGCCGGATGCCTTGCGACAGCGTTCGTGGCCCTCCTGCGGGCGCGCAACGGGCTGGCCGCGGCGGGGCTGGTGCTGCTGGTGACGGGCGGCATCGGCCTCCACAGCACATACCAGTCGAGCCTCGCGCTGACAGGCATGTCGCTGCTGGCCCTGGCGTTGGCTGGGCCGGCGGGGCACGCCGCAATCGCGCAATCAACCAATGCCGGCCCTGCCCGGCGGGCCGCGGTTACCCCTTAATCACTGCCTTCCCGCTTTGCCCGCTGTTCCGCGAGCTCGGCTTCCATCCGGTCACGCATGCCCTTTTCCTCCTCGGGCGAGATGCCCGGGGGGGCGGACTTGTTCGAGTGCTTCCCGGGATGGGCCTCGAGCCATTCTTCGTGGCTCTGTTGGCGGCCGAGCAGTTTGTTGAGCCAACGCATGGTGGGCCTCCTCGATTCACGGCCGGGCTTCGCCGCCGGCCTCGGGCAACAATAGACCTTTCGACGAGAACTTGCCGGGGATCACCGGCCCGGGCGCGTTCCGGAGTATGGTGGGAACCAGCATGCTCCCGGAAACGTTGGGTGGATCATGAAGAGAACGAGCGGCCAGGCCACGAGCGTCTTCCGACGGCGCAAGACGCTCGTCGTGCTCTTGAGCGTGCTGACCGCGGCCCTCCCCGTGTACGCCTTCTGCGCCCCGTTGGACCCCCCGGAGACAAAGCTGACCATCCCGGGGACGGTGGTCCTGGATGCGCAAGGTACCGTGCTGCAGCGTGATGGGAGTAATGGCTTCCGCATCCCGGTAACCCTCGACGATGTCGCACCCGTGGTTATCCAGGCCACGATTTCGGCGGAAGACCAGCGATTCCGCCGCCATCCCGGGGTCGACCCCGTTGCGCTGGTGCGCGCCGCCTGGAACCTCCCGCGCGAGCGATCCGGCGCATCAACCATCACGCAGCAATTGGCGCGGCGACTCTATCTCGGCGGCGGTGGAGGGCCGTTGCCGCTGCGGAAGGCGCGGGAATCGCTCATCGCGATCCAGCTGGAAGCCCACCGGAGCAAGGACGAGATCCTCGAACTCTACCTGAACGAGGTGTACTACGGCCGGGGCGCATACGGGATCGAAGCGGCGGCGCGCGTCTATTTCGGCGTGTCGGCGGCGAACCTCGACCTCGCCCATGCCGCGTTCCTGGCGGGCCTTCCCCAGCTCCCCTCGGCCTACGAGCCAGCAGCCGAAGACGGCGCCGCCCGGGCTCGCCAGGCGTACGTGCTCGATCGCATGGCGGCAGACGGCCACATCACCCGGGAACAGGCCGGCGCCGCGGCGCGGGCGCCGCTCACCCTGCTGCCGGGACTCGAAGCCTCCATCGCGCCCCACTTCGTCGCCTGGGCATTCGATGAGCTTGCCCGGGTGCGGCCGGACCTCGCGAACCAGAGCGGACTGGTGATCGAAACGACCCTCGACGCTGGCATCCAGGCCGAGGCGGAACGGCTGGCACGGCTCCACCTCGCCAACCTCGCGGACCGGAATGTCACGAATGCCGCCGTGACCGTGATCGAACCGGGCACGGGCCGGGTCCTGGCGATGGTGGGGAGCGTCGGCGGAGAGGAAACGGGCGGCTCGATCAACATGGCCCTCGCCCCCAGGCAGCCCGGCTCGGCACTCAAGCCGTTCCTCTACGCGGCCGCCATGGAGCAGGGGTTGACGGCGGCATCGCCGGTGCTGGACGTGCCGACGGCGTTCCAGACGAAGGACGGGCTCTACAGCCCCCAGAACTTCGACCGCCAGTTCCATGGGGTGGTGCCGCTCCGGACCGCCCTGGCGTCATCGTTCAACGTGCCTGCCGTGCGCACGCTCGACCAGGTGGGCATTCCCGCGTTTCTCGAAGTCGCGCACCGGTTCGGGCTCACCACCCTCACCGAGCCGGAGCGCTACGGGCTGGCCATCGCCCTCGGTGGCGCCGAAGTGCGGCTGCTGGACCTGACCGCGGCCTACGCGGCGCTTGGCGCCGGGGGAACCCTCGCCGAGCCCTACGCCGTGACCCGGGTGCGGGGACCCGACGGAAGGGTGCTGTACGAGCGCGGCGCGTCCGTCACCCGCCCGGCCGTCTCGCCGGAGATTGCCTACCTGCTGGCCGACATCCTGGACGACCCGGACGCCCGGATCCCGGGGTTCGGGGAGACGACGCCGTTCGAGCTCCCGTTCCGGGCAGCCGTAAAGACCGGGACAACCACCGGCTTCCGCGACAACTGGACCCTGGGATTTACCTCGACATTCGCCGCCGGTATATGGGTCGGGAACTCCGACGGGTCGCCGATGCGGGAGGTCTCCGGCATCGATGGGGCCGGGCCGATCTGGCGAGACGTGATGCAGGCGACGGCCATGGTGGTGGCGCCGGGATGGCCCGCGATGCCCGCCGGGATCGAGGAAGCGGTAGTGTGCGCGCCCACCGGGCTGCTGCCCGGCCCGGATTGCCCGCACCCGCGGCGCGAGCTCTTCGCCGCGGGCACCACCCCGCGCGCAACCGAGACCTACTACGCCCGGCGGGCCGATGGCACCGTGACCATCAACCCGCCCGCTGAGGCGGTTGCCTGGGCGAGAGACGCCGGGCTCCCGGTTGGATGGGGCACCGGCGGTGGCGAAAGCGTGCGCATCGTCGACCCACAGCCGGGAAGCGTGTACTTCCTGGCGCCGGAGCTGCGCACGCAGGAACTGAGTCTGCGTGCGGAGACGCCGGCCGATGCCGTCGGCGTGACCATCTCCATCAATGGCGCGGCCCTGGGCGAGGTTCCACCGGGCGAGGCCCGGCTGGTCTGGGCGTTGCAGCCCGGAATCCACGAGCTGCGGGTTGCAGCGCGCCTGCGCGACGGAAGCATCGCCGTCGCCACCAGTACCTTCGAGGTGAGGACACGATGAGCGAACAACCAACAGGCAGGAACGCGTTGCAGCGGCTCGTGGCGAAGGCCGGAGAACTCTTGAACTCGCCGGCGCGGCGCGCCGGGGCCGCGCTTGGAGGGGCGGCCATCCTTGGGCTCATCGTTGGCATGGCCTGGTTCTTGTTGACGGGCGATGGCGGCGAACCAACGCCGTTCGTCGAGCCGCCCGGGTTCGCGCTGAGCCCGGAGGGCGACGAGGTCCCCCGGCTTGCGCCAATCAAAGTCACGTTCGCGACCGCTCCCGAAGAACGGAAGCCGGAAAGCCTGCTGCAGCTGGAACCGGCCGCTCCCGGCACCTACGCGTGGCTGAGCGACCGCACGGTGCTGTTCCAACCGGATTATCCCGGGCTGCTGCGCGGGTCCACGTACACGGTGAACGTACCACCCCGCCCCGAGACTGGCCTGACCGAGGCAGTCCAGCGCCAGTTCACCGTTACCGGTCTGCTGACCGTCCAGCAGGCACTGCCGGGCGACGGGGACGTGGAGGTGCCGCTAAACGCACCGATCCTGGTGCAGTTCAGCCGCTCGGTGGCCCCGCTGACCACCCTGAGCGCGCAGAGCACCGGCACGGTCGTCGATTTCGACCCACCGCTGGAAGGCAGCGGTGAGTGGCTCAACACCTCGGTCTACCGGTTCGTCCCATCGAATCTGCAGCCCTACACCGAGTACCGGGCCCGCATCCCCAGGGGGCTTACCTCGGCCGCGGACGGTGTCCTGCGCGAGGACTTCAGCTGGAGCTTCCGGACGGTGGGCCCCGCCGTCGCGAAGATCGTGCCCGACCACAACACCGAGTTCGCGAGCCCGCGGCAGCAGGTTGTCGTTACCTTCAACCAGCCGATGGACCCGGCGGCGGCGGCGGGCATCTCGCTGGTCGACATGGGCGGCGCGGCCGTGCCCGGTTCCGTGACGTGGAGCGAGAACAACACCGTGGCGACCTTCACGCCGTCCGTCCAGCTCGGCTACCAGACATCGTACGAGGGGGTGGTGGCTGCCGGGCTCCGGGGTGCCAAAGGTGGAGCCACGGCCGAAGAGCGCCGGGCGCGGTTCACGACGGTGGGCCTCCCGGGCATCGCCTCCAGCTTCCCGCGGAACGGCGAGACCTCGGCGCAACGCTACGGCATCAGCATCAGCTTCACGAACCCCATGGATCCCGATTCCCTGGAAGGAAAGGTCTCGGTCTCGGGGTTCACGGCCGACGACCTGGAGGGCAACGTCTTCATCGGCGAGTTCGACATGAATGTCTCGCTGACGATGCGGCCTTCCACGTCGTACACGGTCTCCATCGCCGGGGGCGCCGTCGACCGGTATGGGCAGGTAATGGGCCCACAGACCATTTCGTTCACCACGGGCGCGCTGCCTTCACAGGTGACGCTCGCGCTGCCGGGCTACAGCGCCTCGGCCACGTATTCGGCCTCGGCCGAGCCCATCCTGTATTTCCACGCCACCAACATGGACCAGGCGTCCTTCACGCTGTACCCACTCACCGCGAGCGAGGCGCAGCGGCTGCTGCACAACTTCCACGGCGGCCCGAAGTTCGAGCCATCGCTCGCGCCACTTCGCACCTGGAGCGAACCGGTGGGCGGCTCGGCGAACGAGGTCGTGCTGGGCTCCACGTCGCTCTCCGGCAATGGCCAGCCTCTGCCGAAGGGCTCCTACTACGTCCGGTCGAGCGGCGAGTACCAGTCGGACTTCGCTTTCGCGGTGGTCGATACCGTGCTCGTCACCAAGATGTCCAACGACGAACTCCTGGTCTGGGCCATCGAGCACGACACCGGCCAGCCGGTTGCGGGCGCGAAAATCACGGCATCCGGGCCGGAGATCACGCCCTCGGAGGCAACGACCGATGCCAGCGGGCTCGCGTCCTTCAAGGTGCCACTGCCGGCGCTCGGCAAGAACATCGACCGCTCGTACTACCTGGTGCTGGATGACGGCACCCACCGGGGCGTTACCTCCACGGGATGGACGCAAGGCGCCGCGCCCTACCAGCTCGGCATTCCGACCGACTGGTTCGCGCGCGAATGGGTGGGCCAGGTGTATACGGACCGGCCAATCTACCGCCCCGGCGAGACGGTGGAGTACAAGGGCGTCGTGCGGGCGGACGATGACGCGGCGTACTCGATCCCCGCACCGGACCCGCCTCTGCAATTCGTCATCCTCAATGCGCGGGGGCAGGAAGTCGTGCGCGAGGACGTGCGGACCAACGAGTTCGGCACGTTCGCGGGCAGCTTCACCATCCCCACGGATGCCCCGGTCGGGGATTACTCCATCAGCATCCAGCTCAAGGGCGCGCCGGAGTACGGGTTCTGGGCCGTTGCCGGCAACAGCTTCCTGGTCGCGGAGTTCCGCAAGCCGGAGTTCCAGGTAGAGGTCGAGACCGGGCAGCCTTCGTACGTGAACGGCGACGCCATCGGCGTGACCACGACGGCCTCGTTCTTCTTCGGCGGCGGTGTGCCGAACGCCACCGTGGAGTGGTCGGTGCTCGGGACCCCGGCCGGGTTGCGGGTCGAAGGGTACGAGCGCTACTCGTTCTCGGACTACGACTACTGGCGGACCGCGGTGAGCTCGACGCCGATCCGCGCCTCCGGGAAGGCCGTCACCGGCGCCAACGGCGTCGCGACATACACCATCCCGGCGACGCTGCAGCCGGGCGAGGGAGCGCAGGAGCTCACGCTCTCGGCCACGGTGACCGACCAGAACGCGCAGGCCGTCGCATCGAGCGCCACCGTGATGGTCCACCCGGCGTCTTTGTACGCGGGCATTCACCCGGCGGAATACGTGGCCCAGGCCGGCACGGCCACCACGGTGGACCTGGTAACCGTGGACACCGAAGGAACCATCCTGCCGAACCAGCGGGTCACGGTTCGCGTGTACAAGCGCGACTGGATCACCACGAAGGAGCAGACGCCCGAGGGCGCCCGCCGGTACAAGAGCGAGCCCCGCGATACGCTGGTCTCGACCCTGACCGCGGACACCGATGCCATGGGGGAGGGCAGCGTCCAGGTCACGCCCGAGAAGACAGGCACCTACCGGCTGGTGGCCGAGGTAACCGATGCCCGGGGGCGCACCGCACGGTCGGCGGCCTACCTGTGGGTATGGGGCAGCGAATTCGCCAGCTGGCAGGTCTCGAACGACGACACCATCGCCCTGGTCGCCGACAAAGACAGCTACGAGGTGGGCGACACCGCCGACATCCTGGTCCCGGCGCCGTTTGAGGGCGCCGTCGGGCTTGTGACCGTGGAGCGCGGCAAGGTCATCACTCGCGAGGTGCGGCAATTCCCGACGAACACGGAGCGGATCTCCATCCCCATCACCGACCGGTCGGTGCCCAACATCTTCGTCTCGGTGGTGCTCTACCGGCCCCCGACGGCGGAGGACCCGGTGCCGCGGTACAAGGTTGGTTATGTCCAGCTTTCCGTCTCGACCGAGACGCGTGAACTGACGGTCTCCATCCGGCCGGACCGCGACGAGGCGCGGCCCGGTGACAGGGTGAAGTACGACATCACCGTGACCGACAGCGCCGGCAGAGGCGTGGAGGCGGAAGTCTCCGTGTCCGTCGTCGACAAGGCGTTGCTTTCGCTCGAAGAAGAGCGTGGGCCGAACGGCCTGCGGGCGTTCTGGTTCGAGCGCGGCCTGGCCGTGCAGACATCGTCGTCGATGGCTGTATCGATCAACCGCTCGAACGACGTCATCGCCGAGCCGCCGAAGGGCGGAAAGGGCGGTGGCGGCCTGGGCGACGACCGGCTCCGCCAGGACTTCAGGAACTCGGCCTACTGGTCGGCGCAGCTGAAGACGGACTCCCAGGGACGCGCGAGCGTGGAGGTGGCGATGCCCGACAACCTCACGACCTGGCGGATGCAGGTGCGTGCCGTGAGTGGCGACACCATGGTCGGCGAAGGCACGAACGAACTGGTATCGACGCTGCCGCTGCTGCTGCGGCCCGCGCTGCCACGGTTCCTCCGCGTCGGCGATGAGACGCAGATCCGGCTGCTGGTGCGCAACGCGACGGACCAGGAGCACGAGGTGAAGGTCACGATCAGTGCCGAGGGCATTGAGCTCGGGGACAAGTCCGCGCGGACGGTGAAGGTCCCCGCCGGGCAGTCGGTGCCGGTGGCATGGCCAGCGACGGTGACTGCCGATGGGACCGCGAGGCTGACCTTCACCGCGAGCGGGGGCGGTTACGAGGACGCGGTGACCCAGGAAGTCCCGCTGTTGCTCGATGTCACGCCTGAAACCATGGCCACCGGCGGGATCGTCACCGACGAGCCCGCTGTCGAGGCGGTGTACCTGCCGCCCTTCGCCGTGCTGAAGAACGGGCTCCTCCAGGTGGCGGTCCAGTCGGCGCTCACCGGCTCGATGGCGGATGAGCTGGAGAACTTCGAGCTCCGCCCGTTCGAGGACACGGTCTACATCGCGAGCCGGCTGACCGCGAACATCGCCGTGGCGCGGGCTGAGCGCAGTGCCGGGCGCACGCCGGCGAACAGCGGGCAGATCACGAGCGACCTGGCCGCGCTCGTCTCGCGCCAGAAGCCCGACGGTGGGTGGCCATGGTGCGCCGAGCCGGCGTGCACGTCCGACCCGAACGTCACCGCGTGGGTGCTGTTCGCGCTCGGCGAGGCGCGCCGGGACGAGCTCACGTTCGACCAGTCAGGCATCTCGCGGGCGGGGACGTATCTCTCCGGGTACATCAACCGGAGCGCCGATGTTGCCGACCCGGTGGACCCGAACCAGAAGGCGTTCATGCTCGCCGCGATCGCGGCCGCCGATTCGAGCCGGTCGGCGATTTCGCCGGCGAAGGCGCTGTTCGAACAGTACCGCGCGCAGTTGAACAGCTGGGGACGCGCGTACCTGGCGATGGCGCTCGTGGACTCCGGAGTCGAGGCGAGCGACGAACAGGTTCGCGCCCTGCTCAACGACATCGCCGCCGCGACCATTCCCAGCGCCAACGGCAATCACTGGGAAGACAAGCCGGTACGCGGCATGTTCATGACGCACACCGCAACCACCGGCCTCGTAACGCTTGCGCTGGCGCGCATCCAGCCGGAGCAACCGCTCCTGGCCCAGTCAGTCCGGTGGCTGGTGATCGCGAGGGGCGAGCAGCGCTGGGTGACCCCGATCGAGCGGGCGCACGCCATCCTGGCGCTGACGAGCTATGCGGTGGTCACGGGCGAGCTCGGTGGCGAGTTCAACTACCGGGTGACTGTCGATGGCCGCGAGATCCTCTCGGGGCTGGTGAAGCAGGGAGAACCGTTGAAGGATGCCGGCAAGGACGTCCCGCTCAGGGACTTCGAACCGGGCAAGGTGAGCCTGGTGGCCTTCCTGCGCGACTTCGAGCGGCAGGGCCGCCTGTACTACACCATGAACCTGCGCTACCTGACCCCGGCGAAAGACGTGGAGGCAGTGAACCGTGGCTTCGCCATCACCCACGAGTACTCGTTGCTCGATGACCCCGGCACGAAAATCACCAGCGCGAAGCTCGGCGACGTGGTGCGAGTCAAGGTGACGGTCATGCTCCCGGCGGACCGCCACTACGCCGTCATCGAGGACCTGTTGCCAGCCGGGCTGGAGGCAATCGACGCGCGGCTCCAGACAACGGACCCGGCGCTCATCGCCCGCCTCGAAGCCGAGCGGCGGACCGCCGAGACGAAACAACTGGGAGGTTACATGGCCCCCTGGTTCGGGTGGTACTACAGCCCGTGGCAGCACACCGAGGTCCGCGACGACCGCGTGGCGCTCCGCGCGAGCTTCCTTCCGAAGGGCGTGTACGAATACACGTACTATGCGCGCGCGACGACGCCGGGCGACTTCTTCGTCGCGCCCGCCCACGCCGAGGAGACCTACCTGCCGGAAGTCTTCGGACGAAGCGACTCGGGGCGCTTCGCGGTGACGGAGTAGGGAGGGACGCGGGGCACCGGCCGCGGCGAGTTGACCGGTGCCCCGGCGCTCCGTAGCGTCACGCACGCATATTCCCAGTTCGCGGATGGCGCGCGGGCGCGGCGTGCGTCGCGCCAGCCTGCCGTGCCGCAGGAGGCAATTCGTGGCCTACAACAAACCCATTCCGGAGCCGGACCCGCTCTCAATGCCCTTCTGGGACGGAGCGAAGGCCGGCAAGCTCATGCTCCCGCGTTGCACCGACTGCAACCGGGTGCACTGGTACCCCCGCTGGATCTGCCCGTTCTGCCATTCGCGGAACATTGAGTGGATCGAAGGCAGCGGCGAGGGCCGCATCCACACCTTCGCCATCCAGCATCGCGCCTTCGGGGGCTGGGCCGACGAGGTCCCCTTCGTGACCGCCTATATCGATATCAATGAAGGCGACCGGATGTTCACAGTGCTGCGCGGGGTGGACCCAACGAAGCCCGAGACCATCAAGATCGGTGCCCGCGTCAGGGTGGAATTCGAACCAGCCAGCGAGGATGTCCACATCCCGTTCTGGCGCGTGATGTAGGCCCAGGAGAACCAGATGCCAGGAGAACTTTCCCGGGCCGCGGCCATTGTTGGAGCGGCCGAGGCCAACGAAATCGGCTACCCCGAAACCCCCAAGACGTCGCTGCAGCTCCACATCGAGGCGATCAAGAACGTCAGCGAACAAACGGGCATCCCAATCAGCAAGATCGACGGCATCTTCAGCGCCGGCTGGTCGCCGCAGATCGCCGAGCACCTGGGGCTCCACCCGAAGTACATCGACACCACCTCGGTCGGCGGCTGCTCATTTGAGATGCACGTGCACCACGCGCTGGCGGCCATCCACGCCGGCATCATCGATATCGCCCTGGTGACGCACGGCGAAGCTGGCTGGTCGGCCCGCGCGAACCAGGGCCGCGGTACGGGCCGTCCGCGCGGCGCGGGCGACCCGTGGGACCCGAGCTCGCAGTTCAGCAACCCCTATGGTGTTTCGGGCGCGCCGTCGAACTACTCCCATGCGATGACGCGGCACAACCACCGCTACGGCAGCACGCCAGAGGACTTCGCCCACATCGCCGTGGTCACGCGGCAGTGGGCGACGCTGAACCCCCGCGCCGTGATGCATTCGAAGGAGACCCACCCCCAGGGTGGCCCGATCACGGTCGATGACGTGCAGAACTCCCGCATCGTTTCGTGGCCGCTGACGCTGCTCCACTGCTGCCTGGTCACCGACTACGGCGGTGCGGTACTGGTCGCGAAACCGGAGATCGCACGGAGCCTGAAGACCAGGCCCGTCTGGATCGCCGGCGCCGGCGAGAACATCAGCCACTGGAACATGCTCGAGATGGGCGACTTCACGGCCACCTCGGCGGCGGCCTCGGCAGCGGCGGCCTACACGATGGCCGGGATGGGCCCCGAGGACATGGAGATGGCCATGATCTACGACTCGTTCACGGTGACGGCGGGCATCACGGCGGAGATGCTCGGGCTCGCGCCGCGGGGCGAGGGCTTCACGCTCTGGAAGGACGGCCACGCCGCTCCGGGCGGGCGGCTCCCGATCAACACCAATGGGGGCGGCCTCTCGTTCAACCACTCGGGCATGTACGGCATGCAGCTCCTCGTCGAGGCCTACCGGCAGCTTTCGGGCACGGCAGAGGACGGTGGCTACAGCGGCCTGCCGGGCAAGCAGACGAAGGCACGCTCCTGTGTCGTCAACGGCACCGGCGGCAGCCTCTCGACCACCGGGACGCTCGTGCTGGTCGCCGACTAGGCGAAGCCAACGACCACGACACCCCACGCGAAGGCCGCCGGTTAACCGGCGGCCTTCTAGTTCCCTGGCCTTGGAGCGAACGGATGGACACCAGGCCCCAAACCGAGGTTCGGCGCGCCACGGGCTTTACCATCCGGGACGGCATCCAGCAACTCCCCGCCAGCTCGACCAGTGCATCGAGGACGAGGTCAAGCGTCCGGAGCGGCAGCACAACGACATCCGCTTCTTCGATCACCGCTGGCGCTACTGCATCAACGGCGGACGGGACGAGATCCAGGTTCGCCGGATCGCCCATGTGACGTCCGGGTACGGGTCTCCCGCCAGGGTCGCGGGCCTCGATCCCGCTTAGAAGCGGACCAGCCGCACGTTGTAGATGCCGTCGATCGCTTCGATGGAGGCGA
>DAOKYT010000011.1:0-25142 GCA_035326025.1 Tepidiformaceae bacterium
CGCATCCCTGGTCTGGTAGCCGATGGCCACCAGCGCTGAAAGCAGGGCCACGACAAGCACGAATGCCTCCCGCGCCCCGAAACTCCATGTCGTTTTGCTCATCCGCACGTTGAGATCCTCCTGCATCGCCAGACGCGGCGCGGCCCCGAAAAGTTCCGGGCCACGGTGTGCCCGTTCACCATACCCCCGCCGTCTACATAAACACCAGAAACTTATGTTCTGTTATCCACTTCGCCCACAGCTTGCCGTTGCCCCGCCCCGGCGGCCGCCCACCGGGCGCCGGGGACACCCGGCCATCCACCCGGACCGCAAGCCGCCAGGCACCGGCAATCGCCCCTTCTCCCTTCTCCCTCCCCGTCGCCACCATGGAACCGCGACCGGCAAGGGCGGGGATCGTTCCAACGCGAGGATCGCCCGCGGCAGCCACCCGCCACGGCCTCAGTCCGAACCGCGACGGGCAGGGAGCGGCGCTCCGGTACACCCGGACTGGCGCGCGGCAGCCCACCACTACCTGGTCGCACGCTGCCGTGCGGCGGGGGCAGCAGGCCACAGTGCCGCTCCCTCCCCGTCGCGGTTCGGGGGCGTGGGGCAGTGGTGGGCCCGCCTTACCCCAGGGCCGCGAGCGCCGCGTCCAGCTGCGCCTCCGAATATCCCTCGAACGCCCGGCGCGCCGCGTCGTGTTGCGACTCCACCCGCTCCCGCGCCGCACGGTGCTCCCTCGAACCGAACGTATTCGTCCGCCGCGCCTCGTCGTCGATGATGTCCAGCGCCGGCCGCCGCACGGCATCGTCCTCCCGCTCCACCAGCTCCCGTATCTTCTCCTCGCGGTTCATGCGGCCTCCCAACGCAGCTTACGCCGAACCGGCCCGGCACATCCGGGCGCCCCTCCCGCCGCGCCTCGCACGTCGCCGGGGGTGGAAGCGCGGGGGCTCCTCCCTCCTCCCTTCTCCCTCCTCCCTCCTCCCTCCTCCCCTACAATGAATCCACACCCCATGCCGGAGTCCCGCTTGGCCGTAGCAATCCGCCTTTCCCGGGCGCACATCGACGCCATGATCCAGCACGCCCTCGAGGATGCCCCCATCGAAGCCTGCGGCCTCCTCGCCGCCAGGGATGGCACCGTCGTCGAAGTCCGGCGCGCGAAGAACCGCGAGGCCAGCCCCTACCGCTTCAGCATCGACCCCCTCGAAACCCGGAGGCATGAGCAGGCGATCGACGCGTCCGGCGCCGAGCTCGCCGGCTTCTACCACTCCCACACCGGCAGCCCGCCTGTCCCCAGCCCCACCGACATCCGCATGATGGGCCCCTTCTTCGGCCCGCCGTTCGTCCACTTCGTCATCGGTGTCGCCGACCGCGAGAACCCCGAGGTCCGCGCCTGGTACATCGATGGCACCGAGCGCATCGAACAGGAGTTCGAAGTCATCCCCTGATGCCCACGCCCGTCTCGTGGCCACCGCGCCGGGAATACCTGGCCCCCTCGCTCACGCTTCGCGGGCGCGAGTTCACCTGGGGCGCCCGCACCTACCTCATGGGCGTCATCAACGCCACGCCCGACTCGTTCTCCGGCGACGGCCTCGGCGCCGACCCCGCGGCCGCCGCCCGCCGGGCCGCCGCGTTCGAGGCCGCGGGCGCCGACATCCTCGATATCGGCGGGCAGTCCTCCCGGCCGGGCGCGCCCGTGCTCGATGCCGCCGGGGAGGCCCGCCGCGTCATCCCCTGCATCGAAGCCGTCCGGGCAGCGTCATCGCTCCCCATCTCCATCGATACCTTCCACGCCAGCGTCGCCCGCCAGGCCATCGCCGCGGGCGCCGGCCTGGTGAACGACATCTGGGGCCTGCGATTCGACCCCGCGATGGCGGATGTCATCGCCGAATCCAACGTCCCCCTCGTCGCGATGCACAATCAGCGTGGCCGCGAATTCCACGACGTGGCCGGCGATATCCGCGATGGCTTCCACGCGACGCTCGCCATCTGCCACCGCCACGGCATCGCGCCCGGCAGCGTGATCCTGGACCCCGGCTTCGGGTTCGGCTGGACCTCCCAACAGAACCTGGAGATGATTCGCCGGCTACCCGAACTCTGGGACTTCCGCCTGCCAATCCTGGTCGGCACCAGCCGCAAGTCCACCATCGGCGACGTCCTCGATGCGCCGGTCGGACGGCGGCTGGAAGGCACCGCCGCCACCGTCGCGCTCTCCATTGGCGCGGGCGCCGACCTCGTGCGCGTCCACGATGTCGCCGAGATGGCGAAGGTCGTCCGCGTCGCCGATGCGGTGGTCCGGGCCAACTGGACCGCGTCGGAGCGGCCATGACCGGCGTTTACATCGCCCTCGGCTCGAACCTTGGCGACCGGCTCGCCAACCTCCGCGCGGCGGTCGCGGCCCTCGAGGAGCGCGGGGTCGCGGTCACTGCCCGCTCCGCGGTGTGGGAGACACCCCCGGTGCCCGCGGGCCAGCCCCCGTTCCTGAACGCGGCGGTCGCGGCCGAGACCTCGCTCGAGCCCGCGGCCCTCCTGCGTGAACTGAAGGCCATCGAGCACGCCCTCGGCCGCCGGCCCGGACCGCGCTGGGGGCCGCGCCCCATCGACCTCGATATCCTCTTCTTCGGCGATGAGCGCATCGACACGCCCGCGCTGACCGTGCCCCACCCCCGGATCGCCGGGCGCGCCTTCGTCCTCGCCCCGCTGAGCGACATCGCGCATGGTCCCCTGCCGGTGCTCGGCCGTTCCCCGGCGGAGCTCCTCCGCGCGATCGGGCTCCAGGGCGCCACCCGGCGAGGCCCCCTGTAACACGCGCCTTTACCCCCGCGATGGAACCGTCGCGGCTTCCCCGTCGTCCTGAGGGCAGAGGCGCCCGCACCGGCGCCCGTGAGGGAACAGCACATGCGTACGCGAACCCTGCTCCTGGTTGGGGCCGCTGCCCTGGCCGCGTCGTTCGTCGCCTGCGGCGGCGACGGCACCGGCAGCGATGACGACGGCCGCGCCGCCGCGACCGTCACCGGCAACCTCTCTTCCGAATCGCCGCCCGGCGGCGACCCGCGCGCCCTCGCCGATGCCCCGGCGGGCGGCGTGGCAGCCGCCGCGCCCGAGCCCGGCGATGGCGATGTGTTGCCCTCGGCGGCCGGGTTCGACCGCAAGATCATCTTCAACGCCACGATGTCGCTCGAAGCCAGCGACGTGTCCAGGGCCTTCACCGAAGCGTCGTCGCTGGCCCGCGGCGCGGGTGGCTACATCGAACGGTCCGCGTTCGCCAACGCCGCCGGGGAGCAGGACCGGACCGCGTCGCTCACCATCCGCGTGCCGGTGCAGAACTACGACAGCCTGGCCGCGAACCTGCGCGCCATCGAAGGCGTCCGCGTCATCACCGAAGGTTCCAGGTCGTCGGAGGTCACCGAGCAGTACACCGACCTCCAGAGCCGCCTGCGAAACCTCCAGAGCACCGAGCAGCAGTACCTGGCGCTCCTGAAGGAAGCGAAGACCATCCCGGAGATCCTGACTGTCCAGGACCGGCTCTCGGGCGTGCGCTCGCAGATCGAACAGATCCAGGGCCGCCTGAAGGTGCTCGATAACCTGACCGAGTTCGCCACCATCGACCTCTCGATCGCGCCGGTTGCCGCGAAGGTTGGGCAGCCCTCCGGGGGTAGCCTCAACCTTACCGAGGTCTGGTCCGGGAGCTGGGAAACGTCGCTCGAAGTTGCCCGCTACGTGGCTGCCGCGGGCATGGTCGCCGTCGTGGCCATGGCCTGGCTCGCCATCCCGCTCGGGGCCATCGTCCTTGTCGCCCGCCGCTTCCGCCGGGCCACGCCCGTCCCGCCAACGCCCGGCAGCCCCGAAGCGGCCGCCTGACGCGATCATCGGCCGCCCTCCCGCTCGACCGGGAGGGCGGCCGGCCACCGGCTACTGGCCGCTCATGATCTCCAGGCGCTCGAAGCCCCGCACCTGGAACGTCCCGCCTCGCCGCGCCTCCACCACCCGGAACCGTCCGAAGCGCTCCAGGAGCTTGCGCAGCACCACATCCAGTTCCAGCCGCGCCAGCGGAGCGCCGAGGCAGAAGTGGATGCCCATGCCGAAGCTCAGGTGCCGGTTGTCCTGCCGGCAGATGTCCAGCCGGTCCGGGTCCGGGAACCGGGCCGGGTCGCGGTTGGCGGCGCCAACCATCGCGTACACCATCTGGCCCGCCTTGATCCCGCGCAGTCCCAGTCGCACGTCCTGGATACAAAAACGGTTGACATAGTGGGTCGGGCTGTCGTACCGCAGGCACTCCTCCACCGCCGCTGGCACGAGCTCCGGCCCGGCCAGGAGCCGCTCCAGCTGTCCCGGGTTGGCAGCCAGCGCGGCGATACAGTTCGCGATTGCCATCGCGGTCGGCCCGTTCCCGGCGAGGGAGACGTGTACGAGCAGCATCGTAAGCTCGTCCGGCCCGATTTCCCCCGCCTCCGCGGCATCCAGGAGGGCCGCCAGCGCATCCCGGGGCCCCTCGCCGTTCCCCGGCGTGGCTTCCCGCGCCCGCGCGACCCGCGCCAGGTAGCCGAGCATCTGGTCCCGGGCGGCAAGGGCATCACCGGCCAGCCGCGTGTCGCGCGTGCCCTCCACCCGTCCCCGCATGATGCGGTGCGACCACTCCCGGAACGCCATCCAGCCCTCGCGCGGGACTCCCAGGTGCGCCAGCACCGTGGTGATCGCCAGGGGTTCGCACAGGTTCGGCACCACGTCGACCGGCCGCCCTCCGGGCCACGAGCCCATGAGTTCGTCCACCGCCTGTTCGATCCGGGGCCGCATCGTGGCGATCATCCGCGGCGTGAACGCGCGGTTCACGATCGCCCTGAGCCGCGTGTGCTCCGGGGGGTCCGAGCTCCCCATGATCGGCGCGGCGCCCAGGGGCGCCGCCGCCCGCATCCCGGCGACCGACCTCCCGAGGTCGTTCGTCGCGTGGATGGGGTTCGACGAGAAGTGGCCGTCGTCCGAGAGCGCCCTGTGGCAGTCCGCGTACGAGGTCACGACCCAGGCGCCGAGGCCGGGGCTCCAGTGCACCGGCTCCCGCGAGCGCAGTCCCGCGAGGATTGGGTAGGGGTCCTCGGCGTAGGCCGGCCGGAACGGGTTGAACACCGTCACGGCGCACAGTGTATGTCTGCCGAACTATATTTGCCGGGCTAATAGTTCGGATGGAAGAAACCATGTGGCGCCGGGTTCGCTCCCGGCGCCACATGATCACTGGAGCGGGCCGCATCGGACGAGAGGCAATCGCCCGGCGCGCTGTTCCCGCCACCACCCCTGGAGAGACGCTCCCTCCAGATCAGTCTACGAACGAGCCCCAATCAGGGATCTCCGCATCGCCGGGCCGGTAAGCACACGATAGGGTTGCTCCGTGGACTACCCTCCGCGGCGACAGGCGCACGGGTTCGAGATGAACCTTCTCCTCGAAAAGCTCAAGCGGCCCCGGTATCTGCTCCCCGCGGCCCTCGTCGCCGTGATGGTGGGGATCGCCTTCGGCATCCAGCCCGGCTCCACCTCCACGAGCGCCCGCGACTCCTTCACCGCGATCCCCGCCGGCGCCGGAAGCGATCCCTCTCCGGGGCCGGCCCCCGATACGCCCTCGCCCACGGCACGCGCCGCCGTCACCCCCACCAGCGCAGCCGCAACCCCCGGGGGCCAGGCATCGCCCGCCCCGTCCTCCGAAGTTGCCGGCGTGCGCTCAACGCCGGCTGCCACCCCAACCGTCGACCCGGCCCTGGCCGGGCAGCCCACCCAGTGCGGCTCGCTCCAGGAGACCTCCGTCGCGCTCTCGGTCGAGCAGGCCATCTCCGGTGTATCACTGAAGGCAACGCGCGCGGCGATCTACCCGATCGGCTACTTCCGCTGCATCCTCATGGCCACGGGAGGCACCGAGGCGGTCACGCTCGCCTCATCGGTCGCGCGGGCCGAGAACGAGGACATGACCACCATCCTGCTCATCGACCTGTGGATCGCGAACTCATCGCGTCATTTCGGGCAGGTGAACCTGCGCACGGCCGCGCTCGCGGCGGCTGGCCAGTCGTTCGCGCCGGTGGCCACGCTGGGCGGGCGTTCCGAAGTCGTCGTCTCCTCGGGCCAGGGCCGCAACGTCACGCTCGTCGTGCCCATCCGGAACACCCTCGGCGGCACGCCCGGGCCGGTCACCCTTGTCGTCGAGGCGCCGCTCTCCGGCGGCACGCCCGTGGCTGGCAAGTACCAGCTCTTCCTGCCTACTCCGTAACGGCCCCCGGGTGCCGCGAGCCGGGTTCGAGGGTCTCCTCGCTGCGCAGCGAGAACACGTAGCTACACACCGATTCGCCCTCCAGCCGGTGCAGCCGCCGCGTGAGCGGGATCGCGTCGTTCGCCAGCACCAGCCTGAGAAACCGCTGCTCCGCGTCGCACAGCGAAGGGTGTTCCTGTGCGAGCGCCCACAACGGGCAATGCCGCAGGATCGCTTCGTGCAAGCCCTGCCCCGCGGTGCGCTCCTGGGGGAAGTAGCCGCAGTGCTCCAGGATCGCATGCAACCGCTCGGCCGCGGGCAGCCACCGGCTCTCCGGGAGCGACTGCATCACCTTCCGGAACTGCGCATCGGCGGCCGCCGCCACCACCGGCTCCGCATGGTCCGGAGCAACCTCCTTCAGGCTCCGCAAAAGCGCGTCGGCGATTTGCCGGTCCGCGCGTGGAAACAGCTCCTCGCCCGCGGGCGTCAGCCAGAACAGGTGCCGCGGACGGCCCGGCCGCAGTGCCCGGTCGCGGCCGTACTCCACCAGGCCAAGGTTCCGAAGCGAGACCAGGTGCATCCGGGCCGCGCCGTGCGAGAGGTGGCACATCGCCGCGACCTCTTCCGACGAGGCCGCGCCAAGGAATTTGATTGCCTTCAGGACCTCTTCCCGAACCGGGTCGAGCAGAGGGTGAAGTGGCTCTGGTCCGGACATCGCTCCTAGCCTACCCACGGGGCGGTAAGGAGCCTCGCCGGGCGCGCTTTCCCTGCAATGATTGACGTAACGCACGCAATCGTTCGCTGCATGCTGTTCTGTTGCATCTTTGCCCGCGCCTTCCCTTGTCGCCCGCGAACCCCCATCCTGCGCACATGGCTACCTTCGACCAGATCAACCCCGGCGATTCCGCAACCTTCACGAAGACCATCGGCGAGTCCGATGTCTACCTCTTCGCCGGCATCACCGGCGACCTCAACCCAGCCCACGTCGATGCCGTGTCGGCGGCCAACGGCATGTTCAAGCAGCGCATCGCCCACGGGATGCTCACGGGGTCGTTCATCTCCACCGTCCTGGCGATGCAACTGCCCGGCCCCGGCACGATTTACGTGGGCCAGAATCTCCAGTTCCGCGCCCCGGTCTTCATTGGCGATACCATCACCGCGCGCGTCGAGGCCATCGAAAAGCTCGACCAGCGCAAGTGGGTGAAATTCAGGACCACCATCACCAACCAGGATGGGAAGCTCGTGGTCGATGGCGAGGCGACGGTGATCCCGCCCCAGGCCTGACCCGGCCCTCAGGCCGCGCCGCTCCTCCGGGTCTCCCCGGCGCGCTCGCCCCGCGGCGCCGCCATCTCCCGTGCCAGGTCCCGGAGGTGGCGAAGTTCCGTGCTCGAGAGCCGGGGCCGGGGACGGTTCATCTCCAGCCACTCCGCGGCACCCGGCATCGAGTGAAACGCCGCGATGGCGCCGGGCCCGCCTGCCCGCCGGGCGAACCACCGCGCCAGCCGCTGCCGCGCGGGTACGATGACGAGGGCCACACGCGTGTTCGGCCCCATTCGGCACGCAGCCGCGGCGGCGGCCACCGCCAGGCCCTCCGGCCCGCGCTCCACGCCTCGAAGGTCGCAGATCGCCCGCTCGAGGTTCCCCGCCTCCGCCAGCGCGAACGCCTGCGAGATCGCCCGGAGTGCCTCCTCCGCGCGCACATGGCCCGAGAACTCCGCCTCCACCCGCGCACCGTCCACAACCCGAATGACGTACATACCGCGGACAGTGTCCTCCGGGATGCCTCTCCCGGCACTCGGGTGTTCTCCCTATTCCTGGCGCGGCGCCCTAGCCAGCGGCTTCGAACCGCCGCCGTCCTGGAACCTCCCCCATGGAGACCATCCGCACCGTCGCCCGCCCGTCCAGCAACAACCGGAGGCGTCCCGCCACCCGGGTGAGCTGGCTCGCCGGCACCCGCGGTGTGACCACGACTCCGCCATCGAGCCACTCGACGCGGTCGTACCCCCGGGCGAACCGCCGCAACAGCCACCCAACCTCGAATGGATCGGCGCCCGGCACCGGGACAAACAGGACCGCCGGACGTTCCCTGCCCTCCGGTTCGGCGATGGGGAGGCACGTCCGGGGGTCTCGCGCCCGAACCCGGTGCGGATCGAGCGCGGCGACCAGCCCGGCAGTCACCTGTTGTGGCGTCACGGGCACGGTCATCCAGCAGTCGCCGCCAGCTTCGAGCGCGGCGGCCAGGTCCCGCCGGGCCTGCAGGCCCGCAAGCACCACCGTCCCCCGCCGGCCTTTCACGCCCGAGCGCAGCGCCCGTGCGGCATTCCCGCGCGGAGTTGCCTCCACTACCGCGATGCCGGCCTCTCCGGCCGTGGTGGTGATCGCCATCCGGTTGCAGGTCTCATGCACCAGGGCTGCCGCCGCCGCGTCTTCCACCATCACGCGCAGGCTCAGCCCCCGGAAGTTCGGGTGCGGCCACGAGCCATACGGGCCGTCGATTTCCCGGTCGGCCGCGCCGCGCGGAGCCCGCCCGTCGGATGCCAGCGAGACGATCCATGCCTCGCATCCCGCGCATGCGAACACCGATAGCGTGTGCCCGGCCGGGCTGATCCAGGTGATCGTTGCCGCCCGGCTGGTGGGCATCTCGCGGCATACCTGGCACTGGTCATCGAACACCAGCCGGCGGCCCCGCGCGCTGGGACTGCCAAACAGGGCGCCTCGCCCCGCCTCGCCCCGGGCGCTCGCCACCAGCCCGCCAAGCCACTCGCTGCACGCCTCGCACAGCCGGTGTTCGGAAGCGCCCCGCGCGCCATCGGTGCGCCACCCCCGGTAGAGCCGCATCGGCGTGACGGCCAGCCGCCAGGGGGCAGTAACGGAGCGTCCGCAGCACGGGCAACCGGCATTCATCTCCCGGGGATCATCGGGATCCGGGGCGCGCCGCTTGAGTCAGTCGCCGGTATCGATCTCCGCCACCACCGCGAAGTGGTCGCTCGGGTAGATGGTGGGGTCGCCCGGCGCGTGTTCGTTCGCCGCCAGCCAGGCGGCGCTCACCCTCCCACGGCCCCTCAGCCAGAGGTAGTCCAGGCAATTCGGGTCGCCCTCGGTGTCCATCGTCGGGGCCTGGATGCCCGAGGGCCAGGTCACCGCCGGTTCGGTCCCGTTCGCCTCCACGAACGCCGACCGGAATCCCGCCTCCCGCATGGCCCGGTAAGCCGGCTCGTGGGGTGGCGTATTGAAGTCGCCAGCCACCACCACCAGGTCCGCTTCCGGGGCCTCGTCGAGCCACCCGGTCAGTGCCCGCGCCTGTTCGAGCCGCACGTGCGGCTCCCCGGGTTTGTGATGGAGGTGCGTGTTCGCGAACCAGAGCGTGAACTGGCCCGGGAGCGCCACCAGCACGCGCTGGACCGAGCGCCCACGGCTCAGGCGCAACTCCTCGTGCGCGAGCACGTCGCCAATTCCACAGAGGATGGCGTTCCCGAAATCCGTGTACTTCTCGTGGCGCGAGGTGAACGCCCGGTAGTGCCGGCCGGCCAGCTGGGCCGAGAGGAAGTCATCCTGCCTCGGCGCGCTGAACATCACTTCCTGCAGCCCGATGATATCGGCGTTGATCGCGGCGAAGGCCGCACCCAGCAACGGCTTCCGTTCCTCGTAACGGTCGGTCACATTGCGGATGTTGAAGGTGGCAAGGCGCAGGCCCATCGCGTGATCCTACGCGACCCCGGCGGCGCGCAGCGATGCAAGGATGCGGTCACCCATCTCCCGTGGCGGATCCATCTCGAACGTCATGATCGCGACTCCATCCACCAGGGCCGAATCGGCCAGCGACCGGATGGTCGCGGCGAAGGCGCCCCACGCCGCCTCGAGGTCTCCACCGGCAAGCACCTCCTTCAGCGCGCGCGGCAGGGCGATGGCAAGCCGCTCTTCGATGCGCAGCGCAGCCTCCAGCGAGAGCAAAGGCATCGCCATCGCCACCACCGCGGTCTCCGGCGCCTCGCGCTCGATGGCCGTGGCGAAGCGCTCCAGCGTCCCCATGTCGAACACCGGCTGCGTCTGAACGTAGGATGCGCCGGCCCGCAGCTTGGGGACGAGGTTCTTGAGCACGGCGGCCTCGTCCGGCCCGTACTGGTTCAGGGTTGCCCCCACGATTGCCCCCGGGAGCGCGGTCCGGGTGAGGGCGATGGCTTCCCGGATGGTGGGAGTATCCGGGGTGTCGCTCGCGGCGTGGTCTCCCAGGATGCAGAGTACCTGCCCGATACCGCCGGTGGCCGCGCGTTCCAGGTCGCTGGCGATATCCGCGCGCGACCTTCCCCGCGTCACCAGGTGCCACGCCGGCTCGATCCCGGCCGCTTTCAGCTCGAGCGAGGCATCGAGGCTCGACTGCCGCCCGGGGCGCTGGATGACGTTGATCGCCTGCGCGGCGCCGCCCAGCAACCCCGCGCGGCGGAGCAGCACGCGGGGCATGTGCCGCTGGGGCGGCGTAATCTCGAGGGCGACCGCGAACTCCCCGGCATCGAGCTTCTGGGCGAAGGGCACCTTCATACCGTCCGCGCCCCGGGCGCGGACCCGTCGATCGAGCATGTCGCGCAGTGCATCGCCAACCATGTTAAGGCCGAACAGCGCGAGCGCGATGCACACGCCGGGCCAGACCACAGCCTGGAATTTCACGGTGGAGATCCGCCGGGCACGTTGCGTTCAACTACCACCGCCTGCGCCGCGCGCGGTGGTGTGTCTCCGGGGGCCCTACCGGCGGATGACGCTCTCGCCGAGGACGTGCTCGCGAGCCTCGGCCACCACATAGAGCGACCCCGTGATGCACACCACGTCGTCCTCCTCGGCATGCGCGAGGGCCGTGTCGATGGCGTCAGGCACGCTCTCTTCCGCGACCGCGGGCGGCCCGAGGAACCCGATTTCCTGGATCATCTGGTAGGGGTCCATCGAGCGCGGGTTCCGGAACTGCGTGCACACGATCAGTTCGGCGTAGCGCGCGAGCTTGAAGCCCATTCCGCGCACGTCCTTATCGCGCGTGCACCCGATGACCAGGAAGCAGCGCCGCCAGTTGAAGTACTCTTTCAGGGCCCGGGCGAGCGCCTCCGCGCTCTCTTCGTTGTGCGCCCCATCGGCCACGATCAGGGGCTTCTGGCCCATCACCTCCAGCCGCCCCGGCACGCGCGTGTGGCCGATGCCATCCACGATCGCCTGCTCGCTGATGGTGTGCCCACGCGCCCGGATCGCTTCGGCCGCGGCGACTGCCGTGGCCGCGTTCTGCAACTGGTGGTAGCCCAGCATCGGCGTCCGCATCGCCCGCTCGCCGTTCGGCCCAATCAGCCGGAACGACTGTCCGAACGGGTGCTTCTCCTGCACCACCTCCTCGAACAACGCACCCACATCCACGAAGGTGGCACCCACCTCGATGCAACGCCCCCGCACCACATCGAGCACCGCCGGGTCCTGCTGGGGGGCGACGACGGCGGTGCTCCCGGCCTTGATGATGCCCGCCTTGTCCTTCGCGATCTCCGCCGGGGTGTTGCCCAGGATGGCGGTGTGTTCGAGCGAAATCGGCGTGATCACCGCCACCTCGGGCGGGTCGACCACGTTTGTCGCGTCGAACGTACCGCCGAGGCCCACCTCCACCACCTGCCAGTCGATCCGCGGCACCTGCGCGCGCACCAGCCAGAAGAAGAGCGCCGTCAGCGCGCCGAACGTGCTCACGTCCCCGTGCACGCTTTCGCGTTCCGCATCGATCGCCCCGCGGATCGCGTCCAGGCCCGCGGCAAACTCCTCCGGCGAAATGGGGTCGCCACCGATGTTGATGCGTTCGGTGAACGAATGGAGGTGCGGGCTGGTGTACAGCGCTGTCGAGTAATCCGCCCTCCGCAGGATCCCGGCAATCATCGCGGCGGTGCTGCCCTTCCCCTTCGTGCCGGTGACGTGGACCGTCGGCCGGCCCCGGTGCGGGTCGTTCAGCCGCGAGAGCAGCGAACGCATGGTTTCGAGGTTCATCACCGGGTTCGGCGATGCCTGGTAGCCGCGCTCCAGGTCGCTCAACGAAAGCAGGTAATCGATGGCCTCCGAATATTCCACGGCCAGATCTTACCTTCCGCCAGCGCCCTGTTGCCCGGCGCCGGTCATTCGAACTCAACGATGTGGCGCACCGCTTCGAGCCCCTGCATGAGGATGAGCCGCCGGGGCACCACCACGAACAGCTTGCCCCCATCGGTGAACATCGCCGCCATCCGGTTCTTCCCCGCCAGCTCCCCCAACAGCGGCTGGTACCGCGCGTCGTCCGGCGGGATCTCCACCGCCCGGCCCTCGATCACCACCCGGCTGAAGGCCGTCCAATCACCCCGGATCACTTCGCGGTTGTCGATCAGGAACGATACTTCCGGCGTCGCCAGGATATTCCGGGTGTGCTGGGGGCGTGTCCCGCTCCCGAACAAGACCTCCCCGGTCTCCCGGAGGTGGCAGAGCACGAAGGTCACGTATGGCGTGCCATCCTCGGCGTGCGTCGTCGCGAGGGTGCCGCCCACCTGCTCGGCGGCTATCGCCGCGGCCGCTCGCAGGATCTCCTCGCGGGTCATCGGCTCGGTCACGCGCGGATTCTACGCACGGGCCGCGCTCCCGTGCACGTTGCGCATTCCCGTCCGCGCGGTGCTCAATGGGGTGTGACTCAGCAGCCCGCCCGCCGGCGCCTCGAACAGCCCTCGGCCGAAAAGGAACGCCGCACCGGTTGCCTCGCCACCGGCGCGGTCCTGGGCGTGCTCGTCGGCATCATGGTCGGCCTCTACGCGCTCCCGCCCGTCCTCCGCGGCTTCTACGGCGAAACGAAAGTCGCCGCGGGCGAAACGTATCGCGGCGATGCTCGCGTCATCCGCGTCGAATCCGCCGGCCGCGCCTCCGACCCCCTCGGCGAACCATCTCCCGGCATGCGCCGCGAAGACTTCTTCGTCGAGCTCACCATCCGTTCCAGCAAGACCTGGGAGATCGTGCTCACCGACTTCACCATCGAGGTCGAAGGCGTGAAAGACTGGATCGAGGCGGCGGAGGCGGCCACGAATGGTGAGCCGGGCCTCGCCATCCCCCTGGCCGAGGAAGTGCGCGTCCAGCTTCACTTCATCGTCGAGGTGCCGATCGATTCCAGCGCGACCCTCCTCGCCGAGGCGCTGCATCTCGCCAATCCGCGTGTCCGGTTTGCCCTCCAGTGACGGCCGCCGGACCAGTGCCTGTCCTCCCCCACTACCTCCGGCCCGGCCTGCGCGTCGTGTTCATCGGTTACAACCCGGCGATCTACTCCGCCGAGGCGGGCCACTACTACGCGCGGCCGGGGAACATGTTCTGGCGCCAGCTCAGCCAGAGCGGCATCGCCGGGCGTGAAGTCGGCCCCCAGGATGACTCCCTCCTCCCCGCCGAGGCCGGCATCGGGTTCACCGACCTCTGCTGCCGCCCGACTGTCCGCGCCGAACACCTGGCGCGCGAGGAAATCATCGAAGGCGCCAAGCGCCTCCACGCCGAGCTCCTCGAGTTCCAGCCGGCCATCGCCTGCTTCTCGGGCCGGGGTATCTATCACCATTTCGGCCGCCACGCGCTCGGCCTCCGGGCGAGCGACCTCGCCGCGCGTGCCTATGGCGAGCAACCGGAGCGCATCGGAGTCACCATCCCCTGGGTCATCCCCTCATCAAGCGGGCTCGCCTCGAAGTGGCACCGCGAACGCCTCGATTGGCTCCAGCGCCTCCGCCAGGCCATCGAAGACCACGCGCCACGGGGATAGCTGCTAGCCAGCGCCTGCGGCACCCTTTGATCCATGCAACTCGGCATCATCGGCCTCGCCCGCTCCGGCAAGACCACGGTCTTCAACGCAGTCACCCGCGGCAGCGCCCAGGTTGGCGCCTATAGCTCCTCCAACCAGCCGAACGTCGGCGTGGTCAACGTCCCCGATGAACGCGTCGACCGCCTGGCCGAGATATACAAACCCAGGAAGGTGACGTACGCGACCATCCAGTACGTCGACTTTCCCGCCGCGGGAGAATCGTTTGGCAAGGGCGAGGGCCCGGCCGGCAAGTTCATCAACGACCTCGCCCGCACCGATGCGCTCATCCACGTGGTCCGGGCCTTCGAGGACGATTCGGTGCCGCACCCCGAAGTCACGGTCGACCCGGACCGGGATATCGCCACCATGGACCTCGAGCTTTCCTTCGCCGACCTCGCGATCATCGAAAAGCGCCTCCAGCGCATCGAGACCGAGCTGCGCTCGATGAAGGCCGGTGAGCGTGACCAGGTCCAGCGGCTCAAGGACCTGCTCCTCCGCCTGAAGGCCGGGCTCGAAAACGAGATCCCGATCCGCGAACAGGAACTCTCCGATGAGGACCGGCGCCTCCTCGAAGGCACGCAGTTCCTCACCGCCAAACCGCTCATGCTCATCATCAACATCGGCGAGGGAGACCTCTCGCGCCGTGCCGAGCTCGAAGAGCAGTACCGGGCGAAGTATCGGCGCCCGGGCCGCGATGTGGCCGTGTTCTGCGGGAAGTTCGAGATGGACCTCAACGAACTCAGCGAGGAGGATGCCGCCGAATTCCGTGCCTCCGCCGGGGTCACCGAGAGCGGCATGGCAGGCGCCATCCGCATGAGCTACGCACTCCTCGGCCTGATCAGCTTCCTCACGGCCGGCCCGGATGAGTGCCGCGCCTGGACCGTGGAGGCCGGCTCTACTGCCCCAGAAGCCGCCGGCAAGATCCACAGCGACCTGAAGCGCGGCTTCATCCGCGCCGAAGTCATCCGCTTCACCGACCTGGTCGCCGCCGGGAGCGAGGCGGAAGCGAAGAAGCGCGGCCTGCTCCGCACCGAAGGCAAGCAGTACGTTGTCCAGGACGGCGACATCCTGAACATCCTCTTCAACGTCTAGAACGGCCCTCCGGCGGTCCAGCGCGGCACCTGGCCCCGGCGCGGGTTCCTGGTCGCCGGGATCTGCCCGGCGGCACCGCCTCGTCCCCGGTTGCGGCCCGGCGACAGGCTGCTCAGCCGCCGGCCGCCCGGAGCTAACCGAGCATCCGCTTCGGCAGCGCCCCTTCGAGTTCGAGGAGCTCCTGCTTCATCGCAAGCCCTCCGCCGAAGCCGTGCAGCGTGCCATCCGAGGCCACGACCCGGTGGCACGGGAGCCAGATCGGTACCGGGTTCGCCCCCACCGCCGCGCCGACTGCCCGTGACGCCTGGCCCTTCCCGAGGCGCCGGGCCAGCCAGCCATAGCTGCGGGTCTCGCCCCGCGGGATCTCCCGCAGCGCGAGCCACACCGCGCGCTGGAGTTCCGAGCACCCGGGCAGGTCGATCGGGAACGCCTGGATCGGCGCGGGCGCGCCATCCGCGTAGTCCCGGAGCAGCTGAAGCGCATGCTCGCCTGCCGGGTGCTCGCCGGCGACGGCCCCGAACGCCCGGAGTTCACCCTCGGCCGATGCCGCCGTCCGGTGGAAGAGCGTCGCGAAACGGATCCCGGCATCGGTCAGGGCCACCCCGGCCCAGCCCAGCCGGGTCCCGGTGACGTGCAGCGTCGGTGATGCGCTCATCTCACACGACAACGTGCCAGGCTGCCGCCGGTCACGCCTGTTTCTTCGCCCGCGGCGGGCGTTGCCGGCGGCGCATCAGCTTCGCGAACAGGGCACCCCGCAGGCCCCGGTACGACGTGGTGGCCTGCTCATCGTCGATCCGCTGCAGGTCGGGCCTGCCGTAGCGCGCCTCCTCGAAGGCAGCGGAGAGCGTCACCGCTTCCGCCTCGCGCTCGATGGCACGGCCCATCCGCCGCGACCATTCCCGCGGGGTCTCTGCCTGGCGGCTGCCGAGCCCGGCCCAGCCAGCAAGCCGCTGGGTCTTCGCCCACATGCGCGCGCGCCCATCAAGCCCGCCCATGCCCCAGTTCCACGCGAGCCGCGCCCCCAGGCCACCCGCCGCGATCACCGCCAGCACGCCCGCCGGCACCCACACGATCATCCAGTTGAAGGGCTCGTTCACCACTGGAGGTTCCGCCAGGGCATCGCTGACCAGGCCCGGGATATCCTCGGGGCTGATGTCCTCGCCAAAGAAGTCGTCCAGGTTCGGCGAGATGAACGGTTCGTCCGGGGGGATGAAGTCGATGGAGCCGAGCCCGCCCACGCCGCCTTCCGGCCGGTCCGCGGTCGGGTTGAAGTCGATCCACCCCAGCCTCGGGAAGAACACTTCCACCCAGCTGTAGGCGTTGTCCTTGCGCACCGTGTAGGCCGTCTCGTCCCCGCTGCCCGGGTCCAGCACGTAGCCCACCGCCAGCCGGGCAGGGATGCCCTGCGACCGCAGCATCACCACCAGCGCCGTCGACTGGTAGTCGAAATATCCCCGCTTCAGTTCGAACAGGAAGAAGTCCACCGCATCGCGGCCCGGTGGCGGCGATTGCACGTCGAGGTCGTACGGGAATGCCCGCAGGTACGCCTCCAGTGCCTTCGCGGCCTCGTATGGAGTCGTGGCGTTCGCCTCGCGGATCACCCGCTCGGCCTCCTCGGCCACGCGCCCGGGCAGCGTGTCGGGAAGTTGCAGGTAGCGCCCCGTCACCCAGCCGGGGTAGTCGCTGCCCGCCTCCAGTAGCTGGGTGAGGCTCGCCCGGCTTCGCGTGCCGATGGTGTTGTAGGTATCGCCCTTGTTCAGCCCGCGCCGGCTCCGCATCTCCTCGATGTCACCGTCGTACCCCTTCGGTGTCTCGATCGTCGTGTCGATGTTCGCCGCGATAGGCGACCCGGGGGTAAGCAGCGTGCTCTGCGCGTCCAGCAGCTTCACCCGGAGGATGGAGACATCTCGCGACTCGTAGGTCGCCTCCTGTTCGTCGACACCCGTGGCCGAGGCATCCACCCGTTCCGTATCGCGTTTGCCCTGCTTCCAGCCGTTGCCCGTGTACACGTCATAACTGGTCGCGCGGATGAGCCCCGCATCGGGGCTCTGGATCTCGAAAAGTCCCTTCGTCCCCAGGCTGACCGGTCCCTGGATAGGCAACGTGTTGCCGAACGAGTGGAGGCTCGCGCCCTTCCGCGAGTCGATATTGTGGAAGAGCCGTACCAGCGAATCCGACTGGTTGGTGACCGGCCGCGCGATGGCATCGAAGACGCGCTCGGCCGCGTTCGCCTGGTCACCGAGCGGCAGCCACCACGCCGCGATGACCAACCCCGCGGCCAGGGTCACGGTCAGCTGGATCGCGCTCACGCTGATGAAGTCCGGGTATTCGATGCCCTCGCGCTTCCAGAGCGTCTGGTTCTTCTGCAAATGCAGCCGGCCGGCGAGGACAATCGCGCCGAAAAGGAACACCACGAACGCGCCGCTGGGCTGGCCCGAGAGGAAGCTGATGTTCGTGAGCAGGATCACGCCGCTCGGGATCACCGCCAGCCACGCGTTCTGCCAGCGGTAAAGGCACCACGCCGCGAAGTACGTCGCCAGGAAGATCAGCGCCTGTACCAGCGTCACGAATGGCAGGTTGTCGTTGCTAATGTCGCCCGCCCGGACGACCTCCCACCACTCCTGCATCCGGATGCGGAAGTCCGCCAGCCGGTCGGAGAGGCCCGCGCCGTCAGCGTACGTTTGCGCCACCAGCACCACAATGGCCGCCCCGAGCGCCAGCGCGATCGGGTGGATGGCCGCCGCATGGAACCTGACGCGCGCGGCGAACATGCCGATCAGCAACCCCAGCACCGCCGTGGGGACGAACGGGGGCATATCGTCCACCCAGTTCGCCTGCTCCAGCGAGACGGCGACGCTTACGAAGGTGATGACCGCGGCCGCGAATGTGAGCCAGTCCTCCCAGCTCATCACCAGGCGCGGCGCCTGGAGCGCCGCCATGCTCATGCGCCGCCCGGCCGAATGTTCCAGCGGAGGGTTTATGCTTGCCATGCGCCTGCTCCCGTCGCGGTTGGGCTCAGTGCCAGTCCCAGGTCGTCACCCTTGCGGACAACATAAGTCATGATGTCGCTCGCCGTCAGTTGGCCGTACATCAATAGTGGCGAACGCTCGCTGCCGAACGTCGAAGGGTCCATCAGCACCACGGCGGCCCGCACCCCGCGCTGCGTGAGCGACTGGATAGCCGTCAGCCAGTGGTCGTCGGTGGATGGCGTGACCACGACGAGCGTGGTGTGCCGTCCGAATCGCCGCTGCTCTTCCATGAGCAGGTTCCCGAGTGGCGCATCGCCAATCGCGTAGGAGGTGGCCAGCGTCTCCAGGATGCGCGTGAGCTGCTGCTGGCCGCGTTCTGGCTCCAGAACGCGCAGGTCGCGCCCAAACGTCATCAGGCCCACGGGGCGGTTGTTCACGATGTAATGGCGCGCCACGCTCGCGGCGACCCGCACGCCGTACTCCTCGGTGCTTTCCTCCTCCCGCCCGGCGTTCACCCGGCGCTCAAGGTCCAGGATCACCCAGATGTCGCTCGCGGGGTCGAGTTCGAACGTCTTGACCATCAATTCGCCGGTGCGGGCGGTGCTCCGCCAGTGGATCCGGTTGAAGGCGTCGCCCGGTGCGTAGTCGCGAATGCCCGCCGCGTTCGGGGTGATGTAGTGGGTGCGCTTCCTGAAGCGTCCCTCGCCGGGGAGGTTCGCTGGCGGCGCCTGGAAGTGCGGCAGGTCCACCACCTGGGGATACACCAGGATCTGCTGCTGGCCTCCCACCTCTCGCACCCGCCGGAATAGCCCGAACGGGTCGACCGCCGTGAGCCGCAGTGGTCCCCAATCGAACAGCCCCCGGCGGCGGAGCGGCGTGTTCACCATCCAGTTCCGGCTTCGCCGCGGCGGGATGATCACCACGCGCTTCGAACGGTGGCCGGGCAGGCCGCTCGGGTCTTCCACCTCCAGCCAGACTTTCGGCAGGAACGATTTGTTCCGCACCTCGATGACTTCCTGGGCGTCCTGGCCCACCTGCGCCCGGGCTGTCCGGCGGTCCACCTCCGCCTCGATGTCGCGCGTGTTCCACCACACCAGCAGCCAGGCCGCCGGCACCGCCAGGGCGATGATGTACACCAGCCGGAAGAGCAGCCAGAAACCCGTGCCATAGGCCACGAACACGCAGGTCACGAGGATGAGCAGGACAAGCGTGAGCGTTCGCCGCTCGGGCCCAAATAGCGATCGCGCCGCCTGCCTCATGGTCCCGGCCCGCCTAGACGCGCGCCCGCGCGCCGGGCACGGGCACACGCTGCAGGCACTGCGCGATGACGTCGGCCTGGGTCATGCCCTTTACCTTCGCGCCCGGGCTCACGATCACCCGGTGTGCCAACGTGGAGAGCGCGAGCTCCTTCACGTCGTCCGGTGTCACGAAGTCCCGCCCTTCGAGCAGGGCCTTTGCCTGCGCGGTGCGGAACAGGGCGAGCGATCCCCGCGGGCTTGCCCCCAGGTATACCGCCTCGTGCTCACGCGTCGCATTCGCGAGCTGGACGATGTACTGCTTGATCAGCGGGTCGACGTAAATCTCCTTGACCGCCTTTTGCAGCTGCAGGATCTCGTTCGCGTCGGTCACCTGCTGGAGCGACTCGATCGGATGCCGCGTCTGCTGCTGGTCGAGCACCAGTACCTCGTCGGTCGGGCTCGGGTAGCCCAGGTAGATGCGGATGAGGAAGCGGTCAAGCTGCGCCTCGGGCAGGGGAAACGTGCCTTCGTATTCGATCGGGTTCTGCGTCGCGAGCACCATGAACGGCTGCGGCATCCTGTGGGTAATGCCGTCGACCGTCACCTGCCGCTCTTCCATCGCTTCCAGCAACGCCGATTGCGTCTTGGGCGTCGCCCGGTTCACTTCGTCGGCCAGTACCACCTGGGCAAGGATCGGCCCGGCCCGGAACTCGAAGTCCCCGGTCTTCTGGTTGTAGATCGAAACACCGGTCACGTCGCTCGGCAGCAGGTCGGGCGTGAACTGGATGCGGCGGAACGAACACCCGGTCGAAACCGCGATGGCCCGCGCCAGCATGGTCTTGCCCACGCCCGGCACGTCCTCGATGAGCATGTGCCCGCCGCAGAGCAGGGCCGTCACGGCAAGCCGCAGTTCACGCGACTTCCCGACGATCACATGCTCGACGTTCGAAATGATTCGCTCGGCTACTCTCTTCGGGTCTTCCACGAAGCTGTCTCCAGGTCGCATCCGGGCCCAGCCGCCACGCCAATCGCATGTCCCGGCAGCCCCGCGTCAGATTCGGGAAGTATAGCAATCTCCAATTCCGTCCCGGTTAAGCCCTCATTCAGTACCATCTTTCCCGCGAGTCCACCAGGACAGGCCTCGGGGTGATGCGCACGCGCCCGATAGCCTCCCACGGTGAATTGGTCGTGCTCGCGCAAGGCCGGTCCACGGGGGAGATGTACGGCATGTGCCGGCGGCAGGTAACCCGGAGCACCACCCACGCGGCGTGACCACCGGCTCCGCTGCCCTGTGGCGCCCTCCCGGCCACTCGTTCCCCCTGGGAGCAGCTGGCGGCCCGGACTCGCTTTCGCTATCACGCGCTCACCGCGCCAGCTGTCCCTGCCCGGCCCTCGAGTGCGCGGATGCAGCCGCCTTCGATGGCGTCGCCGTGTCCCACGTTACCATCAGCCCAACCGGCTACACTCCGCCTATGTCCTCGATCGACTGGGTGGCCCGCGCCCGTGAACTCGCCCCCTCTTTCGCCGCCCGCGCCGGGCGCCACGACCGCGAAGGCTCCTTCCCTTTCGAGAACTTCGCCGACCTCCGCGAGGCCGGCTTCAACGGCCTCACCGTGCCCCGCCGCTTTGGTGGCGCCGAAGTCTCACTCGGCACGTATCTCGGCGTCCTCGAAGCGATTGCCCGCGCCGATGGTTCCACGGCGCTGGCCTTCATGATGCACCTGAAGACGTTCGGCCAGGAGCGCGACGCGCCTTCCTACCCCGCCGCCTGGTTCGAGCGCATGTGCGTGGGCGCCGTCGAGCATGGCCACCTGGTCAACACCGTCGCCACCGAGGAGGGGCTCGGGAGCCCCGCGGGGGGTGGCCTGCCCGACACCACGGCCACGCCCGTCGAGGGCGGCTGGCGGCTGGCCGGCCGCAAGACGTTCACCACCCTGGCCCCCCTGCTCCACCACTTCATCGTCCTCGCCCGCCTTGCCCCGGAGAGCGGCGGCCCGCCCGAGCTTGCCAACTTCATGGTCCTCCGCACCGACCCCGGGCTGCGGATCGAGCCAACCTGGGACAGCCTTTCCATGCGCGCGACCGGTTCCCACGATGTCATCCTCGATGGGATTCACCTGGCTTCAGACCGGCTCCTCAACCGGCGGGCGGCGGGCCAGCCCGATGCGCGCGGCGGCGCCGGCATGGCCTGGTTCGCCCTCGGCCTCTGCGCCACCACCATCGGCGTCGCCACCGCCGCCCGAGATTACGCCGTCGCCTTCGCGCGCGAACGCACGCCCAACTCCAACCGCACCATCAAGGAGTACCCGGGCGTGCGCACCCGCATCGCCCGCATCGATCTGCTCATCCACCGCAGCCGCGCGCTCATGGAAGACGCGTGCGATGCCTGGGAGCGCCAGCTCCCGGCGCCACCGCCGGCCATCGACCGCGTCGCGATGGCCAAGATCGATACGCTGAATAACTGCATCGAGGCGGTGGACCTGGCGATGCGCGTCGTGGGTGGTGTCAGCCTTCAGAAGCGCCGCCCGATCGAGCGCTACTTCCGCGACGTGCGCGCCGCCCTCCACAACCCGCCCCTGGAGGATCGGGCGCTCGAGCAGCTCGCGCGCACCGCGCTCGATGAACCGCCGGATCCGCCGGGGCCAGCCGAATAGCCCGCTCTTAGCCCCCCGGGATCCTGAAGTCCTTGCCGATGGTGATGATCACGTCCGGGAGGCTCGGGTCCGTCTTCTCCAGTGTCACGATCTCCGGGACAGGCACGCCCATCCATTTCGCGATGTCCTCGGCCAACGCCCGCCGTTCCGAACCATACAGGGTGATCGACGTCCGCGGCTGTGGAGCGGCATCGGGCCCGTAGTACACGGTTGGCAGGCCCTTCACATAACGCAGATACCGGCCCAGCGCCGCCACCCGCACCTCGCCGTCGGCGCCGTAGCCGTTCTGGATCTCGACCACCGACGCCGCATAGGCGGACTTCGTGAACACCTGGCTCAGCCAGTACTGCACGTTTTCCGGGTTCCAGAGCAGCACCGATGCTCCGCCATCGGTGGTAAACGGCGTCATCGTCGGCACATCATTCACCGGGTCGCCGAGCGAGAACGTCTTGAGGCGGCCGTTCGTGTCCTTCAGGGCCAGCGCATACCCGGGGAACTTTGAGTAGGGGATGTCGGTCTTCACCATCCCCGAGTACGCATCCCACAGCTCCTTCGTGTTCCGGTTCACGAGCCCGGTGGAGAACGCCTTCCGGAGCGCCGCTTCCAGCACCAGCTGCTGGCGCTTCACCCGCTTCAGGTCGCTGTCGTATTCGCGGTGCCGGCCAAAGGCCACGGCGTGGTAGCCATCGAGGTGGTTCAGGCCCGGAGGGAAGCTCACCCAGGTCGCGTTCTGGTCGTCGTTGCTGTAGTACCAGTCCGGCACCGAGAGGTCGTACGGGATATCCACGTCCACGCCGCCGAGGGAGTCGACGAGCCGCTCCACGCCCTCGAAGTCCAGGATCACGTAGTGCTTGATCTCAATCCCGAAATTTTCCTCCATGTCCAGCTTCAACTGTTCCACGCCGCCCTTGATCGACCCCGAATCGCGCACGCCGATACCGTACGCCTCGTTGATCCGGCCCTGGAGCACACCGTCGGGCTTGTGGATGTCGATCCACATGTCGCGTGGGAAGCTCAGCACGTTCACCGTATCCGCCACCGGGTCGAGCGTTGCCACCATGATCGTGTCGGTCAGGTATCCCGCGTTGGCGTTGTCCTCGAACTGCCACCCGGGGCGCTTGTCGACACCGAGGACGAGCAGATTGATGCGTTCGTTGAAGACGCTGTTCGCCCCGGGATCCTTGATCCCCACCAGCGGTGTATCCAGGTTCGCCAGCGGCCGGATGATCGCCAGGTTCGTCAGCGACTTCCCGGGGAAGAGCGCCGGCGTCACCCGCGCGAGCAGCGCGATGCTGGTGTACATCGAGGCAAGCCCGAAGGTGAAGAGCGCCAGGACGAACAGGAAGCGCTGGGAAGCCGTCACCCGCTCCGCTGATCGCGTTCGCGGCCTCGCTTTGCGCCGCTCCGGTATGGCGGCGAGCCTGGAATCCTCGACACGGCTCGTCACTGTCCCAACCTACGCACGCGCTCCCGCTTCGGTCAATTGCTTCGATCCCGTTTCATTACCTCCCGTCGCAATCCATGCCCGCGCTGGCACCTGTCGTCTCCTAGCCCATCCCGAGTTCGTGCAGCCGATCGTCATCGATACCGAAATAGTGGCCGAGTTCGTGTAGCACGGTTTTTCGCACTTGTTCCCGAATCTCGTCGTCGTTCGAACAGATCGCCTCGATGTGCTCCTGGTAAATACTGATCTTGTCGGGGGCGACCAGGTTGTAGTTTTCGCCTCGCTTTGTGAGCGGAATGCCGTGGTACAGCCCCAGCAACAGCCCCCGCGGCCCGATCCCGGCCGCCTTCCGGTCGAGCGCGGTCGGCCGCCGTTCGATAACGATGTCCACGTTGTGTACGTTCCGCAGCAGCTCTGGTGGCAACGACGCCACCGCCTCGCGCACGAGCCTCCGGAATTCGCGCCGTTCCAGTATCGGGCTCCTAGCGCGGCGCCGGCGAGGCGCTCCACAGCGTCCGGAACCGGTCGCCCCCCAGGATTGCGGCCCGCTGGTGGGCGCGCTCCAGTTCCGCCAGTTCGGCCATCACGTCAGCCGCCGCCCGTACCGATTCGGCATGGCCCGTCTCGATGATCCGCTCCGCGATCTGGCGCCAGAGGCCGGTCGATTCCAGCGATGCCGCAAACCGCGGCCAGAACACCGCAACCATCTTTTCGGGGTCGCCGAACCGGGGCCTCACCTGCCGGAGGTTCGCGTAACGCTCCTGCACGTTCCGGACCGGTTCCACCAACCGCACCAGCGGCCCGTCGATCTCGGTCGCCCGGAAGTCGAGCAACAGCCGCTGCCCCAGCGTGATGAACCGCACGATCACCACATCGTGCGTGCGTATCGTCGCCGCGATCTCGGCCAGATCAACACTGAAATCGTTGTCCACGCGATCTCCGAGTGTACGGGCTGGCGGCTTGCCCGGCCAGCACGCGATCGCTGGCACCGAATTGCAACCAAGCTGGCCCCCGCCGGTGCCGACAACCATGGTGTGCCGTTCTTCAGCCGCCACTCGGCCCACCGTCGCGTCGAGCGCCTGATCCGCGAAGGCGTCGGCGTTCGCGAAGCGCGCTGGGACGTCGGACTCCCGGCCGCGCCCAACGACGCGCATCGCACCGCCGAGGCCATCGTCGCCTGGGTGCGCCTTTCAATGGGCCACATGCGCCGGCCCTACGGGATCGACCACGTCGCTCTTGCGCTCGCCGCCCGCGATTCCAGCGGGCAGATGGTCTGCAGCACCAGCCTCGGCGTGTTGCGGCCACTCTCTTTCTACGGCGAAGGCCCAACCACGGAGGTCGCGGCGTTCCTCGGCGATGTCGCGCGTGCCTGCCCGGCCGGCCCCGTCGAGCTCGTGGTCGCGCTCTTGAGCCTCGGGGATATCGCCTTCGAACTCAACGGCCGCGAAGCAGCCGCCTGATCGCCGTTTTCCCGGATTCGGCGCAGCGGCTACACTCCGCACCATGGCGAACGTCGCAAACCCGGCTCGCGCCCGCGAGCGCATCCAGGCCCAGATCGACCGCATCGGCCGCCTTCGCGGCAGCGGCCCCAATCCCTTCGACTATGACCTCTGGGACGACCGCACGGTCGAGGTGCTCACCGCCATCTATGGCGATGGCTCGCCCGAGCTCCAGCGCTATTACGAGGCGGCGGGCAAGCGCGGCCGCCTCCCGGGCGTGCGCGGCCAGGCCGAGAATAT
>DAOKYT010000011.1:25155-54695 GCA_035326025.1 Tepidiformaceae bacterium
CCCGCCTCGAGCGCGCCGAGGCCGTCCTGGCCGGCCTGGCCGCCTCACTCGGCTAGCGCCGCGCGCGGCTCCATCCCAGGAAACCGCCTGGCAAGTTCTGCCGCCAGCCGCGCGAGCCGGCGCTGGTAGGCGGGGCTGGTCATCGCCTCGGTCGTCATGATCACCGCGTCTTCGTGGTTGTCCGCGTAGTACCGCTTTCGCCTGCCCACCTCATAGAACCCGTACTCCCGGTAGAGCGCGCGGGCCCCCGCGTTCGACTCGCGGACTTCCAGGGTTGCCACCGTCATCCCGTGGTCGATCGCCACTTGAATCAGCCCGTGTACGAGCAGCCGCCCGAGCCCGCCCCGCCTCTCTTGCGGGAGCACCGCCACCGTGACGACATGGGCCTCATCCACCATCAGCCACAGCCCGGCGAACCCCACGATCCTCCCCTCGCCATCCTCCACGACGATGTAGCGCGCCATCGGGTTCCGCGTCAGTTCGCGCTCGAAGGCCGTCGATGGCCACCCTTCCCCGTAGGCTGCCCGTTCCACCGCCATCACGGCCGCCACATCGTCCGCGTGCAGCGGCCGCAAGCGCGGCGCCGGCCTGTCTCCTCCTGCTCGTTCGCCCATGCCCCGATCGTCCGCCGCGCCACGCTTCGCGGCAACCGCCGCACTCCCATAAGGAGCGGCGCGCATCGTGCCGAAATCTTCCCTATATGGTCAGCGCTGTCGCCCCCGGCACGCCCGTCACGATCGTGCGCCGCTCTTCCCCGCCCGAGCAGTGGACGGCCGCCGTCGTCGTCGCGCGCGAGGATTCCATCGCCGCGCGCGTCAGCGATCCGCCGCCGGCCTGGCAGCCGGATGGGGACTACATGATCATCCAGGGCTCCCCGGGTGGCCGGACCTTCGCCATCTGCTCCTTCGTCGCCGCGAAGAACGGCGTGGCCGCCTTCAGGCTCGCCACGCACTGGCGGCCGCTCGACCTCCGCAAGGATCGCCGCTACCCGGCCGACCTCCAGGTCGAGGTCCGTTCCGTTCTCGGCACCTCGCGCCAACCGGGCCGCCTGGTCGATATCTCCATGGGTGGCCTCGCCGTCACGGTCGAGACACGGCCCGGTGGCAGCCAGCTCGAGGTGAGCCTCTGGAACGGCGGATATTCCGCCAGTGTCCCCTGCGAGCTCGTCCGCCCCACGGAGGCGCCCAACGGGCACACCGTCCTCCATCTCCGCTTTCGCGAGCTCACGCCATCCCGGCAGGCCTTCATTCGCCAATTTATTGCTTCGCTACAGGCTGCACAGGGCGAGGCACCATGAACTCGCGGCGCTAGCAGCGACCCGGCCATCCGGTGCAATCGTACCTTGACGTGCGCGTTAACGTAGATAGACTAGGCTGCGGAAATGGCCGATCCATCCACGACCGAACGCTACCTGCAGATCGGTGAAGCAGCCGACCGTGCGCGGCTCACCCAGCGCACGCTGCGTTACTACGAAGAAAAGGGATTGCTAAAGCCCCCAACCCGCATGGAGGGCGGTTTCCGCCTCTACTCCAACGAGGACATGGAGCGGATCGAGCGCATTCGCGAGCTCAAGGAGCTCCTTGGCTTCTCGCTCGCCGAGATCAAGGACATGCTCGAGGCCGAGGACATCCGCCTGCGGATCAAGGCAGGCTGGCGCACCGATGCCGACGCCGCCGAAAAGGCTGCCCAGATTCGCCACGCACGCGACGTGACCCTCCACCAGATCGAGCTCATCGATCAGAAGATGGAGCGCATGGCCGCCATGCGAAACGTCCTTGCCGATCGCGTGAAGAAGCACGACGAGATGCTTGCCCGCTGGGGCGAGGCCCCCGCCGGCCCATCTCCGGCCGCCGCGCCCCGTTCGTCATAACCTGCGCCATAACCTGCGCCATCGCAGCTACCGATCCGTCCGCAATCCGCTAAGCTAACCGTAATGGGATTCACCGACACCCTCGGCCGCCCGCTGCGCGATCTCCGCATCTCGGTCACCGACCGGTGCAACTTCCGCTGCACCTATTGCATGCCGCGCGAAGTATTCGGCCCCGAGTACGCCTTCCTCCAGCGCGATGAGCTGCTCACCTACGAAGAGATCGGCCGCCTCGCCCGTATCTTCGTCGAACACGGCGTGGAGAAAATTCGCCTGACCGGTGGCGAGCCACTCGTCCGCCGCGACCTTCACCAGCTCATCGCCCTCCTGCGCGATATCCCCGGCCTCAAGGACTTGACGCTCACCACCAATGGCTCGCTGTTGCGCGCACAGGCTCGCCGCCTTGTCGAGGCCGGCCTCCAGCGCATCACCGTCTCCCTCGATTCACTCGACGAGGCCGTCTTCCAGTCGATGAACGACGTTGGCGTGCCCCCGTCGGTCGTGCTCGATGGCATCGAAGCCGCCCGCGAGGCCGGCCTGGCCCCCATCAAGGTCAACGCCGTCGTCAAGCGGGGCGTCAACGACCACACCATCGTCGACCTCGCCCGCCACTTCAAGGGGACAGGCATCATCGTCCGCTTCATCGAGTTCATGGATGTCGGCGCGACGAATGGCTGGCGCATGGAGCACGTCGTGCCGGCCAGCGAAATCGTTGACCGGATCAATGCGGAACTCCCGATTGAGCCCGCCGCGCCGAACTACCGCGGCGAAGTGGCGAAGCGCTGGCGCTACCGCGATGGCTCGGGCGAAATCGGCCTGATTACCTCGATCACCGAGCCCTTCTGCGGGGAGTGCACCCGCGCACGCCTCTCTCCCGAGGGAGAACTCTACACCTGCCTCTTCGGCACCCGCGGACACGACTTCCGCACGTTGCTCCGGAACGGCTCCTCCGACCAGGACATCTCTGCCTTCCTCGGATCTATCTGGCGCGTCCGCGGCGACCGTTATTCCGAGATCCGCTCCGGGGAGACGGCGGGCCTGCCCAGGGTCGAGATGTCGCACATCGGCGGCTGAAGCCCTGCTCGGCCCGCTCCCCGGAACTCAGTGCGGCGTGGGCGACGGGCCCCTGGTACCGGTACGGAGGAAGGCGCCGGCGAGCCGAAGGAGGAACACTGGCCGGCGCCATGCCGCCCGAGGGGTCGGGCACACGGAACATGGCAGAGATGATACTAAGTATCAATCTGACTGGACCCTGCCGCATCCGCCGGGCAACCCCGGTTCCTAGGCAACGAGGACTCCAACGCCAAGCAGGGGGCTTGGTTGTTTTAGGGGACCTCGAGATTGGCAACCTGGAGTGCGCCGGGATTTGATGGCGGTACCACCAGCCCTGTTGGGTATACGCCGCCTTCGTACAGCAGGGAGATCGCCGCACCTGGTCGGTTCGCACAAGATGCATCGCCGATCCCGTAAGTGACTCCGAAGCCGGTGCGACCTTGGTCAGACACAGTAAGTCCGCTTGGTCCCGGTACGCCACCAAAGAGAAGCGTGACGGACCTTCCGGAGGGTCCTGGTGCGCCGCCGACCGTGAAGAGACCGGCAACTCGCGAGACCAGATTGACGTTAGTGGTGGTTTCATTCGGGCAGTAGTCCCCGCTGGCCACCACCGCCGGAGGCGTCGCGGTTGGCGTCGACGTCGGCTCCTGCGCCTGCGGCGCCGGGCTCGATACGCCGCCGCCACCGCCCGCCTGCCGCGGGACCGTGGTCCCCGTGGCCGTTGCCGATGGGCTCGCGGACGGCGTCGCGGTCACGCTCGGGGTCCGGGTCGCCGTCCGGGCCGCCGTCGGGCTTGGCGTGGCCGTGGCCGCCACCGTCGGAGTCCGTCCGCCGCTGGCCGCTACCATCCCTCCGCCGTCACTGCCATCACCGCTGAGAAACCACACGCCGATGGCGGCGAACACGATCCCGAGGATGCCCAGCCCTGTCCATCCCATGGCCTGGCGGGCGGGCGTGTTGAAGAACGATTGCAGCCAGTTCATGCACGCATAAGCCTAGGCCAATCCCCGCATTCAGTCCCGGCCCGCCGGCGAAAGGCCGGTTAACCCGGCCTGGTCGCCCCGGGTGATCCCCACCAGTGCTCGATCGGCTTCCTGGTCTGGCTGGCAAAGGGCAGAGCAACCCGGCGCCCCAGCCGCGCCGATTCGTAGGCCGCGCAGATGACTTCGAGCACGCGCCGGCCGTCCTCGCCACTCGACTCCAGCGCTGTCCGGCCTTCCACCACCTCCACGAAGTGCTGGATCTCCTGCGGGAACCCGAACTGCCAGGCTTCCTCGTACGTCACGTACTGCCAGCCTTCCCGCGATGCGCCGTCCGCTGCCGTGCCGCTCTCCGGGGCCGTGTACGCCGCGATGGCCGGCCCGCGCTCCAGGTTCGCAACCAGCCGTCCCCGCGGGCCATAGACCTCCAGCAGGTCGTTGCCGCCGGGCATCGCCCACGAATTCTCCGCGATGCCGATCGCCCCGCCCGGGAAGTGGAGGATGACCGTGGAATGGTCCTCGCCGCGCCCCTTTTCCGCATGGGCGTAGCGGCCCAGGGTCGCCGTTACCGCTTCGGGCCAGGCGCCCATCACCCGGCAGACGGCGTGGATGCTGTGGCACCCCATGTCGAGCAGCACGCCCCCGCCAGCGCGCTCCACGTCCCAGGACCACGCCGAGTATGGCCCCGCGTGGCCCTGCAGCTGCTTCACCAGGAACGGTTGGCCCACTTGCCCGCGCCGGGCCAGCTCGCCCACGCGCCGGTACATGGGCGCGAACAACAGGTTCTCCGCGTACATCAATACCACGCCCGCCCGGTCGCACGCCGCGATCATCCCGTCGGCCTCGGCCAGGCTCATCGCCAGTGGCTTCTCGCACAGCACGTGGAGGCCCGCCGCCGCCGCCCGGATCGTGATGTCGTGGTGGAGGTCGTTTGGAGCGGCGATGGCCACGGCATCGAGCCCGCCCGCTGCCAGCATCTCCCGGTAGCCGGTGTAATGGCGGCCAATCCCCCAGCGCCCGGCGAACGCCGCCGCGGTGTTGGGCGATGCGACGGCCGCGATCTCCGCCCCGGCCACCTGCCTGAGCGAATGCGCGTACAGGTTGCCGATGAACTGAGACCCGACCAGCCCGATACGAAGCACCATGGCCAGCGATTGTGGCCGGTCACCGGGGCGGTGTCACCCCTGTGCGCCAGGCCTGGCTCCGCCAACCACCATTACGTCCATGGACGTCAGGAGACCTTCCCGGACCCGGTCCGTCGTGCCGAGAGGGGTACCCGGCGACGGACCACGCCGACGGGCAGCCGAGCAACATGCCAACAGCGAGAGCGTCGCGCTTCTCGAACCGGTGGACTTCCATCCGCGGGGCATCGACCACGTCCACAATGGCCGGCTCCAGTGCTCCCGGTCCGCCAACCTCGAGACAACCACTGCCAGGTTCACCGCGCTGATGGCGTAGGCACCCTCGGCCAGGATTGTCGTGATCGTCGGTGCCGGTGGTTCCGCTTGCGGCGATGCGGTAGCCGCGGGACGCATCGTGTACGGCTCTCACCATTCGCCTCCGCCCGGCGCCCGGCGCCCGGCGATGAACTCATCGGCCATGGACGGTGTCCCGGCCACACGCGGCCGCACGAGCACCCGCGCCCGGAGCATCCCACTGAGGCGCGTCGCGATTCTCAGCTCAGCATCCTCGATTCCCATCACCACCGCATCGCCGGGCTTCAGTCCCATGGCTTTCCGAAACCGTGCCGGGATCACCCTCATGCCGCTATCCAGGACCCGGACAGAGGCCGTCGCGGATGCCATGACCGCGATGGCATCCGTCCGACTCACGGCAATGCCTGCCTCGAACAATGCCGGCCCCTTCCGCGCCGGTTTCCGCAAGAACAACAGCCATGCCGCACGCCGGCGGGGGGCGCTGGCGGCGCCGCCGCGAACGATGACCCGCGCCTCCACAAGGACCCGCACAAGTTCGATGTCACGCGCGAGGACATCGACCATCTGGCCTTCGGCGGCGGGCGCCCTTACTGCCTCGGCGCTCCGCTCGCCCGCCTCGACGCACAAATCGGCGTCCGTACCCTCGTCAGGCGCTTCCCCCACCTTCGCCCGGCCGAACAGGAACTGAAGTGGAAGAAGGTCCCCATCTTCCGGGGACTCGAAGAGATCATTGTCCTAACCTGATCGCGTGACCATTGAGTATTGGCGCGGCGAAATCGACCGGGCCGACGAAGAGCTCCTCGATCTCTTCAATCGCCGCGCCCGGTACGCCATCGAGATCGGGCTCCTGAAGCGCCGCGCGGGCCTGCCCATCGAAGTGCCCGAGCGCGAAGCCGCCATCATCGCCCGCATGATCGAACTCAACGGGGGGCCGCTCGATGGTGAGGCCATCCAACGCCTCTTCGAGGCCGTGATCGACGAGTCGCGCATCGCCGAACGCGCCATGCTCGAAGGCTGAACCGGCCCGCGCGGAGGCGATTCACGATGCGACGGCGGAGTTCCCGCGATGGTGCCGGCCTGGCGGACAGGGCTCCCTCGCCTATGGGATTCCCTCGGCTCGTTTCGCCGCGCCGAACCCCTTCGGCTCGTGGATGAGCAGCGCCGCCGCGATCGATGCTCCCACCAGGATCACCCCGATCGTCACGTACACGGTGCCGATGCCTGCGAGGCCACTCGTGAGACCACCGCCCAGCGGTCCGAGCAGCAGCGCCATCGATTGCATGCTTGCCGCCAGCCCGAACGCGCTGCCCTGCTTCCCGTCGGGTGCGCTCGCCGCGATCAGGGCGTTGGTCCCGGGTACCATCGCTCCCTGGAAGATGCCCACGGCCCCGAGCAGGAGCATGAACGCTGGCAGGCTATTGGCCAGCGCAACGGTGGGATACAGCAGCCCGGTCACCAGCGCCGCGCCGGCCACCACGTTCCGGTAGCCCAGGCGCTCTCCCAGCGGCGCGAGCCCGAACGCCGCAATCGTGCTGGTCAGGCCGATCACGCTGAACACAAACCCCGTCGCCGCCTCTTCCTTCAGGTCCGCTTGCCATCCGAACAGCTCGAAGTGGACCCGGTCGCTGCCCCCGGGGGTCGCGCCGGCGAAATCATCGATGCTCAGGGGCATCACCGGCCGCACGAATGTCGTGCTCAGCCACAGCACGAACAGCAACAGCAGTATGAGGATCATCTGCCGCTCCCGCACCACAGTACGCAGGTTGTCGATGAGCCCGCCCCCCTGCTCCGCGGGCTGGGGAGCCTCGCCCTCCGCCTCCTCTTCGCCCCCGGGAGACCCTTCGCGCACGAACAGGTGCACCAGCACCGCCGCGATGCCATAAAGCCCCGCGCAGAAGATGAACGACTCGCGGATCCCGAGGCTCGCCGCCACCACCCCGCCGATCACCGGGCCCAGCATGTTTGCCGCGAACTGACCGGTCTGAAGCGTCCCGAGCGCGTAGCCCATCCGCTCCCGCGGAGTACTGGCCGCAACGAGCGCCGCCGCCGCGCCCATCGTCCCCGCGAATGCGCCCATCAAGAACCGCAGCAGCACCAGCTGCCAGACCGCCTGGGCGATGCCCATCACTGCGATCAGCACCCCCGCGCCAACCAGTGCCCGGAGGAACATCGGCTTCCGGCCGAACCGGTCGGCGAGCGATCCCCAGATGGGCGCCGTGATGGTCAGCGAGAGGCCTGCCGCGCTGGCCGTCAGCCCGGTATAGAACGCGACGCGCGAATCGTCGGTGACGCCCAGCTCCTCGATGTAGAACGGGATGAACGGGAAGACGAAGTTTGCCCCCATCAGCCCAACGAACACGCCAATCCACACGAAGACGAGGTTGCGCTTCCACATGGGCCTGCCCGCCGGGCGGATGTTTGAGGTCACCGTCATCGGGCGGCACTCCCAACCGGGCACGATCCGTCGGCAGAGATCACTCGCGAAATCCAGGAGAGGGGCTATTGGCCATCATGCCACCGCACCCGCCTTCGCGCACCGGGATAACGCTGGCACGCGATGGCAGGCTCAGTGCGCGGGGGGCTCGAGTTCGGTCCGCAGCGCCCGTACCTGGGCCGCGTGCTCCTCGGCGTGCTTCGCCCCACGCGCCAGCAGCTCGCGCACGCTGAGCGGCCCATCAACGGGGTGCATACCCGCGCGCTCCCAGGCCTTTGCGTCGCATTCGCGCAAGAGCTCGGCGCTCGCGAAGCGCAGCGATTCGAACAGCGCCAGCGAGGCCTCCGGGCTGCGCCACAGGTACTGCAGCTTTCGCTTCCACTTCCCCTCGTCGAACGCGAACAGCTCGGGCTCGTCCTCCGCCAGGACAAGGCGGAAGCGCGTCGCCCGGACGAGCTCGGCATCGGCCAGGTGCACCAGCACATCCCGGATCGACCACCCTTCGCGGCCCGGCCGCGAAATCGCAGATGGCCCCACCCCATGGACCGCTTCCCGGACCACGGACGGCCCCCGCACAAAGCGCTCGAAGACGGGCGAAATATCCTCTGGCAACCGTGGCATTGCGCGATTCTAGCGCTACTCCGGTTCGCCCGCCGATGATTGCCCGCTCTTAGCACTCCCTTTGCTACACTGCTAATACCATGGCCACCGGACAGCGCGACTTCTACGAGGTGCTCGGCGTCAGCCGGGGCGCCGATGCCCAGGAACTGAAGAAGGCCTATCGCAAGCTCGCGATGGAGTACCACCCCGACCGCAACCCCTCGGAGGACGCGGCCGAAAAGTTCAAGGAAATCAACCGCGCCTACGAAGTGCTCTCCGACGACCAGAAGCGCGCCCTGTACGACCGCTTCGGCCACGCGGGTGTCGAAGGCGGCGCTGGAGCCGGCGCCGGCGGATTCGACGGCTTCAACACCTTCGACGGGTTCGGCGACATCTTCGACGCGTTCTTTGGGGGCGGCACGCGCGGCGGCCGGCGCCGTCGCGGCCCTGCCCGCGGCTCCGACCTCCGCTACAACCTCAAGCTCACCTTCGAGGAAGCCGTCTTCGGCACCGAAAAGGAGATCGAGTTCCAGCGTCTCGAATCGTGCGAAGCCTGCGACGGACGCGGCGCCGAACCTGGCACCGAGCCGGTCATCTGCCCCGAATGCAACGGCGCCGGCGAAATCCGAAGATCGCAGCAGAGCATCTTCGGCCAGTTCGTCAATGTCTCCACCTGCGGCCGCTGCCAGGGCGAGGGACGTGTCATCACGAACCCCTGCGCCGCCTGCCGCGGGACCGGCCGCACCCGCCAGACGCGGCGCATCGCGGTCAAAGTCCCCCCTGGCGTCGACGACGGCGCCCAGATTCGTATCGCCGGCGAGGGCGAATCCGGCCCGCGCGGCGGCGAGCCCGGCCACCTCTACGTCGTCCTCTCCGTTGCCCCACACGAGCGCTTCGAGCGCGTCGAAGACCACATCGTCCTGGAGTTGCCCGTCAACGTGGCCCAGGCCGCCCTCGGCGCCGAGGTCACCATCCCCACGCTCGATGGCGACATGCAGTTCGAAATCCCGCCCGGCACCCAGAGCGGCGAGGATTTCGTTATCCGCGGCAAGGGCGTCCCCCACCTCCGCGGCACGGGCCGGGGCGACATGGTCGTGCGCGTCACCGTTGTCGTGCCCGAGTCGCTCACCGGCGAGCAGCGCGAGCTCCTCGAGAAGCTGGCGGCCACCATGGGCACACCCACCCTGCCCCGCCGCAACAAGGGCTTCTTCGAGCGCATCCGCGACGCCATGGCCGGGTGACCCGTGAGCAGCCTCTGGTTCGAGATCACGGCCCAGGTCCCGCCCATGCTCGTCGAGGAAGTCTCGGAGCTCGTCCGGCTCGCGGCTCCCGGGGGCATCACCCTCGAAGAGCCTGTCGACATCCTTGGCCCCGAAAAGGGTTTCCGCGTCCGCGGCGGCGAGCCTGTCCTCGTCCGGGCGTACCTCCCGAGTTCCGAGCTGGGCGCCGTCCTCACCGAGGATCTTCGCCGGTCCATGGAGGCCTACCCGGCGGTCCAGCTCACGGCCCGCCCCATCTACGAACAGGACTGGGCCGTCTCCTGGCGGGAGTTCTTCGGCGTCGTCGATACCGGCGGCCGCGCCGTCATCGTCCCCTCCTGGGTCGAACACGAGGTCCGTCCCGGCCAGGTCGCCATCCGCCTCGACCCGGGCCAGGCGTTCGGCACCGGCCACCACGAGACCACCCGCCTCTGCCTTGCCGCCCTCGACGCGCTCGCCCGGCCCGGCATCACCATGCTCGATGTCGGTACCGGGTCCGGTGTCCTTTCCATCGCCGCCGTCAAGCTTGGCGTCCCGCGTGTCGTCGCCATCGACATCGACCCGATCGCGGCCGAAATCGCCCGGCGCAACTGTGACGAGAACGCCATCGGCGAGGAGGTCGCCATCAGCGCGGGCGTCCTCACCACCTCCCACGAAGGCCGCTACGAGCTTGTGGTCTCCAACATCAGCACCGATGCCAACATCGGCCTCGCGGCTTCCTTCGGCACCGTCGTCCAGCCGGCGGGCGACCTGGTGCTCTCGGGGATCCTCGCTCCCGATGCCCGCCGGGTGATTGGCGCGATGCAACCCTACGGCTTCGAGCTCGTCGCCATGAGTCACGAGCGCGACTGGTGCCTCATCCATCTCCGCAAGCGGGCGTGACCCCACCGGCAACCGCGTCGCCCGCCGTTCACGATTGGCCCACGCCCCGGACCGCCGCAACCCGCCCGCGCACCGCGTGATCCTGCGGCTGAGCACCGGCCCTCCGGGCGGGCATCTCCCTCTCCCTCCAGGACCAGCAGGTCGCCCGTCTCGAGGAGCGGCTTCAGGCTGTTGAGCAGCGGTGCCCACCCCCGCGAGATCGACGCATAGGTCAGGTTCCCGGGCTCGAAGCGATCGTGGCGGAGCTCGGCCTTCGTCGTCTCGCCCGGCGCCGTCAGCTCCCACGTCACGCGTGAGGCCGGCTCCCGGGCCGGGGTCGTACATACCCCACCACGCGCGGGAGGGCCTCCGGGGCGGGTCCACCTCAAGGATCTCGCCGGTGACCGCGGGCCGCCCATCGGGGTAGCGGTACTCCAGCCGTGCCCCTGGCCTGAGCTCCGCCACGAAAGGGTCACGGGGATGACGGCCGGCGATTCGTGGCTATCATTCCCGCCTACCGTCTAGACGCCGAACCTGATACGGTCGGCTTACCCCCGGGGTTAAGAAAAATGGGTGAACTTGGGAGCTTGCTGACCCGCGCGCGCGAAGCTCGCGGCCTCACGCTCGAAGACGCCGAACGCGACACGCGTATTTCCCGCCGCTACCTCATGGCGCTCGAAAGCGAACAGTTCGAGGTCATCCCGGCGCCTGTGTATGCGCGTGGTTTTCTCCGCTCCTATTCGCAGTACCTCGGCCTCGATCCCCAGGAAACCCTCGCCATGTTCCCCAGGGAGGACGACCCCGAATACCAGCGGGCCGCCGAGGCCACGGCCCCCACCCCTCGGCCGAGCCCCGATAGGCCGGTCAGCCCCGTCTCCGCCTCCCGGCCCACGTGGCGCTCCGGCCCCGCCCAGGCGGCCCCGCCGCCGCCACCGGGCGCGCAGCCGCGCCGCCCGGCACCGGGCAGGCCCACTCCGCTCCAGCCGCGCCGTCCCGAGCCGGCCGGATCCTATGAGCCCGTCATCGGTGTCGATATCGGCGTACCCTCGCCCGCCCGCCGCATCAAGACCGACCCCGCCGCCCAGACGCGCTCCATGGTCATCGCCGTCGTCGCGGTCGCCGCTGTCATCGCCGTGGTGCTGCTTGCCTACATCATCTCCAGCCTTGGTGGCGACGACGCGACGCCCGGGGCCGATGCCACCCCTGCTGGCCCGGCGGGCGCCACCGGCGCTACCGGCGGCGACGCGACGCCGGACACCAGCGGCCAGCAGACCAGCGGCCTCGATGTCACCCCCGGGATCGTCCCCGACCTCATCGGTGTCCAGGCCGAAGTTGCGCGGCTCGCCATCGCCGAAGCCGGCTACGTCGTCCAGGAACTCTCCGAGCCGAACAGCCAGCCAAAGGGGACCGTCATCAACCAGTCACCCGCTCCCGAAGTCGAATACACCGCGGGCTCCACCGTCCGCATCGTCGTCAGCGAGGGCCCCTGATGGCCGTACCCAGGACCTACCACCTGGTCACGCTCGGCTGCCCCAAGAATGATGTCGATAGCGAGCACCTCGAACGCCTCCTTGCCGGCGGCGAGCTCCTGCCGGTCCTCCAGCCAGACGATGCCGATGCCATCATCGTCAATACCTGCGGCTTCATCGAACAGAGCCAGGAGCAGTCCATGGAGGCGGTCCGCCAGCTCGCCGCCGCGAAGCGCGAAGGCCAGACGCTCATCGTCGCGGGCTGCATGACCCAGCTCTACGGCCGCCAGGTCAAGGAGTCGGCCCCCGCCGTCGACCACATCTTCGGTGTGGGCCAGTGGCAGGATGTCGCGCGCCTCCTCAGCGTCGATGTCGACGCCATCTTCGATATCCCGGAAAGCAACGCGCGTCTCGCGGGCCCGAGCGCCTACCTCAAGATCTCCGATGGGTGCGATGCGCCCTGCACCTTCTGCGTCATCCCGAAGATCAAGGGCGGCCTCCGCTCAGCGCCCGCCGGCCTCCTGGTCAGGGAGGCGCAGCGCCTGGTCGCGGCAGGGGCGAAGGAGATCGTCCTCGTCGGCCAGGACACCACGGCCTGGGGCGAAGACCTGGGCATGCCGGCCGGCGCCGGCCTTCCCGGGCTGCTTGCGATCCTCTCCGAAGCCGTCGGCCCGGATGTTTGGCTCCGCCTGATGTACGCCTATCCCAGCCGGATTTCACCTGCCCTCATCGAGGCCATGGCCCGCCTCCCCAACGTCGTCCACTACCTCGATGTGCCGCTCCAGCACGGCAGCGAGGCCGTCCTCCGGCGCATGAAGCGCCCGCACAATCTAGGCCGCGTCCACCAGTTCATCCGCGAACTGCGCGCGGCCATGCCCGATGTCGTCCTGCGCACCTCCTTCATCGCCGGATTCCCCGGGGAAACCGAGGCGGAGTTCCAGGAGCTGCTGCAATTCGCCAGCGACATCCGCTTCGACCACGCCGGCTGCTTCACGTATTCCCGTCAGCAGTGGACCGGAGCCTTCGACATGGAGCCACAGGTGCCGGACGACGTGAAGGCCGAGCGGCGCGACCGCTTCATGCGGCAACAACAGAAGATCGCCGCCAGGCTGGCCCGCCGCTTCGCCGGCCGCACCCTCGACCTCCTCGTCGAAGGCACCGGAGAAGATGAGGACGGCGACCCGGTAGTCGCCGGCCGAACCTACCGGGAGGCACCCGAAGTCGACGGCCTGGTCTTCGCTCGCGGTACCGCCGCCATCGGTGATCGCGTGCGCGTCCGCATCGAAGAGACGGCGGAATACGACCTCTACGGGCGCATTATCTCGCCACGCCGGGCGCATCCGGCGTAGAGTAGCGTGTGATGGCCACCGGACGACAGCGGCAGCGCCGCCCACATGCCCCCGCCCGCGCCACGGCTGCGCCCCGGCCCGCCGCCGGCGCTCGCGCTTCGCGGCCTCCAGCCTTCGCGATGCAGGCTGCCGCGGGCAACCAGGCGGTCCAGCGCGCTCTCGCCACACCCGCATCCGCGCCATCTCACCGTTCCGTGGCCAATCCGCCATCCATCAGGCGGCTGGTCACCAAAGAAGAATTCAAGAAGGAGACGAACGCCGGCTTGCTCGCCGGTCGCGGCAAGACGCTCAAGGAGATCGAGTCGCTCCTCGATGAGTACCACGCCCTCCGGGCGAAAGGCCTCCACCTCAAGCCCGGCGGCACCCAGGACCGCGCCATCAACATCCTCTACCAGATTCGCGAAGACGTGAACCTCTGGATGGATACCCACGAGGGCGACAAGTCCCGGAGCCGGAAGCGCACCCCCGGGATGACCGCCCTCTTCATCGAAGCGGGTAAGGAGCTCGCCGAGCTCGTCAAGATCCGCGACGCCGCCCGCGAATACCTCGGCGAAGACCAGAAACCGGTCGAGCGCACCGAGAACAAATTCAAGACGCAAATGGAGGGCGATGTCTCCTCCATCCTCTCGAAGATCGGGCCGATCATCGGGGCGGCGGCGCCATCGAGTGGCGATTCAGCCGAGCTCGAAGTCGAGGTCAAGGTCCCGATCGAGCCCAACGGCGTGGGCTACCTCGGCTTCCGTTTCAAGGCCTCGGTCGAGCGCCTGAAGGGACAGGCCCTCAAGGTTGGCTTCGAAGTCGCCCTCACCGGCGGCGCCAACATCCCGAACATCGCCGAAATCGGCGGTGAGCTCGGCATGTACATCGAAGCCGAGGGCGCCACCCCGGAAAAGGCCATGGAGCTCGTCTCCTACGGCATGTACCGCCGCATCCGCGAATCGCGCGTCATCCCCAACGAGGTCGCCAACTTCATTTGGGGTGGTAGCTCTTCCGCCGTCGGCTGGAAGCGGGCGGAGAAGTGGGCCGCCAAGGTCGAGAAGGAGAACTTCAAGGACAAGTCGCTCAACCTCGGGGGCACCGGGGACTCGGATGAGGAGGATGCCTACGTCGAGACCGGCGGCCTCGCGGGGGCCAAGGCGAAAGCTGGAGTCGGCGGCGTGGCCGACCTTGAAGGAAGCGTCGGCTACAAGTCCGGGAAAAAGTACGACTACGAGTCAGTCAAGGCCCGCAAGTCGGCGGGGCTCGGGAAGGCATCCCCCCTCCCGAAAGTGCGTGGCCTTACCGAAGTCCTCGGCGAAAGCACCCACCACCTCGAGCTGGCCTTCTCGGCAACCGGCGGTCCCTTTGCGGGCGGCATCAAGGTTGGCCTCGACTGGGCTACCCAGGGCAAGGGACAGCGCGCTTCGCTCCAGTCGCTCACGGTCGCCCTCGATGCCTCGGCCACCATCCCGATGAACGAACTCGTGGCGAAGGGCGTTGGCGGCTACATCCCGCCCCTTGCTTCGAACCTCGCCATCGCCATCCGCAAGGCCGTCCAGGCCGCCGCCAATGAGAAGTCCACCGTCTCCCAGGATGCCGGGACACTCATCTCCGCGGGCGAGAACGGTGCATCCTCCGTTCTCCAGATCGCGCAGGTTCCCCAGACGGCGTGGGTGCCGAAGTTCGAAGCGGGAGCACCATCGGAGGCCTTCTCCGCCCCGGTCTCCCTCAAACTCACCCTCACCGGCGGCTATGACTTCTCCACCAACGAATTCAAGTTCGAGGCGAAGCTCGAGTACATCAAGGGGATCGAGGTCAATGCCGGGGTCTTCGCCATGAAGGTGAAACAGGGCCAGAAGCTCGTCCGCGTGTTCTACGACGGCGGCAAATGGGGCGTCGATTAGCCGGCCTCCGGCAAACCCGCCATGACTACCACATCCCGCGCCGACCTTCAGACGCCGATCACCCTGTATCCTCCCGATGGCTCCGCCCTGGCAGTCTCGGGCGTCGATGTTGCCCTCGTGTTCGATGGCGAGCCGCTTCGTGAATGCCGCCTCACTTTCGAGATGGACCCGGGCCAGTACCGGGAGGCGGCCGCCCGGGGCCTCTTCCACCTTGCCCCGGATAATCGCGGCCCCGGCGCCGAGACCTTCGTGCCGTCCGGGACCGTCCGCATCGAGGCGCGCCTCGATGCGGACCTCCTCTCCGAAGTCGAGCTGCTTGGCTCCAGCCCCGAAGCACTTGCCGCCGCGCTCCGCGACTCCTCCCAACACGGCCGCTGGACTCCCCTCCTCGAGACCGAGTCGTGGGTTGCACTCCATGTCACCACGCCTGTTCCCCAGGACGTCGATGCCTCGGGCGAGCTTCGAATCGGCTACAGCACCATCTTCGCCCTCAACCCCCCGCCGGCCGCCTCCGGCGGTAATCTGCCCGCCTCCCTGCACCTCCCCATGCGGGCCGTTGCCCTCGACGTGCTCCAGGAGCGCGAGATCGAGTGGGAAGAGACGGCCGACCCGGAAGTGGTCCGTGCGGCCGTCGCCAGCGCCAACGGTGAGTGGTCCCTCTACGTGGTCTGCCGGGAGGAGTTTGGGCGCTGCAGCATCTACTCCCAGGCCCCCTGGAGCGCCCCCGAGGAAGTTCGGATGGCCATGGCCGAGCTCCTGGTGCGCATCAACTACGGCATCGCCATCGGCAACTTCGAAATGGACTTCAGCGACGGAGAGATCCGTTTCAAGACCAGTCTTGATGTCGCCGGCCGGCATCTCGGCCACGCCATGTTCGAGGCGCTCCTCGATTCGAACCTGGCCGCCATGGATGCCTACCTCCCCGCCATCGAGGCCGTCCGCGACTCCCGGATGACGCCGGCCGAGGCCGTCGCCTCCGTTGAGTCATGAGCCCCTTACCGGCGGCAACCTGCCCGTAACAACCACGCGCTACACTGCACTGAGCGATTGTGGTGCCTGGAGAGTCCCGATGAGCGAATCCGCGTCCTACGTCATCTCCGCCTGCCGCGAACACGATGTGAAGTTCATCCGCCTCTGGTTCACCGACATCGTCGGCGCACTCAAGAGCTTCGCCATCACCGTCGAAGAACTCGAAAAGGCCATCGAGGATGGCATGGGGTTCGATGGATCGAGCATCGAAGGCTTCGCCCGCATCGACGAATCCGACATGATCGCCCGCCCGGATCCCGCGACCTTCCAGCTCGTCCCGTGGCGGCCGCGCGAAGCCCGCGTCGCCCGCATGTTCTGCGACATCTACTACCCGGATGGACAACCCTTCGAGGGCGACCCGCGGTACGTCCTCAAGCGCCAGCTCAAGCGTGCCGCCGACCTCGGCTACACCTTCTACGTGAGCCCCGAGCTCGAATACTTCTACTTCCGGAACCCCAAACGCCCCGAGCCACTGGACCGCGGCGGCTACTTCGACCAGACCTCCGATGCGGCCAGTGACCTCCGCCGCGAAACCGTCCTCACCCTCGAAGCCATGGGTATCGAGGTCGAGTACAGCCACCACGAAGTCGCTCCCAGCCAGCACGAGATTGCCCTGCGGTACACCGATGCCCTCACCATGGCCGACGCCGCCATGACGTACCGGCTCGTCGTGAAGGAGATCGCCGCGGCAAACGGCGTCTATGCCACCTTCATGCCAAAGCCCCTCGCCGATCATAACGGGAGCGGCATGCACGTCCACCAGTCGCTGTTCAAGGGCGAACGCAACGCCTTCTTCGACCCCGCCGACCCCTACCACCTGAGCGCCATCGCACGCTCGTACATCGCCGGGCTGCTCCACCACTCCGCTGCCCTCACCCTGGTCACCAACCAGTGGGTCAACAGCTATAAGCGCCTCCTGCCCGGCTTCGAGGCCCCCGTCTACATCACATGGGCCCGCCGCAATCGCAGCGACCTTATCCGCATCCCGGAGTACAAGCCGGGCAAGGAAACCCACACCCGCATCGAATACCGTTCGCCCGATTCGGCCTGCAATCCCTACCTGGCATTCGCGGTCATGCTCGCGGCAGGACTCGATGGCATCGAAAACGAGCGCCCCATCCCCGAGCCCGTCGAGGAGAACGTGTTCGAACTTACGGCCGCCGAGCGCGCGGCCCGAGGCATCAAGATGCTCCCCGGCAGCCTGATCGAGGCGATCGAGCAGGCCGAGGCTTCGCCCTTCCTCCGCGCCGCGCTCGGCGACCACACCTACGAAAGCCTCATCAAGAACAAGCGAATTGAGTGGGAGCGCTACCGCCGTCACGTCAGCGATTTCGAGCTCGCCGAGTACCTGCCGGTGCTCTGAGCCCCCGTGGGCACCCGGGGGCCGCCGCTACTCCGGGGGAAGGTCCTTCGCGAGCGCCTCGTAGCGCTTGGCATACTTGTCGACATCCGGCGCCGGTCCCATGGCGGCATCCACTTCCTTGCCGAACTTGGCCTCGGCTTCCTCCAGCTGATCGGCAAGCGTCCGGTGCTGCGCGAACTTGCTCACGACCCGGCGCATGTCGTGGCCCGGCTCATTGCCCGCGTTCACGCACCGTGGCGGCACGACATCCGTTTGGACCGTCCGCGAGAATACCTCTCCTCGCGAACCACACTTGGGGCACATGAATTCATAGAGCGGCATAGCCGCAATGGTAGCGGCCCGCCCGGCGATTTGCGAAGCGGTCCGCCCACACCGCCTCGCCCGGGACGCCTACTTCACCGCCGCGCCCTGCCCGTCGAGGCCGGCGAGGTAGTGTTCCGCCGAGATCGCCGCCGTCGCCCCATCGCCGGCCGCGCTGATGAGCTGCCGTGCCGCCTGCGTCCGCAGGTCGCCCGCCACGAACAGCCCGGGCACCCGCGTCCGCATCTGCAGGTCCACCACCGCGTGGCCTCCCGCGTCCAGTTCGGTCAGCCCGGCCAGCAGGTGATTGTTCGGCGTCTGCCCGATGAAAATGAACACCCCGCTCGTGGGCACCGTGCTCACCTCGCCGGTCTCCACGTTCCGCAACACGGCCCGCTCCACCTGGCCTTCGCCCTCGATCCGCTCCACCACCGTGTTCCAGGTAAAGCGCATGTTCGGCGTGGCGAACGCCCGCTCCTGGAGGATTGCGCTCGCCCGCAGCGTGTCGCGCCGGTGGACCACGTTCACCGTCCGGGCGTACCGCGCCACGAACATGCCCTCGTCGAGCGCCGAATCTCCGCCGCCCACGACGATGACGTCCATCCCGCCGAAGAAGGCCGCATCGCAGGTCCCGCAGTAGCTCACGCCACGGCCGGTCAGTTCCGCCTCGCCCGGCACGCCGAGCTTGTTGTAGGCAGCCCCCGCCGTCATGACGACGGCCCTTGCCCTCACCGCCCGTTCCGTGGTTCGCAGTTCGAAGGCGCCGTCCGCGAGCCGCTCGATCCCCTCGACCCGCTCGTAGGCCGTCTCCGCCCCGAACTTCTCCGCCTGCCGGTGGATGAGCTGCGCGAGGTCGAACCCGTTGATCCCATCGGGGAAGCCCGGGTAGTTCTCCACGATGTCGGTCGTGGCGATCTGGCCACCCATTACCTCGCCCTCGAACACGATTGTCCGCCGTCGTGCGCGGGCAGTGTAGAGCGCGGCGGTCAGCCCCGCGCCTCCCCCGCCCACGATCGCCACATCGTACTGTTCCATCGTGCCTGTTCCTCCGCTGGGTGAACAAAGGGCCGGTGGATTGCTCCAGCCGGCCCTGACTGTTCGTTGCCGTCAGCCTGTCCTCAGACCAGGGCCTCGTCGATCCGCTTCTTCAAATCGCTCTTCGGGCGGAAGCCGACCACGGTCCCCTTGAGTTCGCCACCCTTGAAGATGAGCAGCGAGGGGATGCTCCGGATGCCGAACTTGCTTGGCACCATCGGGTTCTCGTCGGTGTTCATCTTCATGAAGTTCACCTTGCCCGCATACTCCTCGCTCAGTTCCTGCACGATCGGCGCCACCATCCGGCACGGCCCGCACCACGGCGCCCAGAAATCGACCAGTACCGGCAGGTCGGACTTCAGGACGTCGCTGTCCCAGGTCACATCGGTCACTTCGCGTACTTCTGCCATCTCTCTTGTTGTTCCTTTCGTCGCGACCACCCGTCGCCCGGCCCATTTGGCCCGATGGATGCGGGTGAATGGTGGACTCAATATACCCCCATGGGGTATGCTCGTCAATACCACGGAGGGCCCTTCCCATGACTCCCGAAGAAACCAAGCGACTTCTCGACAGGCTCGCACGGATCGAAGGCCAGGTGCGCGGGCTTCGCAATATGCTCGAAGACGGCCGCTGCTGCGAGGACGTGCTCACGCAGCTCCTCGCCGCCCGCTCCGGCCTCGAAGCCGCCAGCCTGCTCATCCTCGAGCGACACCTCAACGATTGCGTCCTCAGCGATGCCACCATCGATGACGCCACCGTCGATAAGCTTCGCGAAACCCTCAAGCTCTGGAGCCGCCACACCGTCCACGCCGGCTGAACCACGCTGCAAGATCTGCTAGCGCGGGTGATCGAATTCCCTTATACTCCCTCAAATTGGTGGCTTCGGAGGGTTCCCCTGTGAGCGAAACGTCGTCCTACCGCACCGAGCTCACCGCCCGGCTCCGCGCCGTCACCGACGATATCGCCTGGCTCGTGCGCGGAATCACGCCCGAACAGGCCGCCTACAAGCCATCCGATGCCGAGTGGTCCATCCACGAGCACCTCTCCCATCTGCGCGACATGGAGCAGCAGGTCTACCTCCCGCTCCTGCGCTGGGCTACCGTCCCCGATATGCTCGACCCGCTCGACTACAGCCGGCGCGACTGGCACGACCACCGCTACCGGCCTGCCGAGCCGCTCGCCTCACTCATCGGCGATATCCAGCGCATCCGTGATGAAGAGCTCGCCATCTTCCGCGATATGAACGACCTCACCTGGACCCGCCTTCGCGAGGACACGCGCTGGGGCCCGCTCACCTGCCAGTGGCTCGCCGAGCTCATGTACCGCCACGCGCTCGACCACATGCAGGGCATGATGGCCCTCAGGCAGGACATCAACCTCGCCGCGATGCAGCCGCCACCCATCGTGGTCGGCGGGTACATCGGAGGGAAGCCCTGAGCATGCGTCTTCGCAGCATCGTCTCTATCGCCGTTTCCGGCGCCGGCCTCGATGACGCCCTCGGCTCCCAGGCCGATGGTGTCCTGCTCACCCTGGCCGATGCCTCCCGGCCCATCGCCGGGCTGCGGCTCGAAGTGACCGCCGCGCTCGGCCGGACCGCCACGTACGAAAAAGCCGCGCTCGTCGTAGTCAACCACCCCCGTACGCGCCTCCTTCGCGACGACCTGGACTCCATCCTCAGCCCCCTCGTAAAGGGGGTGCTGTTGCCCCACGCCGTCGAGCCACAGGACGTGCGCGATGTCGCCGTGCTCCTCCGCGAGTTCGAACTCCAGCGCGGCATCGAACCCGGCGATACGGCGGTCTTCCCGGTGATCGATACCGCCCGCGGGCTGATGAAGGCCGCCGAGATTGCCGCTGCCGCACCCCGTGTAGGTGGCCTCGTCTTCCACTCGCACCGCTACGCCCGCGACATCGGTGCGCGCGATGAGCAAAAAGGCGATCGCCTCGCCTACGCCCGCGGCCAGGTCGTCGCGGTCTCCCGCTCGCTCGGCCAATCGCCCCTGGTAGTATGCGATGGCCTCGAGCTGGTGTACCTGGCGCAGTACGGCTTCGCCGGGGCCATCCTGCCCGATGCCCGGATGGCGATCACGGCGAACACCGCCTTCGCTCCCACGGAGGCCACCCGCGACCATGCCCGCGAGGCCGCCGCGGCCTATGATGCGGCCCGCGCCGAGGGCGCCTGGGTTGCACGCCTTGGCGACCAGGTCATCGATGCCGCGGCCGCGCGCAAGGCGCGCCACCTCCTCGGCGAATAAGGCCATCCTTCCTCCTTCGGTATAGTTTCCCCTCGCACATCCCGAATCGAGGTGCTCCATGCCCTATCGCACCAACCAGTACGAAGGAATGCTCGCCGAGACCGTTGTCATCCCCGGTGCCAATGGCGACCCCATCTACGCCTACTTCGCCCGCCCGCTCGGGCCCGGTCCCTTCCCCGCGGTCGTCCTCATCCACCACATGCCCGGCTGGGATACCTGGTACAAGGAGACCACCAGGAAGTTCGCCGCCCACGGTTATGCTGCCATCGCCCCCGACCTCTACTGTCGCGTTGCCCAGGGCACGCCCGATGATGTCGCCGCGAAGGTTCGTGCCGAGGGTGGTGTCCCGGATGACCAGGTGGTCGGCGATGCCGCCGCCTGTGCGGCGTTCCTCCGTTCCCAGGCCTTCTCCAATGCGAAGGTCGGGGTGTTCGGCACGTGTTCTGGCGGTCGCCACGCCTACCTCGCCGCCTGCCGCAGCACCGCCTTCGACGCAGCCGCTGACCTCTGGGGTGGGGGCGTAGTCATGCGCGCCGAGGACCTCACCGAGAAACGCCCCGTAGCCCCCATCGACTACACCAGGGACCTCTCCTGCCCGCTCCTCGGTCTCTTCGGTGAAGATGACCGAGCGCCGACACCCGAGCAAGTGGCCATCCACGAAGCCGAACTCAAGAAGCACGGCAAGCAATACGAATTCACCATGTACCCGGGCGCCGGCCACGGCTTCTTCTACCACGACCGTCCCGCCGCCTACCGCGCCGAACAGGCCGTCGATGGCTGGCAGAAAGTCTTCGCGTTCTTTCGGCGGCACCTCGGCGCCGAGTAGGAGGGCCCCCATGTGCACGAACATCGTCGAACACGCAGTCCTCACCGGGAGCGGAAAGGGGGCGAGCGGTTGGTTCACCGTCGCCGGCGCCCATGTCACCTACGACCACCCGTTCCACATCGACCTCGAGCACGCCCTGAACATCGACTTCACCAACGATGCCGGGGGAGTCGATGCCCGCGTCGCGGTGGAGCTCACCCTCGATTCGGCGAAGAGCCTGGCCAACGCGATCCTCGCCGCCGTGGAGCGCGCCGAACGCTACGAAGCCGGGGGGTAGGGTTGACCGGGCCCCATGGCCCAGCGCGCCGCAAGTTCCGTCAGCAGTTTCGCCGCGTTCTCCATCGCCCGGCGTTCGTCGGGTTCGATGGACTGGATGGTGCGCGCCGCGCCCTCCCCGGCCGACTGCCCGGCGAAGAGCACGACCGGCTTGCCTGCCCCGGCAGCCAGCTCCATGAGGCGCCCGGTCACCTTCCCCTCCGCCGACTGGGCGTCGAACCGTCCCTCGCCGGTCACGACGATGTCGGCCGAGGCCATGCGCTCGCGCAGGCCCGTCGCTTCGGCCACCAGGTCGAAGCCGCTCGCCAGCCGTGCCCCGAGAAAGGCGGCCAGACCCCCGGCGAGGCCGCCCGCAGCCCCGGCCCCGGGCATGTTCGCCAGGTCGATGCCGAAATGCCGCCGGACCACCATCGCATAGCGGAAGAGCGCCTCTTCAAGCTGGTCGATCTCGGCCGCCGTCGCCCCCTTCTGCGGGCCATACACGCGCGCCGCCCCGTTCGGCCCACAGAGCGGATTCGTCACATCGCAGGCCACCACGAAGGCGATCCCCGCCGCCCATGCGGGCCGCTCCCAGGCGATCTGCTCGAGATGCGCCAGCGCGGCCCCGCCCGGCGGCAGCTCCCGTCCCGCCATGCCGGTGAAGCGCGCTCCCATCGCCCGCGCCGCCCCCGCCCCGCCGTCGGTCGTCGCGCTCCCACCGGCCCCGATGATCATCCGCCGGGGCTGCTCCCGGGCCGCATCCGCGATGATCTCGCCCACGCCGAAGCTGTCCGCGCGGAGGGCATCCCGCTCCTCCGGCTTGATGTGCAGGAGCCCGTTCGCCTGGGCCGCCTCCACGATCATGTCGCCCGACGCCCGCACGCGAAGGTAGCGCGCGAGCACCTTCCTCCCGAGCGCATCGTGGGCGGCGACCGCCATCGTGTCGGCCTTTACCGCCCGCCGCATCGCATCGAGCAGCCCGGGCCCGCCGTCGGAAAGCGGGAGGATGTCCAGGGTCCAATCCCGGCGGACGCTCCGGATCCCCGAGGCGATGGCCGCGGCAGCCTCGTCCGCCGCGAGGCTGCCCTTGAACTCCTGCGGCGCGATCAACACGCGCATCAGGCAACCCACATCCGGTAGATGGCCAGCAGCACGATCGCGATGATGTACCCGTACGCCACGTTCCGGAAGAACGTCAGCCGGCTCCGGGCCTTTTCGTCACGGAAGAGCACCGCCATCACCAGGGTGATCGCGAAAAACGCGACGATCGCCAGGAACAGGAACGACTTCACTCGCCGTTGCTAGGCGTCGCCAACGACGGTCCGCTTCCTGAACTGCCAGCCGCTGGCACCATTGACCAGTTCATCGCGGTAGATGGCCGTCGTCAGGATCGTGGCCGGTGGCTGCTCGCCCGGCGTCAGCCGCAGCAGCAGGAGATAACACGACCCCTTCGCGGTCACGCCGTCGCCGTCCACCACCAGGTTGTTCGTCCAGTGCCTTGCCTTCAGCCGCTGCGCGAAGGTTGTCCCAAACCCGGCGAGCTGCTCCGTCCCCGTGAACGTGCCCGTCGCCGAACTGAACACGCCGTCCGCGGTGAAACAGGCGGCCCAGCCCGCACCATCGCCCGAGTCGATCGCGTGGTTGTACCTCGCGTAGAGCTGCTGGATCGCCAGTTGATCGTCGGCCGAAAGCGCCATCGTCTCTCCCCTTGTAGCTCATTCCCGCGGCCATGCATCGCATGCCGCTGGTACCCCTGGTGCCGTACGATATGCCAATCCCGCCCCAAGGACACCTGCGATGCCCCGGTGGCGCATCCCTGCTTTCGCAACCCTTGCCGCGGCACTGCTCCTCGCCGCCTGCGGCGGCGAGCGCACTTACCCCGACTCCTTTGGCGATGACGACTACGACCTCGCCGCGATGGCCCTCCGTGACGCCGACCTGCCCCCTGGCTTCGAAGCCCAGGAGCTCGATGAACCCTCCTTCGACAACGCGATCTGGGCCGGGTTTTTCGAAACGAACGACCCCGAGGCCAAGCAGGCCCAGCTCGAAGCCCAGGGCCGCCTCACCAACCACGTTGCCGCCTTCGCGCCCGCCGGCCTCGGGCCCGTGCTCGCGCTCACCAATGTCTCCACCCTCTATGCCGATTCCGCCGCCGCGCAAAAGTCACTCGAACAGTTTGCCTGCGGATTGCCAATCAACGACTCGATCCAGCTCGAACCGTTCCTCGTGCCCGCCATCGGCGACGGCTCCACGGGGTTCTTTGTCCGCCAGCAGAACGATGGTTCGAATACCTTCGTCGACACGACCATCTGTTTCCGCACCGGCCGTATCCTCCACGCCATCCAGCAGACCAGCATCCCCGGTGTCGAGGACATCGCCCTGAGTATTCGCCTCGCCAACCGCCTGCTCGAACGCGTGAACGCCGCCTTCGACCGCCTCGAAGAGAGCTAGCCTGTGTGCTGCTTGAGCGCGTAGATGGTCCGTCCCCCGGGCCCACTGCCGGCCATCCCCGTCCAGGATTCCCGCCTCCGGGACGGCGATCGTCCGTCACATCCAGGGAAACGTGGCCTCGGCGATGACCCGCTCGGCCTTCGCCTGCCGCGGACAGGCGGCCTTCAGGCCCTTCTCTCGCGCCATCCTGCCGAGCTCAGCCCCACGGGACGCGCCCTCCCCTGCTCCGGGATATCAGCCCCGGCATGTATCGCCGTTGGCATGCCCATGGTCTCGCAGGCCGGGTTTACCTGGCCCACGGGCAAGGCGTCGAGACGCCTGTCTCACCCTCCGCTCCGGGAACGACCTCCGTTGTCTCGTTTCCCGGGCCGCGCAACTCGTCGTCGTGTTGAGATAGCGGCCCAAGGATGCCGAACCCGTCCGCTTTCCGGATGAGGACCACGAGCCCTCGCGTGGCGGCCGATCGAGCCGCCGCGTCGACCGCCTCACGGTCACCCCCGACTACCTCCGCGCGAGCTCTGACCCGAACCTGTTCGATAGCCGTAACACAAACGGCCGATTGGTATCCGCAATCTCCCCCCAATGGGATACGCGATTGCAACACGCCTGCGCGATACTTACTCCATGGCCATCACCTTTCCTGAAGAACGCATGGCCGTCCTCCGCGATGGCACCCCGGTGCGGATTCGCCCGATCCGCCCCGGCGATGTGCCACGCCTGATGGAGTTCCATTCCCGCCTCTCCCTGAATACCACCCGCCTGCGCTTCTTCACCCCGATGAAACGCCTTTCCCAGCAATTCGCCGACCACCTCTGCACGGTCGACTTCAAGAAGCGCTGCGCCTTCGTCATCAGCCCCCTCGACGCGGACACCATCCACGCGGTCGGGCGCTACGAAGCCGAGTCCCGCTTTTCCGCGGAGGTCGCCTTCGTGGTCGAGGACTCCTTCCAGGGCAAGGGCATCGGCACCATCCTGCTCGACCGCCTGGTCGAACACGCGCGCGCGAACGGCTTCGACCGGCTGACCGCCGTTGTCCTCTGTGAGAACCTCAACATGCTGACGCTCTTCCGCGAATCGCCGTATTCGCCCGAGATCACCATGCAGGGCGAATGCGCCTTCGTGAAGATGAACATCGCCGTGCAGGGACCGGTGGCGCCAGCCCCGAAGCGCCAGCCACGTCGCCTTGCAGCGGTGCCGCGCCTCCGCACGGCCGGGGAATAGGGCGCGCCCGCCCGGCGACCAGCTCCGGGCCTACCCCGCCATGGCCAACGCCAGGTTCACCAGCGCGCGCACGCTATAGCCGCTGGCGCCCTTCGCCACCCACCCCTTGTCCGCCGGCATGTTATCCACGCCAGCGATGTCCAGGTGGATCCAGGGGGTGTCCCCCACGAACGGCTCGAGGAATTTCGCCCCCACGATCGTCCCGGCGCCCCGGTTGCCCGTCCCGGTATTCTTGCAGTCGGCCACGTCGCTCTTGATGAGCTCGTCGTATTCCTTGAACATCGGCAGCCGCCAGGTCTTTTCGCCCGCGGCGGCGGCCGCCGATTCGAACTGCCCGCAAAACGCGTCGTTGTTCGTCATCAGCCCATAGGCCACGTCGCCCAGCGCCGTCGTTACCGCCCCGGTCAGGGTTGCCACATCCACGATATGGGAGGCGCCCAGCTCTTTCGCCCAGCAGAGCGCGTCGGCCAGCACCAGCCTCCCCTCCGCGTCGGTGTTGATGATCTCGATGGTCCGGCCGTTCATCGCGGTCACCACGTCGCCCGGCTTCGTCGCATTTCCGCCGGGCATGTTCTCCGTGCACGGGGCAATCGCCAAAACGTTGAGCTTCGGGCCGAGCTGCGCGATCGCCCTGATCGCCGCAATCACCGAGGCAGCGCCGGTCATGTCGGCCTTCATCGCCTCCATGTTCGCGGCCGGCTTGATGCTGATGCCGCCGGTATCGAAGGTGATGCCCTTGCCCACGAGCGCCAGGTCCCAGCCCTCTCCCCCGCGCCCGCGGTAGCCCAGGCGGATGAGCTTCGGCGGCTGGGCGCTGCCCCTGGCCACGGAGAGCAGCGAACCCATACCCTTCCGCTCCATCTGCTCGCGCTCGAGCACTTCGCACTCCAGTCCGTTCGCCTGGGCCTCTTCGGTGGCTCGGGCCGCCAGGTCGGTTGGCGTCAGGTGGTTCGATGGCTCGTTCGCCAGGTCGCGCGCGAGGTTCGTCGCCTCCGCCATGACCACGCCGCGCCGCGCCGCCGCCGCCATCTTCTCCACCCGCCCGGCCTCGTGCTCCACGATCGTGAACGACGCCAGCTCCTGCCGGTCGTTGTCCGCCGCTTTGTGCTTCAGGAACCGGTACTCGCCGAGCAGCGCCCCCTCGGCGATCGCCTGCGCGCAGGCCTCCGGGTCCAGCCCCCCGATCCCGGCGCCGTGCGCGATGGTCGCCACATCCTTGATCCCCGGCTTGCGCACGAAGCGCGCCAGGTTCGCGGCGAGGTTGCGCACCGCGTCGATGTCGAACTCCTTCTGCTTCCCCAGGCCCGCCACCACCACCCGCGCCGCCGGGATCTTCCCGAACGTGTGGATGATCGTGAACTCGCCCGCTTTCCCCCGGATGTCGCCCTGTGCGATGAGCTGGGAGATTGCCCCGCCGAGCGCATGGTCGACCGCCCCGGTGCCCCCTCCCGGCGTCGTCACACCCTCGAACAGGTTCACGATGATCGCGTCGGCCTTCGCCTGTGTGATATCGCCGCCGGTGACTCGAATCTCCAAGATGTTGTCCCCCCGTCCGAGGTATTGCTACGGTAATCAACGAGTGTAGCCAGGCCGAACCGCCCCGGGCAAAGCTCCCGGGCCGCCGGCCTTCATCCCAGGAGGACGCGTGACCGCTCCCGCCGCCACGAGTTTCCGCCACCAGGCCGGCCGCCTCTGGCGCCTCACCGAGCGCTCAGGCATCCACGAGGTGGTGGTCGTCGTTGTCTCCTTCCTCATCTACTTCCTCATCCGCGGTTCCGTCGTTGACCGCGCGGGCGAGGCCATGGTCCGCGGCTTCAACCTTATCGAGCTCGAACAGCGCCTGGGCATCTACTGGGAGCTCGAAATGCAGTCCTGGATCCTGGACCACTACTGGCTCATCAAGACCATGAACGCGGTCTACTTCTGGGGCCACATGCCGCTCGTCATCGTCCTCGCGGTCTGGCTCTACATCTGGCACCGCCGCGCCTACCGTCTCACCCGCAACGCATTCCTCGCTTCCGGCGCCATCGGCGTCGTCATCTATTGGCTCCTGCCCGTCGCCCCGCCCCGCCTCATCCCCTTCGCCGGTTTCATCGATACCATGGCCGCCTTCGACCGTGTCGGCTATAACGCCCAGGAGGCGAAGGCCTGGGTCAACCCGTTTGCCGCGGTGCCCAGCCTCCACTTTGGCTGGTCGCTGTTGCTCGCCGCCGTCGTCGCCTGGGTGGGACGCCACCCGGCGTTCCTCGTGTTTGGCGTGGCCTGGCCCATCGCCATGTTCTTCTCGGTGATCGTCACCGGGAACCACTTCATCCTGGATGCCGTCTTCGGCGCGATTGTCTCGTTCGCCGGCCTCGGCGTCGCCTTCGCCCTCGAACGCTGGTGGCGCCCCACCTGGGAGGCCCTCACCGCCCGCCTCCTCGCGCTCGAACCGGTGGAGTAAAGCCGCCTGGTGCGGAACCGGCGAACATCAGGGTCGCGCCCCATCGAACTGGCCACACAGGACCCGTGACTGCGAAGGAAGCGCTGCGCAAAAAGATCGATCGACTCACCGCAGAGCAGGCAGCGGAGTGGCTCGCGCGCATCGAGTGGGAGTCGACCGGCGTCGAGGAGCCGGCCGGCGAAGAGAAGGGGCTGGTGGAAGAGAGCCATGCCGAATACGAGCGTGGAGATGCCGTTGATGGCGAGGAGCTGCTTCACGAGCTCGGCTTGTGACTTTCAACCCTGGCTTCTCCCGGCGCGCGGCGAACTACCTTCGCCTCATGGATCGCCAATCCCGGGAGCGCGTGGCCATTCCGCGAGGACCCGGCCGCCCGCGGCTCCAAGCCCCTCCAGGCCCGCGCGAGAGGGCGGGCAGTCCGAGCCGGAGGCTGGCACATCATCTACTTCGTCGATGACCAGAACCACGACGTGCCCCGTGTGAGCTGGCCCGGGCCATTCTCCTCACCGCCCGCCTCGTCCCGTTCCGGCGCCTTCCGCCCTAGGAGTACAATGGCCCTATGACGGCCCTGCATGACTCCCTGGCGGTCCCCATCCCCCGGCTCGAAAACGGCGACCGTCTGTCCCTGCCTGAGTTCGAACGGCGCTACCAGGCCATGCCCGGCGAGAAGAAAGCGGAGCTCATCGAGGGGGTGGTCTACTTGAGCTCACCGGTGTCGTTTGGACACTCCGCGGCCGAATCCAGCCTTGGGACCTGGCTCGGGGTCTATCGCGCGGGTCACGCCGCCGAACTCGAAGTGGGCCACAATGCGACTGTCCGCCTCGGCAGCAAGAACGAAGTGCAGCCTGACATCTGCCTCCGCCGGGTGACCGGTGGTACAAGTGCCAGCACTCCAGACGGCTACCTCGAGGGCCCACCCGAACTGGTCGTCGAGATCGCAGCCAGCTCGGTCTCCCGCGACCTGCACTCCAAGAAGAACGTTTACCGGCGGGCCGGGGTTCGCGAGTACGTCGTCCTCCGCCTCCTCGACGGCGAGCTCGACTGGTTCGAGCTGCGCGATGGCCAGTACGTCCGCCGCGAACCGGACGCCGCCGGCATCATCGAAAGCGTCCAGTTTCCCGGCCTCCGCCTCGATGTCCCCGCGCTCCTGGCGGGCGACCTCCCCCGCCTCCTCGCC
>DAOKYT010000012.1:0-54170 GCA_035326025.1 Tepidiformaceae bacterium
GAAGTAGGGCCGGAGGCAGGGCATTGACCGGGTACGCGGCCGAGGCAGTGGAGCGCATGGTGGCCGCCCTGGGTGCCCGCCGCGACGCGCAACGCGCTGCCGGTATGGCGGGGTACATGCGTGGCCAGTTTCCCTTCCTTGGTGTCCAGGCGGCTGAGCGCCGCGCCCTGCACAAGGCCGCCCTCGCGGGAATGCCGGACCCGTCCGAATCCGGCCTGGCGGAATTCAGCCGTGCGCTCTCTGCGCTCCCGGAGCGCGAATACCAGTACGTGGCCGTCGACCACCTCGTTCGATGGGTGGGCCAGTGCGGGCCGGGGTTCCTGGCCGTTGCGCGAGAGCTGATCACGACCAGGTCCTGGTGGGACACGGTGGATGGGCTGGCAGCCCAGGTGGTTGGCCCGCTGGTGCTGCGCTACCCGGAGCTTGTTCCGAGATGGACCGTTGGATCGAAGACTCCAACGTATGGCTGGCGCGGACCGCGATCCTGCACCAGCTGAAGTACAAGAACAGGACCGACGCGGACCGGTTGTTCAGGTACTGCCAGCTCCGGGCCATGGACACCGAGTTCTTCCTCCGCAAGGCGATCGGCTGGGCGTTGCGGGAATACGCGAAGACGGATCCCGGGGCGGTGCGGGCCTTCATCACGGCGAACGAATCCGTGCTCAGCGGCCTTTCGAAACGGGAGGGGATGCTGTGGATCACGGGAAGGAAGCCACGGAACCCCGGGACCCCTGCGCCTTAGCGCTGGTCGGGCGTGGGAAAGAGGCCGACCAGGTTCTCCTCCTCGGTCGGCAGAGAACGCTTGATGACTTCCAGGTGGTCGAGGGCGATGCCCGCGCCAATCGCGACGCACTCCAGCGGATTATCGGCGACATAGCACGGGACGCCGGTCTCCTGGGTCAGCAGTTCATCCATGTGGCGGAGGAGCGCGCCCCCGCCGGTGAGCACGATGCCACGGTCGATGACATCGGCGGCGAGCTCGGGCGGCGTCTTTTCGAGTACGGCCCGGACCGTTTGCACGATCGTCCCCAGGCAGTCCTGGATCGACTGGGCGACCTCGTTGCTGGTTAGCGAGATGGTCTTCGGGAGGCCGCTGAGCTGGTCGCGGCCACGCACCTGCGTCGCGAGGCCTTCGTCGACCGGGAGAGCGCTGCCGATGGCGATCTTGATCTCCTCGGCGGTGCGGTCCCCGATGATGAGGTTGTGACGGCGGCGGACGTAGGCGACGATGGCCTCGTCGATGCGATCGCCGGCCATGCGCACCGACTCGCTGACGACGATGCCGTAAAGCGAGATAACGGCGGCCTCGGTGCGGCCACCGCCGATGTTCACCACCATGTTGCCGCGCGCCGTGCCGATGGGGATGCGCGCGCCGATGGCGGCCGCCAGTGGCTCGGGCACCAGGTGGGCGGGCTTGCGGGCGCCCGCCTGCTCGGCCGCGTCGCGCACGGCGCGCTGTTCAACGCTTGTGACACCAGCGGGGACCGTCACCATCACCTCGGGGCGGATGAGGTTGAAGCGCCCGGTGATGAGGCCGATGAAGTAGCGGAGCATGGCCTCGGTGGTCAGGTAATCGGCGATGACGCCATCGCGCATGGGCCGGATGACGCTGATGGAACCGGGGGTGCGGCCCTGCATGGCGCGGGCCTCGTTCCCGACCGCGACGATGGCATTGTCGCGGTTATGCCTGGCGACCACTGACGGCTCGTTGACGACGATACCCTGGCCCTTGACGTACACCAGGATGTTGGCGGTGCCGAGGTCGATGCCCGCCTTCTTGGGAGCAAGAAATTCCATGGCCATTAAAGCCGCTCCAGTTCTACGCCCAGTGCACGGAGTTTCTCGTCCAGGTGCTCATAGCCGCGATCAAGATGATACACATCGTCGATGATTGTCGTGCCCTGCGCGACGATGGCCGCGAGCAGCACGGCCGCGCCGGCCCGCACATCGAGGGCCCGGACACGCGTGCCATGGAGCAGCGTCGGCCCTGAAACGATAGCCGACGACCCCGTGCTGACGATCTCGGCGCCCATCTTCCGCAGTTCGCTGACGTAGAGCATGCGGTTATCGAAGACGCGCTCGTGGATGATCGAGACGCCGTTGGCCTGCGTGAGGAGCGCCGCGAACGGCGCGTGGAGGTCTGTCGCAAGGCCCGGGTAAGGGAGCGCCTGGAAACTGACGGCCCGGATCGGCCCACCGGCGGTCACGCGGAGGCCGCCTTCGCTTTCCTCGACATGTGCGCCGGTGGCGCGGAGCTTGTGCACGAGCGCGTCGAGCACGCCAAGCGGCGCATCGCGGAGCACGAGGTCGCCGCCAGTCATGACGGCGGCGATGGCCCAGGTACCGGTCTCAATGCGGTCGGGCATCACCCTGCCAGTCGCCCCGTGGAGGCGGCTGACGCCTTCGACCTCGAGCATCTGGCTGCCGATGCCGGTGATCCGTGCGCCCATGGCGTTCAGCAACACCGCGAGTTCCTGGACTTCGGGCTCGGTGGCCGCGTTGACGATGGTCGTCCTGCCGTGGGCGAGGGTTGCCGCCATCATGACGTTCTGGGTGCCCGAGACCGATGGGTAGTCCATGAACACGCGTGTGCCGGTGAGGCCGGCCTGTGGCGCGCGGGAAACGAACCGTTCCCCATCGCGGGTGATGGTGGCGCCCATGGCTTCGAAGCCGGCGAGGTGCACATCGATCGGCCGCTGGCCGATGACGTCGCCGCCCGGTGGGGCCGAAGAGGCAAAGCCATGACGGGCCAGGAGCGGGCCCATCACCTGGAAAGAGGCGCGGTTCTCGGAGATGAGTTCGGTCGGGGCCTCGAACACGTTGACGCGGCTGGCGTTCAACCGCACCGAGCCACCGGGCAGGCGATCGACAACCACTCCGAGGCTGACCAGCAGCTCGCCCAGGCTATCGACATCGCTGATGTAGGGGACATTGGTGAGGATGACGTCTTCATCCGTCAGCAGTGCCGCGCACATGGCGGCGAGGGCGTGGTTCTTCGCGCCGGAAATGTTGACGGCCCCGCGGAGGGTGACCCCACCCTGGACCACGTACTTACCACCGCGCACACGCGTTGTCATCGCTGAGGCCAGTCTATGGCGTTGACTGCAATCGGGCGAACGCGATGTCCCGGCGATCCCGGCTGGAGGACGGGACTGAGAACGGCCCGCCGGGCGGCGGGCCGTACATGCATTCGCCGAGAAGGACCCTTCCTAGACCTGGGGCCGGCCCGTCGTTCGGCGGCGGCGCTGGTCGGCGACGCGCAGGCGCAGGAGCGCGCGCTGGAGCGACGCCTGCGCTCGGGCGAGGTCGACATCGCGGTCGGCCTGGTCGCGATAGCGCCGGATCCGTTCCTCGGCGCGGCGGCGTGCCTCCTCGGCGCGGGCGATGTCGATCTCCTCAAAGGGCTCCGCGGCGTCCGCGAGGATGGTCACCCGGTCGCTTCGGATTTCGAGGAACCCGCCCGTGACAGTGAACGAATCTTCCTGGCCGGCGCGCCGCATGATGAGCTCACCGGGTTCGAGCGTCGTCATGAGTGCGGCATGGTGGGGGAGGATGGCCATCTGGCCCTCGCTGCCGGGGGCGATGAGCACATCCACGCCCTGTTCGACGCGGACCACGCGCTCCGCGGTCACCAGTTCGACCGTGAGCGGCATGGCTTAGCCCTCCGCCAGCTGACGGCCCTTTTCGACCGCGCTTTCGATGTTGCCGACCATGTAGAAGGCCTGTTCCGGGAGCCCATCGTGCTGGCCGTCGAGGATCTCCTTGAAGCCGCGGATCGTCTCGCGGACCGGCACGTAGGCGCCGGCCACGCCGGTGAACTGCTCCGCCACGAACATCGGCTGCGTGAGGAAGCGCTGGATCTTCCGGGCGCGGGCCACCGTCAGCTTGTCCTCGTCGGAGAGCTCCTCGATGCCGAGGATGGCGATGATGTCCTGCAGGTCCTTGTAGCGCTGCAGCACGGTCTGGACTCCGCGGGCGACCTCGTAGTGCTCCTGGCCGACGACCCGCGGCTCGAGCGCGCGCGAGAACGAGGTCAGCGGGTCCATGGCCGGGAAGAGCGCCTGCTCGGCCAGGGCGCGCTCGAGCGCCACAACCGCGTCGAGGTGGCCGAAGGTGGTGGCCACGCCGGGGTCGGTGTAGTCGTCGGCGGGTACGTAGATGGCCTGGAACGACGTAATCGAGCCCTTCTTCGTCGAGGTGATGCGCTCTTCGAGGTCGCCCATCTCGGTTGCGAGGGTCGGCTGGTAACCCACGGCCGACGGCATGCGGCCGAGGAGCGCCGAGACTTCCATGCCGGCAAGGGTGTAGCGGTAGATGTTATCGACGAAGAAGAGGACATCGCGGCCTTCCTCGTCGCGGAAGTACTCCGCCATGGTGAGGCCGGTAAGGGCCACGCGGAGGCGCACGCCGGGCGGCTCGTTCATCTGGCCGAAGACCATGGCCATTTTCGGGAGCACGCCGGATTCCTTCATTTCGTGCCAGAGGTCGTTGCCTTCGCGGGAGCGTTCGCCCACGCCGGCGAACACCGAGTAGCCACCGTGTTCGCGGGCGATGTTGGAGATGAGCTCCTGGATGACGACCGTCTTGCCGACGCCGGCGCCTCCGTACAGGCCGACCTTACCGCCGCGGACGAGGGGGGCGATGAGGTCGATGACCTTGATGCCGGTTTCCAGCACCGAGGGGGCTGTCTCCTGCTCCTCGAAGGACGGTGGCGCGCGGTGGATGCCCCAGTGAGGCGCTTCGGTGGGATCGGGCAAGTTATCGATGGGCTTGCCCAGCACGTTGAACATCCGGCCGAGGGACAATTCTCCCACCGGCACCGAGATGGCCGCGCCGGTATCGATGGCCCGGGTGTTGCGGCGGAGGCCGTCGGTGCTATCCATGGCGAGGCAGCGGACCCAGTTGTTGCCCAGGTGCTGCTGCACCTCGGTCACCAGCACGCTGCCATCGTCGCGGATGACGTTGACCGCGTTGTTGATCTCCGGGAGGTGGTCGGGCGGGAACTCGATGTCGAGCACCGTCCCGATCACCTGGACGACACGTCCCTCGTTGGTGGCAGTCATGACCATGGGAGAACCTCCGGGGTGTTCGCAGTGACCTGGCGCGGCGGCAGTGGCTCGGCGCCGCGTGACTTTCGGGTTTTCATGCCGCCACCCCAAGGATGGCGTCGAGTTCGACCTCGCGGAGCGATTCGAATTCGCGGTGCGGTCCCGGCAGCACGAGGCCGCGGGTGTATTCGGTGCGGACGGCCCAGACCGTCATGCCCGCGCGCCTGGCCGACTCAATGCCGGCCGGCGCATCCTCGAAGGCGAGGCACGCTGACGGGTCGACGCCGAGGCGATCGGCCGCCATCAGGTAGATATCGGGCGCGGGCTTTCCCCGCTCGACATCGCTGCCAGTGACCACCAGCTCGAAGTGGCGGCGCAGGCCGATGCGCCCGAGGCAGGCCTCGACCCAGGGCTCGATGGACGACGAGGCGACCGCGAGCCGCTGTCCGCCCGCATGGAGTGCGCGTACCAGCTCGGTTGCTCCGGGGAGTGGCGCGCTGCGTTCGCGATACCGGCGGAGGATGATCTCCCGGTAGCGCGCGCTGTACTCCTCTTGCGGGCGGGAAAGGCCATAGTCGCGCATCATGTCGGCCCAGCCGGTCTTGGTGCCCATGTAGGGTTTGTACGCGTCGAGCGAGATGGAAAGCCCTTCTTCGCCAAGGAGCTCGTTGACCGCCTCGAAATGCAGCGGCTCGCCGTCCACCAGGACGCCGTCCATATCGAAGATGACTGCCGCGTAGCGAGCCAGGCTCAACCCTCCAGTGCCGCGGCCCCGCCAACGATGTCGAGCAGTTCCTTGGTGATCTGCTCCTGGCGGGCCTTGTTATACGTAAGCGTAAGCTCGCGGGTGATCTCCTGCGCGTTATCGGTCGCGTTCTTCATGGCCACCATCTGGGCCGATTGGAAGCTCGCGGCGTTCTGGAGGATGGCCTCGTAGATCTGCATCTCGATATACCGCGGGAGCAGTCCCGCGAGCACCACATCGGGCGAAGGCTCGAAGATGTAATCGGCCAGGAGCGCGTCGCCAGCACCTTCTTCCGCGGCGGGCGGTTCGATCGGCAGGAGCTGGCGGATGGCCGGGCGCTGCGTGGCAGTCGAAACGAATTCCGGGAAGCTCAGGTACACCCGGTCGACCTTCTCGGCGAGGTAGTCCTCGATGATCAGGCGCGCGATCGCGAGGGTGTCGGATTGGCTCGGGTAGTCGCCCAGTTCGGTGAATTCCGCCGCCAGGTGCACGTGGGCGCGGACGAAGAAGTCGCGGCCCTTCTTGCCCACGGCGACGACCTGCACCGGTTCGTGCTGCATGGCCACGAAGGTGCCGGCGCTGCGGTTCAGGTTCGAGTTCAGGCCGCCGCAGAGGCCGCGGTCTGGCGTGATATGGAGGACGGCGATGTTGTTGACTGGCCGGGAGACGAGAAGCGGGTGCCTGGCGGCATCGGGGTCCTCGCTCGATTGGGATGCGAGGCCCGCGAGCACCACGCGGAGCTTCTCCGCGTAGGGCTTGGCCTGCTCGGCGCGGTCCTGGGCGCGGCGCATCTTCGACGCGGCCACAAGTTGGAGCGCGTTGGTGATCTTCGCCGTGTTCTTGACGCTCTGGATGCGCCGCTTGAGCTGCCGGATGGTCGCCATGGCGTTCTCTCGTCCCCGGATTCACGGGCAGCGGATGGACTGCCCGGGCTGGGGGCGGGCATCGCTGCCCGCCGCGATCGCTGACGTCCCCTAGTAGGGGACCGTGTCCTTGAAGGTGGTGATGACCGACTTCAGGCGCTCCTGCAGTTCGGGGGTCATCACGGGGTTGGCTTCAATCTCCGCGACCAGGTCGCGCTGGTTGCTGCCGAGGTACTTGCGCAGCTCGTTTTCGAACGAACGGACCTTGTTCACGGGCACATCGTCGAGCAGGCCGCCGGTGAGGGCGTAGATGACCACGACCTCTTCGGCAAGGCTGAGCGGCTGGAACTGGTCTTGCTTAAGGACCTCGGTCGCGCGCTGGCCGCGCTCGAGCTGGCGCCGGGTGGCGGCATCGAGGTCGCTGGTGCCGAACTGGGCGAAGGCGGCGAGCTCGCGGTACTGCGACATATCGCCCTTGAGGCCGCCGGAGACGGCCTTCATCGCCTTCGTCTGGGCGGAGGACCCGACGCGGCTTACCGAGAGGCCCGTGTTGATGGCCGGCCGGATGCCCGCGTTGAAGAGGTCGGACTCGAGGTAAATCTGACCATCGGTGATGGAGATGACGTTGGTCGGGATGTAGGCCGACACGTCGTTCGCCTGCGTCTCGATGATCGGCAGGGCGCTGAGCGAGCCACCGGCTTCGAGGCGGGCGGCGCGCTCGAGGAGGCGGCTGTGGAGGTAGAACACATCGCCCGGGTAGGCTTCGCGCCCCGGGGGCCGGCGAAGCAGGAGCGAGATCTGGCGGTATGCCCACGCATGCTTGCTCAGGTCGTCGTAGACGATGAGGGCATCGCGGCCGCTTTCCATGATCTCCTCGCCCATGGTGCAGCCACCGTAGGGAGCCAGGTACTGCAGGGCCGCGGATTCAGACGCGTTCGCCGCGACCACGATGGTGTGCTCCATGGCGCCGGCCTCTTCGAGGATGCCGACCACCTGGGCAACCTTCGCGGCCTTCTGGCCGATGGCGACGTAGATGCAGACCAGGTCGCCACCCTTCTGGTTGATGATCGTGTCGAGGGCGATGGCGGTCTTGCCGGTCGAGCGGTCGCCGATGATGAGCTCGCGCTGGCCGCGCCCGATCGGGAACATGGCATCGATCGACTTGATGCCCGTCTGGACCGGCTGGTTCACGCTCTTGCGCAGCGTCACGCCAGGGGCGATGCGCTCGATCGGGCGGGTGCGATTGGTGCTGATTGGCCCCTTGCCATCGATCGGGTTTCCGAGGGCATCGACGACGCGCCCGATGAGGGCATCGCCCACGGGTACCTCGACGATGCGCCCGGTGGAGCGGACTTCGTCGCCTTCCTTGATGCCGGAGTACTCCCCGAGCACCACGGCGCTAACGGACTCCTCTTCGAGGTTGAGGGCGATGCCCATGGTGCCGTTGGCAAACTCCAGGAGCTCGGAGTACATGGCACCCGAGAGCCCGTGGATGCGAGCCACGCCGTCACCAGCCTCGATCACCGTCCCGACGTCAGTCGCGGTGACCGTGCTCCCGAAGCTCTCGATCTGCTGGCGCAGGATCGAGGCGATCTCTTCAGCACGTACTGCCATTGCGGCCTACCTCTTTTTCAACTCGTCCGAACACCCGCACCTAGCGGGCACCCTCCAGTTCGCGCCGTAGCCGCTTGAGCCGGGTCCGAACGCTTCCATCTACCAGCTTGTCGCCGACGCGGACGACCACGCCGCCGACGATGCCGGGGTCGACAGTGCCGGTAACCCGGACCTGCTTCCCCAGCGATTGGCCGATTTGCTGGGCGATGGCGTCGAGCTGGGCTGGCGCCAGTTCGACCGCCGTCGTCACCTCGGCATGGGCAATGCCTTCGTGGTCATCCGCCAGGCGCCCGAACGCATCGGCGACTGCGCGCCCTTCCGCCGCGCGGCCCCTGGCGACGAGCAGCTTCGCCAGGTTCAGCACCAGCGGACTGACGTCGAGGGTGCGTTCGACCATGGAGAGGCGCTGTTCGATGGGCACGCGCGCATCGGAAAGGATCGGCGCCAGGCCAGATTCGGTGAGCACCGTGGCGACATCGTTGAGCTCCGACCGCCAGCTGGCGATGGTGCCGGTATCGCGGGCGATCCCGAATGCCGCCTGTGCGTAGCGCCTGGCCGCCTGCACGTCTGCCATCGCCTAGTTCCCGCTGAAGTTCGACTCGGCCAGCGCCTCATCGATGATGCGCTGGTGTGCCTGCCGGTCGAGGGACTGGTTGATGACCTTCTCGGCCGCGCTCACCGTGATGCTGGCAAACTCCGAGCGGAGCTCAGCGATCGCACGGTCGCGTTCGAGCTGGATCTCGTTCCGGGCCCGTTCGAGCGCGGCTTCGCGGTCCCTGGCGGCCTGTTCCCGAGCGTCAGCCTGGATGCGCGTGGCGATGTTCTGCGCATTCGCCACGATCTCCTGGCCGTCCCTGCGGGCGGCTTCGAGCTGCGCCTGGATGTTGGCCTGGGCCGAGGCAGCCTCGGCGCGGGCGATCTCGGCCGCGTTCAGGCCCTCGGCGATCTTCTGCTTGCGCTCGTCCAGCATCTTCAGGATCGGCTTGTAGAGCGTCAGCCGAAGAATGACGAGCAGCACGAAGAAGTTCGCCACCTGCGCGATGAGCTGCGGCAGGTTCAGGCCGAGTGCTTCGACTGCTTTGTCCATGCGGGAACCTCGGTTCCGGCTGCTGCCGGGACTAGATGACGAAGGCGATGATGAGGGCGGAAAGGAGCGCGTAGATGCCGATGGCTTCGGCGAATGCCACGCCCAGGATCATGTTGGTCTGGATGGCGGCGCGGGCCTCGGGGTTGCGGCCGAGCGCTTCCATCGCCTTGCCCACCAGGTTACCGATGGCCAGGGCGGGGGCGAAACCACCGACCGCCATCGCGATGGCGGCACCGATTGCCTTGGCGGCGTCTGTCTCCAGGATGACCAGGAACGGCAGAGCACTCAAAAAGTCCATGTCTGACTTGCCTCCGTTGCACCTCTCCGGGGTGCGTTTCAGATTTCCGTTTGCGAACAGGCCCTAGTGAGCCTGGACTGCCCCAGGTTCGGGATGGCCGTGGTGGTGCGCGTCGGCCCCACCACCTTCGTGGCCGTCGTGGTGTTCCTCGTCGCCGTGGTGCTCGACGGCACCAACAGCGAACACCAGCGTGAGCATCGCGAACACCGAGGCCTGGATGAAGCCCACGAAGAGCTCCAGGCCGTAGATGATGTCCACGAAGAGGAATGGCATGAGGAACGTCAGCATCAGGATGAGCACTTCGCCCGCGAAGATGTTTCCAAAGAGACGGAAGGCGAAGCTGATGATGCGAATGAACTCGGAAAGAAGTTCGAGTATGCCCACGAAGGACATAATCCCGTTGAGGTTGAAGAACTTCTTCAGGTAGCCGAAGCCGAGCGCCTGGAAGCCCCAGAACTCGATGCAGAGGAACGCCACAATGCCGAGCGCGAGCGTGTTGTTCACGTCGCTGAAGGCACTGCGGAAGTAGGGGATGACGAGCCCGAGCTTCTTTCCCGGGAATTCGACCTGGTCGACATCGACGCCGAGCGCGGCGCTGGGAATGGCATTGTGCCCGGGATCCCCGGCGTGCTCGTCACCGTGGCTTTCCTCGGCGAGATGGACCTTCGGCGCGTCCGGGTCGGCTTCGAGAGCAGCCAGGGCGGCGCGGACGTCGGCCTCGCCCGGCGCGGCCTCGTGATCCTCGGGCCCTTCGAAGTCCGTGAATTCCTCCGCGAGGAAGATGATGTAGCGGTCGGTGGCGACACCGGCCGAGTCACCGGCCTGGACCTCGAACTTGACGGCCCTGGCGCCGTTCTGGGCGACGGTCATGCCGCCGGTGTTCTCCATGAACCAGGCGGCATAGTGCTCACGCGTCTCGTAGACCTTGTCGTCGTGGGCGTGCTCGTAGATTTGCTCGAAGACGTGATGGTTCACGTCCTCGGTCTTGCCGATGGCGTTGAAGAACGGCATCAGGCCAAACCAGTTGTTGACAATGACGTAGATGAAGATGGTGGCGACCACCATGAAGAACGTGCGGCCGTTCTTCTCCCCGGCGATCTCCTCCACCTGGCCGACAAGGAAGGAGATGACGGCCTCGACAAAGTTCTGGACGCCAGAGGGGACGATCTGCATGGATCGGGTGGCAAGGATGGAGAGGATGATGATGATGGCCATCACCGTCCACGAGGCGATCAGGGTGTTGCTGATGTTGAGCGGCCCGACGGTGGTGATGACTTCGGCGGGAACGATGATCTCCGGCTGTGGCCCACGCGCGACCAGGAGGCCAACGGCAAGCCAGCCAATCACCACTGCGGCAATCAACCCGATCTTGAGGAGCTTCAAAATCAACCCTGCTCTGAATCGCCCTCCCCGAGCCAGCGCATGAACGGCAGCAGCATTCGATAGCCACCGACCGCGGCCACGGCCAGTCCGAGGACGATCCCTATCAGTGTGAATGTGGGCTCAAGGCCGGTCTCCCCATCGAGCCAGTGGCCGATGAGTACTCCCAGGATGATTGCGGTGGCGAAAAACCACCCCGCACCCAGCAGTGAGGCAGCCGGAGCTATCCATCTGCCCACACACGCCTCCCAGGCGCCGGTCTCCAGACCCCGCGCATCATAGGCGGATTGTGAATCAATGCGCAACCGGATCGAGGCCTCCGAAGACCCGGTTTTGTGAATCCGCGGAGCCCGATCAGGAGCGCTTGCGCTGGTCGAAATCGTCCAGGTCGAGGCCCTCGATGAAGTCCTTGAAGGCTCCGAGGCGCTCGAGCTCCGCCGGATCCACCGGACGCGTGCTTTCGAGCGGAGGCTGGGCGGGAGCCCCCGGCTGCCCCTCCTCGTCGAGCAGCACGCCTGCGCGGTCGAGGACCTCGTCGGAAGCGAAGATGGGCGCATCGACGCGGACCGCAAGGGCAATCGCATCCGAGGGCCGGCTATCGATCTCCATCGTTTCGCCGTTCACATCGAGGACGATGCGGGCGTAGAACGTATCGTTCGAGAGGTCATTGACCAGGATGTAGACGACGCGGCCCCCGAGCTGTTCGATGAGATTGCGAAGCAGATCGTGGGTGAGGGGCCGGGCAACCGACACGTCCTGCAGCCGGACGGCGATGGCGTCAGCCTCAGCCGGGCCGATCCAGATAGGCAAATACCGATCGGCATCCTTTTCGCGGAGGATGACCACGCGCTGGTAGTTCATGAGGCTGAGCCTGATGCTTTCGATGCTCAGCTCTTTCACAGGAAGACCCCTCCGGGCTCGATGGCCCTGACTCGATGATAGGTTCGGCCCGATCGGCCAGTCAACGATGCGACCTTTCCACCGGGGGACGCAGCCCCGGGCGGGGTTCAGCGGGCGCCCGCAGGTTCGCCACCGCCACCACGCCGATTCCCCCGGCTACCACCGCCAGCACCGGGGTGACTCCCACCAGGTCGGCCATGCCCCCGGCAACGAGCACCGGGAACGACGAGGCGATCGCCGAGAGCGCGGATTGCGTCGCTCCCACCCGTCCGCGGAGGTGGAGGGGCACCCGGTCGTCCATCACCGTCTGGCCAGCGACCGAAACGACGGCGTAGGCAAAGCCGAGCGGGAACATGATCGTCATCGCTACCACGCCTCCACCATCGAATTTGCCGATGTCGACGGAATTGAGCCACGAGAAGGCGCCGAAGCCGCCAAGGAAATCGGCCTCCTCGTTCACGAAAGCCAGCAGACCAAGACAGGCGACGAAAATCGTGAACCCGGTGGTGGTCAGAAACCCGTGCGGCACCCGGTGGGCGAGGAACCCGGCGATCCGCAGGCCAAGGACAACACCGCCCACCGCCGGAAGGAGGATCAGTGCCCCGATATCGACGGGGAGGCCGAGCACGTCCTCGATGTACTTGGGGACCAGCCCGCTAAGGATGATGAGCGTGGCCGAGATCAGGGTGAGCTCGACAACAGCGTGCATCACGGTGATATCGGAGCGGATGGTGCGCCAGCCCGCGAGCCACCACCGTCCCGTCGGTTCCCCGCCGACGTCGATGCGCACCGGCGAGTGTGTCCGGCCGATCAGGATCGCCTGGAAGGCCGCGATGACAAACAGCGCCGCGCAAATGACGAAGAGTGCATCACGGCTATCGAACACCCGGAGGACGAGCGGGGTGAGCAGGCCCAGGCCGATGAGTTGCGCTGCCCCGCCGACTGCCTGGCTGATCGCGTTGGCACGGGCGAGCTCGGAGCGTTCGATGATTGCCGGCATGATGGCGCCTTCGGCGGAGCTGGCGAACTGGGTCGCCGTTGCGAGGAGCACCGCGACCACGTAGTAGGCGGCGGCGCCGCCTTCGTTCAGCAGGAAGTAAAGACACACGCCAGCGCGGGCCATGTCGCCGAGGAACACGAGCATGCGCTTGGGGAGCACATCGGCCGCGGTGCCGGCGACGATCCCGGCGACCGTGGATGGCACGACGAGGGCCAGCACCAGCAGTGAACTCAGGAATGCCTTCCCGGTTTCCTCGTTGATCAGAAGGACGAGGGCGAAGTTGAGCGCGTTCTGGGCCACGCGCGAGAAGAAGCGCGTGAAGCTGAGCATACGGAACGGGCGCTGTTGCAGCAGTGGCGCGCGGATCTGGCCGATGGCCTCACTCATCGCGCCGGACAAGCGCCTTCATGCGGCCCTCGAAGCGGCGGCGCTCAACCATGACGCGGCGGTGGCAGGTGAGGCACTCGATGCCGATATCCGCGCCCGTCCGGTAGACGCGCCACTCCCAGCCGCCGCACGGGTGCTGGCGGCGCATGCGGTAGACCTCGCCGGGCTGGATCTCCGCGATCATGCGGGGGCCACGGCTGCCGCCCGGAGCTCATCGCGAAGCTGCCGGGCCGCGGCAGCCGCGGCCTCGGGAAGCTCCGGGCCCTCGCCCGCGTATATGACGGCGCGGGAGGCGTTCACCACCATCGCGCCGGGCCGATAACCGACGGCCGCCACCACCTCGTCCGCCCGTCCACCCTGCGTTCCCACGCCGGGGATGAGCAGCGGGGTCGCGGGGACCAGCGCGCGCACCATCCGGAGCTCATTCGGCGCGGTTGCGCCGACAACCAGGCCAATGTTCGGGGACCACCTCGAGGCCGTAACCGCCACTTCTTCAAAGAGCATCCTCCCGTTCGCCAGGCGCTGCTCCTGGAACTCGCGCGAACCGGGGTTGGAGGTGCGGCAGAGCACGAAGACCCCGCGGCCCTCGTAGGCGAGGAAGGGCTCGACCGTATCGCGCCCCTGGTAGCCGCTGACCGTGACGGCGCCAAAGCCCCACTGTTCGAACATGGCGCGGGCATAGGCCTCCGCCGTGTTGCCGATATCGCCCCGTTTCACGTCGCCAATCACCGGGATACCGGCGGGGATTGCGCGGAGCGTTGCTTCCAGCGCCCGCAGCCCCGGGATGCCGAACTGCTCGTAGAACGCGATGTTGGGCTTGTAGCAGGCAGCGTAGGGGGCGGTCGCTTCGATAATGGCGGCGTTGAATGCGGCCACGTCTTCGGCCCGGTGCTTGCGGAAATCGGGGTCGAGGCCCACGCAGACGAGTGAGTCGACCTCGCGGCTGCGGCGTTCCAGTTCGTCGAAAAAGCTCATGACCAGGCCTCCACCGGGGCCGGCGCGAATCCAAGCCCCCGCATTGCTTCCTTGAACCGCTCCCGGTCGCCGCTCACGATGAGGTCGAGCTCGCCGGACAGGTGAGCGGGAGCGCGGAGGTCCTGCTCGCCGAGCAGCTGGACCGCGCGGCGCGCCACGGCATCGCTCGTGTCGATGATGGTGAGCCGCGGGAATGCGGCGCGGATGTCATCCGCGAGGAATGCATAGTGCGTGCAGCCGAGGACCACGGTGTCGGCGCCGGCCTCCACCTCGGGTGCCAGCAGCGCGCGGATTGCGCCACGTGCGGCGTCCGTCCCCGCGCCGCCCGATTCAACGAGTTCGGCGAGACCGGCCCCGGGGACGGTCGCTATCCGGGTCCCCCGGCCGAACTCCTCCACGACCCTGCCAAAGAGGCCGCCGTCGAACGTTCCGGGCGTTGCAAGAATGGCAACGTGGCCGGACCTGGAACCCTGGGCCGCGGGTTTGACGCCGGGGACCATCCCCACGAACGGTACCGGGAACGCCTCGCGGAGGTCCGGCAGGGCCGCGGCCGAGGCAGTGTTGCAGGCGACGACGATCAGCTTGACGCCTGAACGCACGAGCCGGTGCGCGATGGCGAAGCTCCGCTTCCGCACCTCGGCTGCCGGGCGAGGCCCGTATGGGAAGAAGGCCGTATCGGCGAAGTAGACGACGCGTTCGTTGGGAGCGAGCTGGCGAAACGCCTTCAGGACGCTCAAACCCCCAACTCCGGAATCGAACATCCCAACAGGCCGAAGGTCCATCGGTCTAAAAGGATAGCACGCGTGCCCGGATCGCCAGGTTAGGCGATGCTCTGGCGATGGTCTCCCGCATCGAGGTCGCCGCCATCCCCGCCGAGGCCCTGCTCATCCCGGCCGACTGTTACGTCGTTATCGATTGCCTCCGCGCGACCACCACCATCGCAACAGTGTTCGCGCGTGGGCTGACCGACCTGGTGGTCTGCGACAGCCTGGAGCAATCGCGGATCCGGGGCGCGGCGGAAGACCGCGTGCTCTTCGGCGAGGTGGGCGGCCTCCCGCCGGACGACTTCGATTATGGCAACTCCCCGGCGGAGGCGTCCGGTCTCCATCTCGATGGCCGGCGGGGGTTGCTCTACACGACCAACGGGACCACGGCCATCTGCGTGCTCGCCGGGCAGGGCACCGTCATCGCGGGCTCGCTGGCGAACCTGTCCGCGGTCATCACCGCCTGTGAGCAGTTCTCAACCGTCGCCTTCGTGTGTGCCGGCGAAGCCCGCGGGAACCGCTTCGGACTGGACGACTTCGGCGCCGCTGCCTGGTTCGTGCAGGAGCTTGCCCGGCGGAACCCCGGAGCCGGGCTTGGCGACCTGGCCCTGCTCGCGGCGCGCAGCACGCAGCTCGACCGCCTCATCCTGGACTCGAGGCACGCGGACGAGACGAGAAGGCTGGGGCTCGAACACGACATCGATTTCGCCCTTCGGCGCGACACGTCCGCCACGGTCCCGATGGTCACGGCACACGGGCAGGGGTGGGCCCTGCTGGAGGACCGCCGGTAAGGGTCAGCGGACCTCGCGCCAGCGGCGGCGCAGGTCTTCGAGCGCGCGCGGATCGGGCTCGCGACCGCCGTAGCGGGCCTCTTCGAAGGCGGCGGTGATGTCGTCGGTCACCGCCGTGGCGAAGGCCGCATGCAGCTCGGGCAGGTACTCGCGCGGGGTGAGGCCATCGGGGCGTGGGTGCCCCTCGTGTTCGGCACGGTGGAGAACCTCGACGTAGAGGCGAGCCGCCCCGGAACCGCCGGCATCGAGGCCTGGCCCGCGGCGGCCAGGGATGAGCGAGCGAAGCCACTCGCGAAGGTCTCCCCGGAGATCACCGGCAGGGGAGGCGGAAGGAGGGGCGGCGGCCCGCGCCTCCTGGCGCTTGCGAAGGCGGACAAAGATGAGTACCAGGCCGGTCACCAGGATGGCCATGCCCCCGAGCGCCAGGGTCCTCAGGAGGAGGACGCTCACCCGGGCCAGCGGCGAGTCGTCGCCGGGTTCGCCGTCGGCGGCCTCCCCCTGCCGGTCGGCCAGGTCCTCCTGGAGTCCCTCGAACGGGTTGTTGCCGCCGAGGATGAGTTCGAAGAACCGGGTCAGCACCCAGGCCAAGGGGGTGAGGATGATAGTGAGGACGACCTCGACGGCCTTGCCGGCCACCGGCCCGGCAATCGGCCCAACGACGGGGGCCACCACCGTGAAGATCACCAGCCCGAGGGCGGACACGGCCACTGTTGCACCCAGCAAGACCCCGGCGGTGCTGCCGGCGCGAAGGTCGCCGAACGTGGTGCCGCTCAGCGAGAGTTGCGAGGCAGCCAGCGCCACAACCGCGAAGGCAAAGAAAGCGGCGCCAGCCCGGCCGACCTCGCCGGAGCGGTCGGACGCCGCGCCAAACACGATGATGAGGGTGCCAAGGGCGAATGGGATAGTTGCCGACTTCGGGATCGACTCCATCTCGACATCGTCGGCGGCGCGGTAGGAAGCGCGCGCCCAGGCGGCGCCCAGCAGCAACGCCGCCATGATGCCGCGCCCCCCGCGCTCGATGGCGGTACCGGCGTCCTCCAGGAAGTCACCGGCCCACGCGAAATCCCAGATAGCCACATCGCGGGCGACTTCGATCCGAATGACAAGGTAAATGAGCGCCAGGCCACCCGCGGCGGTGAACAGGTAGGCGCGCCGGCTGGAGAGGTCGAACCCAGCGACGAAGCGCGGCAACCAGAACGCGGCGAGGCCCACCACGACAAAGCCCCACCAGCCAACGGCGTGCGCCGCGGGACCGCTGTAGGCGTTCGCGAAAAGTTCAGCGAGGGCGGCGAACAGGAAGGCATCGGCCAGGAGCGAAGCGCCGACCGCGACCGCGCCGATCACTGGAGCACCTCGGCGCGCTGGAACACCCCGCCGACCTCGCGCATGCCGATGCCGGGCGGCACCGCATCACGCACCCGCTGAGAAGTCGCGATGACAAACACGTTGTGGCCCTCGTCGTGGAGGCGGGCGAGCACCCCGGCGAGGGCCGGGGGCATGAGCGATGCCACCACGACGAGCGTCGAGCCCTGGGGAAGTTTGCCGCTCTCCCGCTGGATAGCCCCGGCAAGGTCGCCCATCGTCAGTGGCTGAATGACGGCAAGCGCTTCGAGCAACCGGGAGACCTGGTCGCGTGAGCGTGAGGGGGGCAACCGAATTGGCCGGTCGGCGTCGGGGAACGCCCCGTTCGCCAGGAGGCCCACGGCGTAGCGGGCACCCGCGGCCCAGACGCACAGTGAGGCGCTGACCGACACGATGCGTTCGAGCTCATCGCGGAGGTACCCCTCCCAGGCGTGTTCCATGGTGTCGATGTTCACCAGGAGGTAGAGCTGCTGGGTGGCTGAAGGCTCGTACACGCGGGAGCGGAGGTCGCCCGAGCGGGCCGTGGCCTTCCAGTCGATGCGTCGCAAGGGGTCGCCAGGGCGGTATTCGCGCAGGCCGGCGATGCGCAGGGGGTCCTCAAAGACGCGATTGCCGCCTTTGCGTTCCCCGAAAGGCCGCCCGGAGGGCAGGCCCAGGTCCTCCATCGAGAACACCCTGGGGAAGACGACGAGGTGAGTCCGCCCATCGTCCTCGAAGGATCGAGGGTAGGCGCCAAGGAGGTCGGCGGACCTGATTGTGGCCGTGCCCACCTGGTGATATCCGCGTGTATCGGGCGCGAGCGTGAAGGTCCAGTCGTGGCGCTGGTACCAGCCGAGCGCGCCTTTCCGGATGAGCCATTTCTGGCCAGGGACCGCGGCCGCGCCCAGGACCTCGTCCTCAACCGGGAGGTGCCCGGAAAGCCCGAGCCGCCATTCGTACCAGGGGAGCGGGAGCGGCTTGCGGTTTTCCAGCTCGACCTTCAGCGGGACTCTTTCGCCGATGAAGACGCGGGTCTCGGCGGGCTCGCGCTTCAGCGTGAGGCGGTCGAAGAGATGGCGGCTCCAGTAGCGCCCCGCCCACCCGAGCACAACAACCACCAGCCCGACAGCGGCTACCGGCGGCTGCGATGCGGCGAAACCTGCGACGAAAAGGACCCCGCCGACGAGCAGGGAAAGGTCGCGAAACGGCATCTCAGGCTCCGATCGGGACGGGCACGCGCTGAAGGACCTCCGCCAGGAGCTCATCGGCGCCACGGCCGCGGAGCCGCGCCTGGGTGGAGAGGATGAGCCGGTGCGGAAGCACGTAGGGCGCCATGGACTTCACGTCGTCCGGGAGGACATAGTCGCGGCCGTTGACCGCGGCGAGGGCGCGGGCGGTGCGGAAGAGGGCGAGGCTCCCGCGCGGGCTTGCGCCGAGTTCGAACGCGGTGTCCTCGCGTGTGGCCTGGACGATCTGGACGGCGTAGCGGCGGACCGCCGGTTCGACGTGCAGGTGGCGCAGGGCCGCCGCCAGGCGCACCAGCTCGGCACCATCGATGACCGGTTCGAGCGTCTCCAGTGGGTTCGCGGATTCGAACCGGCGGAGGATTTCGTCCTCTTCGTCCTCGCCGGGGTAGCCGAGCTTTAGCCGCACCAGGAAGCGATCCAGTTGCGCCTCTGGAAGCGGGAACGTGCCTTCGAGCTCCACCGGGTTTTGGGTGGCCATCACCAGGAAAGGGGCCGGCAGGCGCATGGTCACGCCCTCGACAGTGAGCTGCCGTTCCTCCATCGCCTCGAGCAGGGCCGCCTGCGTGCGGGGCGTCGCACGATTGATCTCGTCGGCCAGGACGACCTGGGCGATGAGCGGGCCTTCCCGGAAGACGAATTCGCCCAGCTTCTGGTTGTAGTAGTTGATCCCCGTGATGTCCGAGGGCATCAGGTCGGGCGTGAACTGGATGCGGCGGAACGAACAGTTGATGGAGCGCGCAATCGCCTTGGCCAGCGTGGTCTTCCCCAGCCCGGGCACATCTTCAAGCAGGATGTGGCCCTCGCACAGCAGCGCCACCAACGCCAGGCGGACGACCTCGCTCTTGCCGACGATGACGCGTTCGATACTCGCCCGCAGGCGTTCGGCGGTGGACTTGATGAGGGCAACGTCCTCGGGAGACAGGCGGTCAGCTTGTTCGGCCGTGGTCACTGCGCGGATGGTAGCGGTCGCGCGGATGCGATGCGAACTGTGGCAAAGAGGCGCCGGACCGTAGACTCGCACGCATGCTCGCGGTGCACCACGTCCGGCTGGCCTACAACAGCGTCTACCTGGTCGAATCGGCCGGCGAGCGCATCCTGATCGACACCGGGCCAGACTACCGGGGCGCTCGCGAGGTCCTCGCAACCGCGACCGCGGAGCGGCCACCCTCGCTGGTTGTGGCGACGCACGGCCACATTGACCACGCGGGCCTGGGGCACTGGTGGCAGGAGCGCGGGACGCCGGTGGCCCTCCACGAAGAAGACTTGCACTACTCGACAGGGCACCAGCTCGACGATGAGGACCTGATGGCGCTGGAGTCCTTTGTCCGCGAGAGCGGCGCCCCGCCCGAAGTCGAGACGGCAGCGCTGGCTGGACTCGCGGCGCGCCGGGCATGGGCGCGCCAGGCGGTCGAGAGCCGCGACTATCGTCCGGCCGGCCGCGACGCGCACTGGCCCACCGGCCTCCGCTACGAGCCGTTCGAACCGGCCCGCGTCCTGGTTGGAGACGAAGTGGAGCTGGCGCCGGGGATGGTGGCGCTGGCCTGCCCCGGGCACACTCCCGGGAACCTGGTGGTGGTTGCCCGCGAGGAAGGGTGGCTGTTTTCGGGCGACCAGCTGCTGCCGGAGATCACCCCGACACCGGCCATCCAGCGCTCCCAGTCGGCCCCGGGGGCGCCGTGGCGGTTCCGCAGCCTCCCGCGATTCCTGGATTCCCTGCGGCGGATCCGGCAGCTGGATACGCGGCGCTGCTACCCCGGGCATGGCGAGCCATTCGAGGACGTGGCCGGGGTGATCGACGCCAACCTCTCGCAGGCCGAGCAGCGCACCGCGCGGGTGCACGAGGCCCTCTCGGCGCACAGCGGCGTCTCGCTGTACGCGCTCGCCGAATCGCTTTATCCACGCGCGCTCCGGAAGCGGTTCTGGCAGATCATCGCATCGGTCCAGGGGCACCTGGACGTGCTGGAAGAAGCGGGCCTCGCTGTCGCGGAGGGCGGGCGCTGGGCCTCCCGTTAGGCCGCGAGCGCGCCGGCGGGGAGTGCCGTAAACATCGGCCGGCGGCGCGCGGTCTGGAGCGGCGGGAACGGGGTTGTTACCATCGACGCGTGGCATTCACCGAAGCCGCGGCGGCGCGGCTTGAGACCATCGGATTTCGCTCTACCGCCCCGCGGCGGGCCGTGCTCGAGGCCATCGAGCGGGCGCCCGGTCCGTTCACCGTTGAAGACCTGCTGAGCCAGGTCCCGGCGGTCGGGCGGGCGACCGTCTTCCGGACAATCAAGCTGCTACAGGAACTCGACCTGCTCTGCCGCGTGCCGCTGGAAGATGGGAGCGTGCGCTACCAGCTTTCCGAAGGGACGCACCACCACCACCTGGTCTGCCGGTCGTGTGGCCGCTTCACGGAGTTCACCGACCCCGAGATTGATGCCCGGATCCAGGAGCAGGCAGCCCTCCACGGGTTCCAGCTCGAAGGCCACAGCCTGGAGCTCTATGGGCTGTGCGCCGCCTGCATGGAGCGGGAGTTGGCCGGGCCCTAGCGGGCATGGTCTACTTGGGGGCCCCGGCCGGGGTGGCGGAATGGCAGACGCAGCCGGCTTAAACCCGGCGGCCGCAAGGCATGTGGGTTCGAATCCCGCCCCCGGCACCACCTTCCCCGCCACGCCGGATTCAAGGCAGGCGAGGGCTCGGCGCCGGGTGTTGGCGGCGCGGGCGGGCGCGCAACCACCACCCGGTCTCGAGGCTGGCGGGTCGAGCACCTGTCCTGGGATAGGCGCCGAGCCCTCGGACGGGACTCTACCAGCGCAGCCCGGGGGAACGTACGTTCTTATGACGAGGGCGTTCGTAAACTTTCCGCAAATCAGCTCACGCGGCGTTCGACTTCGTATGGGGTGGACGAAGTGACTGCCTGCCTGAAGCGGTCGAACATCGTGTCGTAGCGCCGCACGTTGCTGGCGCGGTGGATGCCCTGGTGCTCGCAGGCCGACCCGACCGAACAGCTCGCGCAGCAGTATTCCCGCCCCGCCATGATGTGGGGCGGCGTGGTGTAGCTGGCGTGGCAGCGAATGCAGCGTCGTGGTGTCTCGGCGGCGGTCATGAGCGCTCCATGGGCGAATACGATCTTCGGACGCCGTCATTGTGCCGCCCGGCACCGTCTGACGGAAGCGGATTCGCCACGGGGTCGCGGCTGCGGCATGCTGTGGGCATGGTCCGCATCAACCGTGTCTACACTCGCACCGGCGACGCCGGGACCACCGCGCTCGGCGGTGGCCAGCGTGTGCCCAAGGATAGCCTCCGCATCGAGGCCTACGGCACCGTCGACGAGCTCAACAGCATCGTCGGTGTCGCGGTCGCGTCGGGTCTCGACGATTCCATGCGCGAGCGCTTCCAGGTCATCCAGCAGGTGCTCTTCAACCTCGGCTCCGACCTGTGCATTCTCGAGGAAGACAAGCAGCGATTGCTCGTCCCCGGGATCGAGCCACGCCACGTCGAGCAGCTCGAGGTGTGGATGGATGAGTGGAACGACACACTCGAACCATTGAAGAGCTTCATCCTGCCCGGCGGGGACCTGGCCACTGCTCAGCTGCATGTCGCCCGGGCTGTGTGCCGCCGCGCCGAGCGCCTCGCCATCTCGCTCGCCCGCGCGGAGGAGGTCGGGGAGCACGTCATCCCGTATCTGAACCGGCTCTCCGATTTCCTGTTCGTGGCGGCGCGGCACCAGGCGCGGCTGAGCGGCAGGGGCGATGTGCTCTGGGACAGCCGCGCGTACTGAGGCGTACTCTCGCCGCCCGGAAAACACGGGGGTGCGCACGGGCAGGTTCGAAGGGAAGATCGGCTCCATCGCGGGGGGTATTACCGCGATAGGGGCGCCGGGCGAACGTGGTGGAGGCCGCCGGGCCCGGACCATCCGCCCGTTGCCGGCGCATCCGGCGGCACACCGCGCCGGAGCTCGTCCTCATAGCTCTCGCGGGGGACCTGCCAGCAACCGGGAAACCGTCGAGGAGTACCCGCGGGCGACGCCTGTCTGGCGACCGGGGACCACCCGGGACATCGCCAACGCGGCCGCGTTTCTCTTGAGCGGCGAGGCGTCCTGGATCACGGGTGTCATCCCCGCCGCCGGCGGGGCCGTACAGCGGCGGGGTCCTAGGCCGTCAGCGGCGTTGGGGCTTCTGCCCACACGGTCAGGTCGTCGTACTTCGTGAAGGCGTAGGGGGCGAAGGCCGCGGGGTCGACCGTAACCACTTCGCGCGCCGAGGTGTGGAGGTCGGCTTCACTGAGCGACACCCCCGTGACCGAGAGCACCGGGATATCGATGAGCGGGTCGTGGCAGGATTCCCGGAAGGTAAGGGTACCGGTGCCGCGGACGGTGCGGTGCACGGCCGCGCGGTGCGTCACTTCAACGAGCTCGGGGGAATGGGCGAAACCGTTGCCATCGGCCGAGGGGAGGTACTTGAAGCTGTAGTGCCGCGTTTCGCGTTCGGCGCCAGATTCGTAGAAGCCGTCTTCGAACCGGGCCCGAACCTCAATGACGGTGATGCCACGCCGTGTGACGGTCCCGCGGACATGCCCGCCGGAACGCTGTTCGAGGTGGATCTCTGCGAGCTTCATGGGCTCGGCGTAGAGCTCGCGGCCGAAGATGACCGCGGTATCGGTACTCATGGGCATGGAGAGACAGTAGACACCTTCCCGCCCTTCAAACTGGCAGGCGACGTTCACGGCGGCGGCATGGAACGGCCCGGCGCAGTTCGACCGGCCGATCTCGCTGATCGCGACGCTCACGCGGGGGGTTTCGGCGGGAAGCAGAGGTGGCGGCAGGAGCTCGGCGATGACCGCGGGGTCGGAATCGAAGGTGACCGCCAGCGTTCGCAAATCGAGGAACGCGGGCGCCGCGAACGCCTGCCGCAGCCTCCGCGCCTGCCCCGGGCCCTTCACGAATCTCGTCATCATCGCCGCACCTCCGATGCTGGTCGGGCCAATCGTACTCCCGCGCGCAAGGCCCCGTAAGTGGTCAACTTGACAGCTTACGGGCGGACCCTACCCTATGCTGGCCTGCCCCACCCCAGACCAGCGGGACAGGCCTGAAGGAGAGCACAAATGGCGGAATTGAAGGACGCCGCGGACCAGTTCGCGAAAGACCTGCTGGCACAGAACATCGGGGGACTGATGATGGTATTCACCCCGAACGGCATGGGCCAGGCGATGGCGCTCCAGTCGCAGATGCAGGGCGCGGGCGCCGCCGGCGGCACGCCGACTGTGAGCATCGAGCTCCAGGGGCAGGAAGGCGACGACCACCTGGTCGATATCGTGATGTCGGCCGGAGGCGAATCGCGGACCATCGCGACCCGGTGGAAGGATATCGCCGGCTCGTGGAAGGTGGACGCCCTCGCGCTCAAGGCGTAAGCCAGCCGGCGCGCGTACGCTTTGCGAGGCCCGGGGTTGCCAGCCTCATCGCATCCTTACCTCCGGGCCGCTACCCTTAGACGTGCATGGCTGCAACAGTAACCGGCGCCCGTCCCCTGCCCTGGCCGCGGCGCGCGCGCCGCTTCGCCGACGTGGGCTGGACCTTTGTCCTGATCTACTGGAGCTACAAGCGAATCCAGCGGAACAGGAAGCTCTCGCCGGCCGAGCGCGAGCGCCGGATCTCGGCAGCCCACCGGTCGAACGCGAAGCGGATCTACCGGCTCGCCACGCGGATGGAGGGCCTGCTGATCAAGACCTGCCAGTTCATCAGCAGCCGGGCCGACGTGGCTCCGCCCGAATACGTCGCCATCCTCAGCCGGCTGCAGGACCGGGTGCCCCCCAGGCCATTTCGCGAGGTCGTGGGCGTGATCGAGCGCGAGCTTGGCGCCCATCCCGATGCCATCTTCGATGACTTCTCGCGCAGGCCGATCGCCTCGGCCTCGCTCGCGCAAGTCCACCGCGCGCGGACCAGGGACGGCCGCGACGTCGCCGTGAAGGTGCAGTACGCGGGTATCGACCGCGTGATGGAGACCGACCTGCGCAACATCGCCATCCTGGTCCGCATCCTCGCGCGGCTGGAGCCGAACTTCGACTTCCGCGTGATCATGGCCGAGCTCAGCAAGGACATGCCGCGGGAGCTGGACTTCATCCTCGAAGGGCACAGCGCCGAGCGGGTGGCCCGTGATTTGTCGCACCGCCGCGACATCCGCGTCCCCACGGTGGTGTGGGAGCACACGGCGCGCCGCGTCCTGACGACGGAGTTCATCGAGGCCACCAAGATTTCGGATATCCCGGCATTGCAGCGACAGGGGATCGACCCGAACCAGGTGGCGCTGATCATGACCGAGGCCTATTGCGAACAGATCCTGGTACACGGGTACTTCCATGCGGACCCACATCCCGGCAACCTCTTCGTCCTGCCCGGGCCGGTGGTGGTGTTCCTGGATTTCGGGCTTTCGAAGGAGCTACCCGAGGAGTTCCGCCTGAACTACGCGCGGCTGGTGATGGCGCTCATCAGCCAGGACGAGGCGGCGATGGTCCGGGCATTCGCGGCGCTGGGGTTCAAGACGAAGAGCGGGGACCCGGAATCGCTGGTTGCCCTGGGGCGGTCGTTCTTTGAATCCACGGGCCCCGACCAGAAGCCGTACATCGATGCTGACGTGATGCCAGAGGTGAACGAGCGCCTCGCGCGGATCCTGAATGCCAACCCCGTGACCGACATCCCCGGAGACATCCTCTTGATCTTCCGGGTGCTGGGGTTGATGAGCGGCTTGCAGAAGCGGCTCGACAGCCGGGTGAACATGGTCGAGACGATCACGCCCTACGCCGAAGCCCAGGCCGCGGGGCTCGCGGAGCTTGCGGAAGGGCCGGCGGCCGGCTGACCGGGCACGCTTAGAACAGCAGCCCACCGATCTCCTGGAATAACCCGGTCGCGCTATCCCAGCCGAGGTAGAGGAGGGCACCAGCCTGCACGGCGACGACGAGTCCGAGCGCGCCGATGAGCAGATTGCCCGCCATCGCCCGGCGGCGCCGCACGGCGCGGGCTTCCTTCTCGAGCCGTTCGAGCTCGGCCTTGAAGAAGGCGCGGTCATAGTCGCGGCGGAGTTCGGGCTTCGACAACACGGCATACGCTTCGTTCAGCCGTTGCATGGCGTCGCGCGCGGTTTCGTCGTGCGCCGATGCTTTCATCAGGTCGTCGGAGAGGCGTGCGTAGGCGTTTTCGATGCCCGAGAGGTCGCACTTCGGCGGCAGGTTGAGCACCGAGTAGTAGTCGATCAGTTTCGCGTCGGACACAAACTGCCTCCCTACAGAAGAGAAACGGCAGCGACGCGGGGAACTAGAGGGTGCCGCGCAAAGATTTCGCCCCCGCCAGGCCCCGGATGTAGTAGCGGACCTGCTGGAGCGGGGTCTCACGGTCGATGGGTGCACCACCGAAGACGTGGGCGAGGATGAACATGTTGAGGATGCCCGTGATCGCCGTCGCGCAGGCAAGCACGTGGTCGTCTCGGAGCGCGCCGGACTCCATCCCCTGGTGGAGGATCTCGTCGAGGGGCTGGCGCACACGGTCGCCCAGCGCCTGCGAGAACTCGGCCATGGGGACGCCCCCGAGACCGAAGACCTCGCGCAGGACCAGGGCAATGATCTCCTCCTGCTGGAGGAAGTATTCGAGATAACGCTCGCAGTAGGCGAGGACGCGGTCCTGGATGGGCGCCTCGACGGGGAGGTTGGAACGAATGCTGGAGGCCATCTCTTCGAGGATTTCGCGGACGATGCTTGCGTAGAGCCCCTCTTTCGAGCCGAAGTAGTAGTAGATCATCGGCTTCGTGGTCTGGGCGTCCTCGGAGATCTCGCGGAGGGAAGTGGCCGCGAATCCCTTGTGGGAGAAGTGGCGCAGGGCGCTGGCGAAGATGCGCTCGCGCACGTCGGCTTCTCGCGCGGACCCGGTTACGGGAGAAACGCTCACGAAGGTTTGCTCCAGGCGGGAGAGGGCTGGCCCCGTGGGGCGCTCGTAGCAGGAGTATACCGCCGGCCGCCTTACGGATAATCCCGCCGCGACGATTGCCGCACGACTGCTGCTGCGCTACGCTCGGTGAAACCCTTTAAGGCGGTCCCGTGAGGCTGCTAAGGGAGGAGGTGCCGGCATGGCCGGCAAGTGTATCCCGCTGTGCGCCTGCTCCGATGGCCGGGGGAGGCGTTTTTCATGAGCGGCCCCTACCTCGGCCCCGAAGAACTCTCACGGACGATTCGCCGCCTCGGGCACGAAATCGTCGAGAACAACCACGGAACACAGGACCTGGTACTCGTCGGCCTCCTTTCGCGCGGATATCCGCTCGCGCGGAGGCTGGGCGCCGCCATCCGTGAATTCGAGGGGGTGGATATCCCGGTCGGAGCGCTGGATATCGGTCTGTACCGCGACGACGTGACCCGGCGTGGGGCGCCGCCCCCCGTCCGCCCGAGCGACATCCCGGCCTCGATCGACGGCAAGACCGTGGTCCTGGTGGACGATGTGCTCTTCACCGGGCGGAGCATCCGGGCGGCGCTCGATGCGCTCCTCGACTTTGGCCGCCCCGCGCGGGTGCGGCTGGCTGTGCTGGTGGACCGGGGACACCGCGAATTGCCCATCCGCCCCGACTTCGTCGGCAAGAACATCCCCACCGCCCTTGTCCAGGACGTGCAGGTTCGCCTGGCTGAAGTCGACGGCGAAGACGGCGTCTACGTATCAGGGGAGGAGGCCGGGCATGCTTGACGTCCAGGCTTCGACCGCTGACGCCGGCGCGCCGGCGATGCCGGCATGGACTCGCAAGGACCTGCTCGACACGGACACGCTCACGCCGGAGGAGATCGCGCTTATCCTGGATACGGCCGAGGGCATGCACGAGGTCCGCTCGCGGCCTGTCGCGAAGGTGGCCACCCTCCGCGGAGTGACGGTGGTCACGCTCTTTTACGAACAGAGCACCCGCACACGCGCCAGCTTCGAAGTCGCCGCGAAAGCGCTTGGCGCCGATGTCGTCAACCTGAGCGCCTCGGGAAGCTCGGTGGAGAAGGGCGAGTCGCTCATCGACACCGTGCGCACGCTCGAGGCGATTGGCGCCGACATCCTGGTGATGCGCCACGGGAAGTCAGGGGCGCCATACCTGGCGGCCCGCAACACGCGCGCGGGGGTGATCAACGGTGGCGATGGGACACACGCGCACCCAACGCAGGCGTTGCTGGACCTGTTCACCATGCGGCGCCACGTGGGCGACCTGGCCGGCAAGAAGGTGGTGATCGTCGGCGACGTCCTGCACAGCCGGGTCGCGCGGTCGAACCTGTGGACGCTCCTCGCCTCCGGGGCGGAGGTGACGCTGTGCGGGCCGGCCACGCTCGTGCCCCGGACGCTGGACGGCGCCGCGGGCGAGCGAGCTCGCTGCACGGTCACGACGGACTTCGACCGGGCAATCGAGGGGGCAGACGTGGTGATGGCGCTGCGGATGCAGAAGGAGCGGCAGGAGAAGGGGCTCATTCCCTCGCTGCGCGAGTACATCGCCGGCTACCAGCTCAACAAGCGGAGGCTCGGGCTGGCCAACCCTGGCGCGCTCGTCATGCACCCCGGACCCATGAACGAGGGCATCGAGATCGCGCCGGAGGTTGCGCACGGTGTGGCATCCGTGATCGAGGAACAGGTCGCGAACGGGGTTGCCGTACGCATGGCGATCCTCTATCTCATGGCGACGGCGAGGCACGCATGAGCGACCGCATCGTGATTCGTGGAGGACGCGTGCTGGACCCCGGCGCCGGGCTTGATGCGACGCTCGACGTGCTGGTGGCGGATGGGCTGGTGGCGCGCATCGCGGCCGGCATCGAGCCCGATGGCGCCCGGGTCGTCTATGCGAGCGGATGCCTCGTGATGCCGGGGTTCGTCGACCTGCACACGCATCTCCGCGAGCCCGGCTTCGAACAGAAGGGCACGATCGCGACCGAGACACTCGCCGCCTTGCGGGGCGGTTTCACGACCGTCTGCGCGATGCCGAATACCAGCCCGGCCCCCGATTCGGCGCCGGTGGTCGAGGCGATTCGCGACATCATCGCGCGCGAGGCGCGGGTCCGCGTGCTCCAGGTAGGATGCGTGACGCGGCGCCGCGAGGGGCGCGAGCTGGCGGAACTTTCGGAGCTGGCGGCGAGCGGATGCATCGCGCTCAGTGACGACGGTAGCCCGGTGGCGAACGCGAGGCTCATGCGCCATGCGATGGAACTCGCTCGGGCGCTCGGGCTGCCCATCAGCGAGCATTGCGACGAGCCTGAACTCAGCCATGGGGGCTCGATGAACGAGGGCCGCGTCTCCGAACGGCTTGGCCTCCCGGGGCAACCGGTGGCGGCCGAGACCGCGGCGATCGCCCGGAACATCGCGCTTTGCGAGACGACCGGCGCGCGCCTGCACGTCGCCCACGTGACGACCGCGCGAGGCCTCGATCTGGTGGCGGACGCCAAATCGCGCGGGCTGCCGATCACGTGTGAAGTAACCCCCAGCCACCTCTTCCTGACCGAGGACGCAGTGTTCGGGCCGGGCAGCGAGCCCGCGTATGACACCAACGCGAAGATCAACCCGCCGTTGCGCACCGAGACCGACCGGCGGGCCCTGCTATCCGGGGTGAACGCGGGAGTGATCGATGCCATCGCCACCGACCACGCACCCCACGCCATCGAGGACAAGCTCCAGGAATTCGACGACGCGGCTTTCGGCATCAGCTGTCTCGAGACCGCGGCGGGCTCCGTCTTCACCCTGGTGAGCCAGGGGGCACTCGACCTGGCGGCGGCCGTCCGGGCGCTCACCGCGGGCCCGGCACGGGCATTCGGCATCGCTGCCCGGATTCCCGGCGTGGGCCGGCTGGAGCCCGGCCTGTCGCGGGACATGGTCATCCTCGACCCGGCCGCGCGGTGGCCCGTGGACCCCCTGGAGTTCGTGTCGAAGGGCAAGAACACGCCGCTCGCGGGTACCACGCTCACGGGGGCCGTGCGCGCAGTGGTCGTCAATGGGAACCTTGCATACGAACGGGAGGCTGCCGGTGTCTGATGCCCTGCTGGTCCTCGCCGATGGGTCGGTGTTTCCTGGCCGATCGGTTGGCGCACCCGGCAACGCCGACGGCGAGGTGGTGTTCAACACCTCGATGACGGGTTACCAGGAAATGCTCACCGACCCGTCGTATGCGGGGCAGCTGCTCACCCTCACCTACCCGCTCATCGGCAACTACGGCATCGACGAACGGGTCGAGGAATCGGCCCGGATCCAGCCGGCCGGGCTGATCGTCCGCGAGGCAGTCCTGCTGCCGAGCCACATCCGGTCGCACCAGACGCTCCGCGAGTACCTCGAGGCGCGGGGCGTGGTGGCAATCGATGGCGTGGATACGCGCGCGGTCACCCGGCGTATCCGCCGCCATGGGGTGATGCCCGGCACGATCACCACGACCGGGACGGCCAGCCAGGCACTCGAACGGCTTCGCGGGCTGCCGGACTACGACAACGTGAACTGGGTCGAAACCGTCACCACCGGCCGTGTCTTCGACTGGTCAATCCCGCCTGGCGAAGGCCGCTACCGGGTTGCGCTGCTCGATGGCGGGGTGAAACGGAACATCATGCGGTCGCTGGAGGCCAGGCTCTGCTCGGTGCGCGTCTTCCCGGCGGAGACGCCCGCGGAGGACCTGCTGCGGCTGCACCCGGATGGCATCGTGCTCTCGCCCGGACCGGGCGACCCCCGCCTGCTCGATGGGATGGTACGAGAGGTGCGCCACCTCATCGGGAAAGCGCCGATCCTCGGCATCTGCCTCGGCCACCAGGTGGCCGCGCGGGCACTGGGCGCCGGGACCTTCAAGCTGCCGTTTGGACACCGGGGTGGCAACCATCCCGTGAAAGACACGGTCACGGGACACGTGACCATCACCGCCCAGAACCACGGCTACGCTGTCGACCCGGATCACCTCGATCGGGCAGCATACGTAAGCCACATCAACCTCAACGACCAGACGGTGGAGGGCATCGCGCTCAAGACCGAACCACTCATGACCATCCAGTATCATTCCGAAGCCTGCCCGGGGCCGCTCGACAACGCGTACATCTTCGACCGGTTCGTCGAGATGATGGCCACCGTGCGAGGAGGGGTTAGCGCATGACTCGAGCCACCGAAATCCACCGCGCCACCGATAGTGACGCCGACTGCGAAGGGATTGCCGCGATCATGCGTGGCATGGGCGCCGAGAACGTCGGCCTCCAGGGCGAATTCGATGCGAACCGGGTGCGCAACTGGATCAGGCGGCTCGGTGAAGACGGTGCGATCTACATCGCCTTCGATGGGAGCATCCCGGTCGCGTTCGGCGCGCTCGATTTCGATACGGCCGCGCCCGAAACCGGCCTGCTCGGCGTATGGGTATTGCCCGACTACCGGCGCCGGGGGCTGGCCACCGACCTGGCGGAGATGTTGGTCGCGTTCGCGCGCGACCGCGGCTACCGCAAGATCCGCGGGCGCCTGCCAGAAGGCAACGAGCCCGCCCTCAGCTTCCTGTCGTCCATCGGGGCGATGGTGCCACTCCGCAACCCCGACATGACCTTCGAGCTGCCGCTCTAGGGTGGAGATCACGACGCAAGGGGGCTACCAGGTGAGTGCGCGTCCCGCCGTTCGGCGCCGAAACAACGCACCCGTACGCCCGCCGCGGCCGGCGACGAGCGTACCGGACTTCCTGTTCGCGCTCGCGATGTGCGCGTGGGTGATGGCGGCCATCTTCGTCGTCGCCACGTTCACCTACGACGATCTCTCGGCGGGCGATGCGGGGACCGACCTTGCGCGGCTGTTCGCGGCTTCGCTGGCGCTCGCTGGCGGGTGCGGCTTCCTCATCGGCGTCATGTTGCTGCGCGGTGAGCGGCGCCGCGCCGACCACTACGTGACGCCCGTGATCATCGGCGCGGTCATGGGGACGCTGGAAGCCATCCTGTTCCTGTGGCCGGCCGAGGCGTTCCTGTTCGCCCCATTCGCGCTCCTCGTCTTCGTCTTCCGGCCCGTGCGCCGCCATCTCTCCAGGATGGTGCGCCCGGGCAGCGACATCTTCAGGTAACGGCCATATGCAGCTCACGCCTGGACACCCGAACAACCGCCGGGAGGGCCCCATCTGGCCCGGGACCCGGCAGTCCACGCCCGGAGGCCCGCAGTGAAACCAGCCAGTGTCCTGATCATCGGCTCGGGCCCGATCGTCATCGGCCAGGCGGCCGAGTTCGACTATGCCGGCACCCAGGCCTGCAAGGCGATGCGCGAGGAAGGCGTCCGCAGCATCCTCGTGAATTCGAATCCGGCCACGATCATGACCGACCTCGATGTGGCCGACGCGGTGTACGTGGAACCCCTGACCGTGCCCGTGCTCGAGCGCATCATCGCCCGGGAGCGGCCCGAGGGGCTCCTGCCGACCCTGGGCGGCCAAACCGGACTCAATCTCGCGGTCGACCTCGCCAACGCGGGCATCCTCGAAACATACAACGTGCGGTTGCTGGGTACGCCGCTGGAAGCGATCCGGCGAGCCGAGGATCGCGAGCTCTTCCGCGCCATGCTGGCGAAACTCGGCGAGCCGGTCCTCGAGAGCGACATCTGCGTGACTCTCGAAGAGTGCGTCGCGGCGGCGGAAAAGATCGGCCTGCCGGTGGTGATCCGGCCGGCCTACACACTGGGCGGGACAGGCGGCGGCATGGCCTTCACCATGGACCAGCTGCGGGAGGTCGCGGCCAGCGGCCTCGCGGCCAGCCCCATCACCCAGGTGCTGGTGGAGAAGAACCTGCTCGGCTGGAAGGAAGTCGAATACGAGGTGATGCGCGACGGCGCCGGCAACTGCATCACCATCTGCAACATGGAGAACCTGGACCCGATGGGCGTCCATACCGGCGACTCGATCGTGGTCGCCCCGTCGCAAACCCTGAGCGACAAGGACTACCAGATGCTGCGCTCGGCGGCGCTCCGCATCATCGATGAGCTTGGCATCGAAGGGGGCTGCAACGTCCAGTTCTCGCTGGCCCCGCGCAAGGACGTGCGCGACTGGACCGGCGACCCCGCGGGGCCGCTGCCCTACTACGTCATCGAGGTGAACCCGCGCGTTTCGCGGTCATCGGCCCTGGCTTCGAAGGCGACCGGGTATCCGATCGCCCGCGTGGCCGCGAAGATCGCCTGCGGGAAGACGCTCGATCAGATCCCCAACGCGGTGACGCGGAAGACGACCGCTGCCTTCGAGCCCGCCCTCGACTATTGCGTGGTCAAGATCCCGCGCTGGCCCTTCGACAAGTTCGCCCTCGGCGACCGCGGGCTGGGCACTCAGATGAAGGCCACGGGCGAGGTGATGGCCATCGACCGCTCGTTCGAGGCCGCGTTGAACAAGGCCGTGCGTTCGCTGGAGGCCGGCGGCCGGACGCTGCTCTGGGAGAAGCCCGAGTGGCGAAACGCCGGGGAACTTCCCCTGCATGCCACCGATGAGCGCCTCTGGGCGCTGATGGCAGCCTTGCGCCGCGGCGCGGACACGATGGAACTCGCGCACAAGACCAACGGCATCGACCCGTGGTTCATCGAACGCCTGCGCAATATCGTGGAGATGGAGAAGCGGCTGCTCAACGAGCCGCTCCACCCGGACCTCCTCCTCGCCGCGAAGCGCTACGGCTTCAGCGACGAAATGGTCGGCCAGCTGGCCGACCGCCTGCCCGAGCAGATCCGGGCGCTCAGGCATGAATGGGGCATCCGGCCCGTGTACAAAATGGTGGACACGTGCGCCGCGGAGTTCGATGCGGCCACGCCGTACTTCTACAGCACCTACGAGACCGAAAACGAGGCGGTCTCCGAAGGCGGCGCGGCCGCGGTGGTAGTCGGCAGCGGCCCCATTCGCATCGGCCAGGGGATCGAGTTCGACTACGCGAGCGTGCACGCGGCCTGGGCGCTGCAGGATGCAGGACTCCGCTCGGTGATGGTGAACTCCAACCCCGAGACCGTGTCGACCGACTTCGATACCTCCGACCGCCTCTACTTCGAGCCGCTCGATGAGGAAGCGGTCCGCGACATCATCGAGAACGAAGGCGGCGACGGCGATGAGCTGCCCGCCAGCATCGTCCAGTTCGGGGGGCAGACGGCGATCAACCTCGCGGGCCCGCTCCGCCGGGCCGGGCTCCCGATCATCGGGTCGAGCGCCGACGCCATCGACACGGCCGAAGACCGGCGGCTCTTCGAGCGCTTCCTCCAGGACCTCGGCATCCCCCAGCCTCCGGGCGCCGCGATCATGGACATCGAAGAGGCCATGAAAACGGCCCAGGCGATCGGCTACCCGGTGCTGGTCCGTCCCTCATACGTCCTCGGCGGCCGCGCGATGGAAATCGTGCAGAACGCCACCGAGCTCGTGACGTTCGTGAGCGCGGCGGCCGAGGTCGCACAGGGCAAGCCGATCCTGATCGACAAGTTTCTGGAAGGCAGCGAAGTCGAAGTCGACGCCATCTGCGACGGCGAGTCCGTGCTCATCCCCGGCATCATGGAGCATATCGAGCGGGCGGGCGTGCACAGCGGCGACTCGATGGCGGTCTACCCGCCCGTCCACCTGGACGCCGAGGAGCGCGCGGCGATCGTCGATTACACGAGGCGAATCGTGCTGGGCCTCGGGGCCATCGGCCTGACCAATATCCAGTACGTCGTCCTGCCGCGGCGGGCGGGCGAGCCGCCCCGGGTGTTCGTGCTCGAGGTGAACCCCCGGGCGAGCCGGACTGTCCCCTTCCTCTCGAAGGTAACGGGTGTGCCGATGGTGAGCCTGGCCGTGGGGGCCATGCTGGGCAAGAAGCTGAAGGACCAGGGCTATCCCGACGGAGCCTGGCCGGAACGGAACCTCGTCGCGATCAAGGCGCCGGTGTTCTCGATGTCCAAGCTCAAGGGCGTGGACACCTACCTGGGCCCGGAAATGAAGAGCACCGGCGAGGTGATGGGCATCGACCGGACCTTCGAAGGAGCCGTGGCCAAGGCGCTGATCGCCTCGGACATGGCGCTGAAGCCGAACGCCGCCATCCTCCTCAGCGTCAGCGACCGGACCAAGGCCGATGCGCTCCCGCTCATCCGCCTGTTGCAGGGGGCCGGCTACCGCCTCTACGCGACCGAAGGCACCGCCCGCATGGTCGAGGCTCTTGGGATGGAGGTTACGAGCGTGACGAAGGTGCTCAGCGGGAGCCACCCGAACGTGGTCGACGTGATCATGGACGGCTCCGTGCAGGGAGTCATCAACACGTCCGAGAACCGCTTCACGGGCTCACTGCGCGACGGGTTCCACATCCGCCGGGCGGCCGCCGAAAAGCGCATCCCGTGCTTCACTTCGATCGACACCGCGCGGGCCGCCATCCAGGCGCTGGCCAACCCCTCGGATTACGGCGTGGCCACCCTCCGGGAGTACGTGGGATGAACATCGAGGATGCCGTCATCCTCTCGACGGAACGGGCGTGGGAAGGGGCGTACATCACCTGGTTCCAGGCTCCCGCCCTCACGCGGGGCACCGAACCGGGCCAGTTCGTGATGGTCCACTGCAGTGCCGGGCGCACCGACCCCATGTTTGCCCGCGCATTCAGCTACTACCGGCTCGATGGCGACCGCTTCGCCATCTGCTACGCGGTGGTTGGACGCGGGACCCGGTGGCTCAGCGAGCAGCCTCGCGGCACGGCAGTGCGGATGTACGGACCGCTGGGCAATGGTTTCCGGCTGCCCAATTCCCCGTCGAACCTGCTGCTCATCGGGGGCGGCGTGGGCGTCGCGCCGCTGGTCGATACGGCGGAACGAGCCGTAGGGGCAGGCCACCAGGTTGTGGCGATGATGGGCGCGCGGTCGGATCGGCACCTGCTTCCGGCCAGCGAATGGCCGCGCGAGGTGGAATACGTGGTCGTGACCGAGGACGGCTCGGCGGGACCGGCGGGGTTCGTGACACAGCACCTGGGCAGGTACCAGGAGTGGGCGAATCGCATCTACGCCTGCGGGCCGAACCCGATGTTCCAGTCGCTGGCGGAGGTGCTGCGAAACAACGGCAGACGCCAATCACCGGAGATCCTGATGGAAGAGAACATGCCGTGCGGCTGGGGGATGTGCTACGGCTGCGCCATCTTCACGAAGAACCATGGTGTGAAGCTCTGCTGCAAGGACGGCCCACGCTTCAACCTGTTCGAGGTGTTCTGAGGGCGTGTACTGTTCCGGCGTATACTGTTCCCATGGTCTCCATTGCGGACACCTCCAGAATTGCAGCCGAGGGCGGCGTGGGCAGCATATTTGCGGACATCGTGGTCTCGAACAACGAGGATGAGATCCTCGCGCGAAACGGACACCTCCCACCTGCCCAAATCAGGCGGGCGGAGTTGAAAAGTGTGCTGGTGGACACGGGTGCGCTCACCCTCTGTCTTCCGGAAAGTGTCGTCGCGCAGCTCGGCTTGCCCCTGAAACGGCGAGTCATGGCCGCGACGGCTGGGGGGACAATCGAGACCGCAGTGCACGACCACGCGACCATCGCGGTGGAGGGGCGCGAGGGCGTGTCCGAGTGCCTGGCCGTGCCGGATGGGGCGCGACCACTTCTCGGCGTCGTGCCGCTGGAGATGCTCGGACTTGAACCGGACCTGGTGAAACAACAACTCCGCCTGCTTCCGGACGACACGCTGGATACGTACATCCTGGCCTGACGCGGCCGTGAGAACCGGACGGCTTACGCGGTCGTGTTTCGAATGCGCTCCCGCAGTAGCTCCAGCGCCCGTTGCGCAATCCGCACCATCACTTCGGCGCGGGAACCGGGGAAGACGTGTTCCTCGACCACCGTCCCGTTCGGTCCCGAGACAGCGATGACGACAGAGCCCACGGGTTTCGGCGAGCGGCGGCTCCCCTGGGGCCCGGCGATACCGCTCTCGGCGACCGCCCACGCCGGGCCAAGTGCGCGCTTCAACCCCTCGGCGGTTGCGGCGACCCATTGCGGGCTGACGGCGCCGTGCTCACGGGCGATCTCCCGGTCAAGTCCAAGCTGCTCCCAGCGGTGGGCGCCCGCATACGGCACGATGCCGCCGTCATACCAGCGCGAGGCACCGGGCACGCTCAGCATGCGGGCGCTCATCAGCCCGCCAGCGGTGGTCTCCGAAACGGCGACCTTTTGGCCCCGCGCCACCAGCAGCTCGCCGATCTCGGCGCAGAGTGCGTCGTCCTCAAGCGGAAATCGATCCAAATCTCACCCTCCTGTGCAGCGGGCCACTGACGAGAAGCCGGTTGCCTGCCTATGCTCGGGAGCATGCCCAATTATCAGGTGAAGATTGTCGATGCGTTTACGACCCGGCGCTACGCCGGCAACCCCTGCGGCGTGGTCACCCGGGCCGAGGGACTGACCGGTGACCAGATGCAGGCCATCGCGCGCGAGCTGAACGCCAGCGAGACCGCGTTCGTGTTGCCGTCGGCGGTGGCCGATTTCCGGGTGCGGTTCTTCACGCCCGCGAAGGAGATACCGCTGGCGGGGCATCCGACGATCGCCACGATGTTCACGCTGGCCGACGAGGGCCGGATCGACCTCTCGCGCGGGGCGGCGCGGGTGACCCAGGAACTCAACGTTGGTGTGCTCCCGGTCGAGATCCTCCGGGGACCAGAAGGGCACGTCCGGGTGGTGATGACCCAGGCCAGGCCCGAGTTCCTGGGCCTGCTTGAGCGCGCCGCGTTCGCTCGCGCCCTCGGCATCGAGGCCGGCGACATCCGCGGCGATGTCCCTCTGCAGGTGGTCTCGACCGGCACGCACCAGGCCATGGTGCCGGTGCGTTCACTCGGCGTGCTGGGGCGCATCCGCCCGAATCTCCAGCAGCTTGGCGAGCTGGAGCAGTCGGGCCAGTTTTTCGGTGCCCACGTCTTCGCGCTTGAGGCGCGTGACCCGGCGAACCGCGCGCATGCGAGGCATTTCGCGGCTGGCGCGGGAATCCCGGAAGACCCGGTGACTGGCAGTGCCACGGGCGGCATGGCCGCCTATCTGTGGAAGTACGGGCTCTTGCGTGAATCGCGCTACACCGTTGAGCAGGGCCATTTCGCCGGCAGGCCGGGGCTGGTGGATGTCGAAGTGGATGCCGAGGGTGACGAGCCTGTGGAGGTCCGCATCGCGGGCACGGCGGTGACCGTGCTCGCCGGCACGATCACCGTCTGAGCGGGTTTCCCGGGCCGGGGCGGGGCTCTGCTAAGCTCGATGCGTGACGGAAGGCATCGAGTTCGCCGGCGCCGAGGAACTGCTCCGCGAAGCCGAGTTCGTGGATTGCCGCCCGGTCTGGTACTCGTCGAATTACGTGTACCTGGCGCAACTCTGCGCACGGGAAAGGCAGTTCGCCGCCATCTACAAGCCACAACAGGGAGAGTCCCCGCTCTGGGACTTCCCCGATGGGGCGCTCTACCGCCACGAGGCGGCGGCCTACGAGCTATCGAAATTGCTCGGCTGGCCGTTCGTGCCGCCAACGGTGGTGCGCGATGGCCCGCAGGGGGTAGGCTCGGTGCAGCTCTTCGTCCCGCACGACCCGGGACAGCACTTCTTCGAGCAGCGGGAGCGGCCCGAGCTGCTGCCGCAGCTGCAGCGAATCTGCGTGTTCGATGCGATTGCCAACAACGCCGACCGGAAGGGCGGGCATTGCCTGCTCGACAGCTCGGACCACATCTGGGGTATCGATCACGGGCTCTGCTTCCATCCCCAGGACAAGTTGCGCTCGGTGATCTGGGATTGGGCAGGCGAGGATATCCCGGCCGGGCTGCTGGCGGATGTGGAGGAGGCTGGCCAGGCCATCGCGGCCGAAGCCCCGGAGGCGGCGCCCCTCCTCGGCCTCCTGCATCAACACGAAAGCGCGCCGCTGCTGCACCGCATGGAGCGGCTGCTGAAACTCGGGAAGTTCCCGGTGCCGGGGCAGAACCGCCACTACCCCTGGCCGCTCGTGTAGGCCCGGCCGGTCAGTCCGCGGCCACCGCTCGGGTCGGGCGCTCGGCCCGCACCTGCCGCGCCTCCAGCTTTTCGCCGCAGTGGGAGCACACCAGCGTCGCGTTCGGCTCGTGCCCGCAGGAATGCACCAGCCTGAGCGGCGGACCGTCCTCGCCGGCTGTCCACTTGTCGCCCCAGGTGAGCATCGCAATGAGCACCGGGTACAGGTCGCGTCCTTTTTCGGTCAGCCGGTATTCGCAGCGCGGCGGGCGGTCCTGGTACTGGCGGCGTTCGAGCACGCCGTGTTCGACCAGCCCCTGGAGGCGGGCCGCGAGCACGTTCCGGGCAATTCCCAGGCGTCCCTGGAAGTCATCGAAGCGGCGCACACCGTTGAATGCCTCCCGGATGACGAGCATGGTCCACCATTCGCCCACCACATCGAGGGTCCGGGCGACCGAGCATTCCATGCCGGCAAAACTGGTGCGGCGCATGGCGATACCTTAACACAACGGGGGACTCGGTTTCTCCCAGCAACCAACGTCATTTCCCTCGCGGTTCGAACGTCGGGGCGAGCGACGGTAAGCTTCGTTCACCACCCAATGGAGTCTCCGAGATGAACCCTGACCCACGCGCCCACAGCCGAACCATGGTCGACGGGCCCGGGCGAGCGGCGGCACGTTCGTACTTCAAGGCGGTTGGATTCACGTCCGAGGACCTGAAGAAGCCGCTGGTGATGGTCGCGCATTCATGGATCGGGACAATGCCGTGCAACTTCAACCAGCGCGAGCTGGCGCGGGAGGTGATGGCAGGGGTCCGGGCCGCCGGTGGCACACCCATGGAGGTGAACACCGTCTCCATCTCGGACGGTATCTCGATGGGCACCGAAGGGATGAAGGCTTCGCTCGTCTCGCGGGAAGTGATCGCCGATTCGATCGAGCTAGCGGCAATTGGCTATTCCTTCGACGCGGTCGTGGCAATCGTCGGCTGCGACAAGACGATCCCGGCGGCGGCCATGGCGCTCGCCCGGCTCAACCTGCCGGGGGTCATCGTCTATGGCGGTTCCATCGCCCCGGGCCGGTACCGGGGGAAGGACATCACCATCCAGGACGTGTTCGAAGGGGTGGGCCAGCAAGCAGCCGGGACCATCAGCGAGGCCGAGCTGGAGGAGATCGTCGATGCCGCCTGCCCCGGGGCCGGGGCCTGTGGCGCCCAGTACACGGCCAACACCATGGCCACCGTGATGGAGTTCCTCGGGCTTTCGGCGATGGGAAGCGCCACCGTTGGGGCGACCGACCCGCGCAAGGAGTCGGTGGCCTACCAGGCCGGTGAGCTGGTGATGGATGTGCTCCGGCGCGGCGTACGGCCGCGCGACATCCTGACGCGCAAGGCCTTCGAGAACGGGATCATCTGCGCCGCCGCCACCGGGGGCTCGACGAACGTCGTGCTCCACCTCCTCGCCATCGCGAGGGAAGCTGGCGTCGAGTTGAACATCGACGACTTCGACCGCATCTCGGAAGCGACGCCGCTGATTGGCGACATGCGCCCCGGCGGCCGCTACGTGGCGCTCGATATGGACCGGGCCGGCGGCACCAAACTGCTGGCCAAGCGGCTGCTCGATGCTGGCAAGCTCCACGGCGACGTGATGACGGTCACCGGGAAGACCATCGCCGAGGAGTCGGCCGGCGCGTGGGAGCAACCGGGCCAGGACGTGATCCTCCCGGTCGACAGGGCGCTCAAGCCCACGGGCGGGCTGGTAATCCTGAAGGGGAACCTCGCACCCGATGGCTGCGTCATCAAGGTTGCCGGCCACGAACGGCTCTATCACCAGGGGCCGGCGCGCGTGTTCGAGTGCGAGGAGGATGCCTTCAGGGCAGTTTCCGAACGGCAAATCCACGCCGGCGATGTGGTGGTGATCCGCAACGAAGGACCGAAGGGCGGGCCCGGCATGCGCGAGATGCTCGGGGTCACCGCGGCGCTCGTGGGCGAGGGGCTCGGCGAATCCGTCGCGCTGCTGACCGACGGACGGTTCAGCGGCGCCACCCGCGGCCTGATGGCCGGCCACGTCGCCCCCGAGGCCGCGGTGGGCGGGCCTATCGCGCTCGTGCGCGAGGGCGACACCATCACCGTCGACATCACGGCCCGGAAGCTCACGGTCGAAGTCGGCGAAGCCGAACTCGCGCGCCGGCGGGCGGAGTGGGAGCCGCTGCCCCCGAAGTACACCCGGGGGGTGTTCGCCAAGTACGCGGCGAGCGTCTCGAGCGCGGCCGAGGGAGCCGTCACCAGCTGACGGCGGGGAGGTTACCGTGACAGACGCTTCACCCACCCCGGCGCCAGCGGTTCGAGCGCTTCCGGTCCCGCTCCAGAAGGACGAAGCGTTGCTCCTGCTGGTGCGCCGCCACTGGCTGTACTTCAGCCTGCGGATGGCGGGAGTAGCAGCGGCGGGGCTGGGCGGGACGGCGCTGGCCATCCTGGTCGTGGTAGAGACATTCGGGTTCGATGGGACACCGGGGCGGATCGCCATGGCCGGCATCGCGGCGTGGGCGCTGTATTGGCTCATTCGCGGCTACTTCACCTGGTACCGCTACCAGAACGACGTCTGGGTGGTGACGAACCAGCGGATCCTGGACTCGATCCGGCGGCACTGGTTTCACCACCAGATGTCTTCGGCGGACCTGGTGGATGTGGAAGACATCAACGTGGCCCGCGAGGGCATCCTGGCCACGGCCTTCAATTTCGGCGACGTGCGCTGCCAGACAGCGGGCGAAGTCCCGAACTTCATCCTCTCGGGCATCCCGGATCCCGCGAAGGTGCTCGGGACGATCGATGCCGCGCGCGATGCCGCCCGGCGTGCGCTCCGCTCCCCGTACTGAGCCGGATTTTACGCTCGGCGGGTGACTCGGCGCGGGTGCGGGGGTACCGTGGTGACATGTTGACCCGCCGCCGCTTCCTGGCTGGCGCCTCGGGAGGGCTCGTGATCGCGGCATTTTCGCGACACTGGTCCGCTTCCGCGCCGGGAGTGACGCCACCCGCGGGCGCGGCGACCCCTGAACCGCAAGCGGGATTCCCGTTCCGGGTGGTCGCGCCCGGACTCGGCGTCGATGGGTTTCACCCGGATATCCAGCTTTCGCAAACCACGCCATACCAGGGCGGGGCGATCCTCGTGACCGCGCGCTACGCCATTTCGGGTGTCGCCAGCGTGTTCGGGCGCCAGTATCTACTTGCCCCGGGGCCCGAGGGGCTCGCCGGTTTCGTGGGCTTCGGCACCGTCGACCCCGAGGGGCCAACGACCCTCGTGGTAACCGTGAACGACCAGCTCGGACAGCCGGTGACCGCGGCCTTCGGCATCAGCGTGCGCTCCACGCAATGGACGTATGACGACATCTACATCCCGCCCGCCCCACCACCCGACCCCAACGCGCCGGAGCCGACGAAGCCACCCCTCGAAAACGAACAACCGCGGCTCGATGCGCTCTACGCCACCGTGACGCCGCGGTTGTGGGAGGGCCCCTGGATTATCCCTATCGACCTCGGCGGGGAGGTGTGGATCAGCGGCTACTTCGGGGAGCAGCGGTCGTTCAATGGGGGGCCGCGCCAGGGGCACCACGGCGGGACCGACATCGCCGCGCCGGCCGGGACGCCCGTGCGGGCAACAAACCACGGCACGGTGGTGCTTGCCGAGGAAACCCTCATCCGCGGATTCCTCGTCGTGGTCGACCATGGGGCCGGCGTGCTGTCGTCGTATGGACACATGCAGGAGTTGCGCGTCGCGGTGGGACAGACGGTGGCGCGTGGCGACGTCGTCGGGCTGGTCGGTTCGAGCGGGCTTTCCACGGGCCCCCACCTGCACTGGGAACTGGCCACCGGCGGCGTGCTGGTCGATGGGCTGCGCTGGCTCGATGGGACGCAGGGTTTCTAGCCAGCAAAACCGCTAAAGGGCAAGCGCGACACCGGCGGGAAAGACCGGTATCGCGTCTTGCGTTCCCCGAGGCCGGGATGGCACGCTGTTGGCGGACGGTTTGGACGGGGTTGGGACATCTCGGCCAAAGCAGAGCAAGCGTTCGGCGCACGCGCGCCGGAAAGGCACCGCGTTCCCGGCAATGAAGATTGCTCAGCGCCTCGCGCTCCTCACAGCGTTACTCACTCTTGTCCTGATTGGCGTCGGGGTCTATGTCCGCGCGACCGGTTCCGGGCTCGGGTGTCCCGACTGGCCTACCTGCCACGGCCAGGTCGTCCCCCCGGACCACAAGGAAGCGTTGATCGAGTTCTCGCACCGGTTCGTGGCGTCGATCGTGGGCGTGCTCGTGATCGCGGTCGCGGTGCTGTCGTGGAAGTTCTACCGTCATGTGCCGTTCATCGTGTGGGGAGCAACGGCAACCGTTCCCCTGGTGGGGTTCCAGGGGCTCCTCGGCGCCATCACGGTCGTGCGCGAGCTACCGCCAGAGATCGTGGCGACGCACCTGGTCATCGCCATGATTGTCCTTTCGTGCGAAGTCGCGGTGGCCGTGGCGATGTACCTTGAGGACCCGGACCACGAAGCCCAGCTCCGCAAAGTGGTCGAGGGGCCGCGCGATGTCGGCCGGTGGGCCCTGATATCGGCCTGCTGGCTGGCGGCAACGTTCTGGATCGGTGGCTACATGGCCGAAAGCGGCGCCGCCACCGCGTGCGAAGGCTGGCCGCTGTGCAACGGGTCGGTCCTGCCTGCCTCGGACGACCAGGAGGTCACGCACATGGTGCACCGCTACCTGGCCGGGGCGTTCATCTTCCTGGCGACACCGCTGGTGGTGGCCGCATGGAGGCGGCGGGATGAAATCGCCTGGGCGCGCCCCGTGGCGGTTGCCCTTAGCGTGCTCTACGTGGCGCAGGTGCTGGCCGGTGCGCTGAACGTCTGGTACACATTCCCGGACGAGCTGACGGTATCGCACACGGTGCTGGCGGCTTCCATCTGGTTCACGCTGTCGGCGGCGGTAGCGCTCACCTACTATGTGCCGGCGGCAGAATCCCGAGCCCACAGGCTCACCAAGGCCGGTGCCCCCGTATGACTGCCAACGCCGTGCCCATGGCACGCTTCAATCTCGCCGCGACCATCCGCGGATATATCTCGCTCACCAAGCCCCGCGTGATCTCGTTGCTCCTCGTGACGACCGTCCCCGCGATGGTGGTGGCCGAAGGAGGCTGGCCCTCGGGCTGGCTCATCCTCTGGACCCTCATCGGCGGGTCGCTTTCCGCTGCCGGGGCAAACGCCATCAACTGCTGGTACGACCGCGATATCGACGCAATCATGCGCCGCACGCGCGGCCGGCCCATGGTGACCGGCGCAATCGAACCGGCGCATGCGCTCGTGTTCGGCATTGGCCTGGGCGGGTTCGCATTCCTGTTCCTGTGGGCGACGACCACGCTCGCGGCAGCCATCCTCGCGCTGACAGCCCTCCTGTTTTATGTCTTCATCTACACGATGTGGCTGAAGCGGCGAACTCCGCAAAACATCGTGATCGGGGGTGCCGCCGGTGCCTTCCCGCCCATGGTCGGCTGGGCGGCGGTAACGGGAGACCTCTCCCTCGGCGCCTGGGTGATGTTCGCGATCATCTTCTTCTGGACGCCGCCGCACTTCTGGGCGCTCGCCCTGCGCTTGCAGGGCGACTACACGGAGGCGGGGGTGCCGATGCTCCCGGTGACTGATGGGCCGGCCTACACGCGCATCCAGATTCTCCGGTACACGGTGATGCTGGTGCTCGTCACGCTGCTCCTGGGACCGGTGGCGGGGCTCGGCGCGATCTACACCGCCTCGGCGGCCGTGCTCGGCGGCCTCTTCCTGTTCCACAGCTACCGGCTCTGGCGAAAACCGGCCGAAACTGCCCCGATCGGGCTCTACAAGTTCTCGTTGCTGTACCTGGCGCTCCTCTTCCTCGCGATAGGCGCCGACGTCCTCATCCTCTCCTGATCTCCCGCCCTCGCCCGGCCAGCTACAAGCGTCGTGACCGGCACAACGGCCACCGCCGCGTGCTGGTCGCTAGGCGTGAAACGGAGGATGATTGGGTTTCAACCGGACATTCCCCGCAAACCTGCCCGGCGGACTCGGCGAACCACGGCTGAGTACCGCCCGCGACCCGGCAGGCTCCCGGGGTACGTCTCACCACACACGTGCGGGACCGTTCCGCTGAAGTCGCCGCCGGGGGGCTCACGCCCCGGCCGGGGGACAGGGACGGACCGCGGGGGAGGACTGGGTATGGCCCGAACCGGTATGCGGCGGCATGGACGCCGCTTCCTGCTGCTTCTGACCGTCGCCCTGCTCGCGCTGGCCTCTATCGGGGTGGCGTCGGCGCAGGTGGGCACGCCGAAACCAATCACGGACGAGGGCCGGAAGATCGAGGACCTCTGGATCTTCATCCTCGCCATCGCCGTGGCCGTCTTCCTGGTGGTCGAAGGCGCCCTCGTCTACATCGTCTTCAGGTTCCGCAAACGGGGAGACGAGCTGCCCACCCAGACCCACGGGAGCACGGCCCTGGAGCTCATCTGGACCGGGATTCCGCTCCTGATCGTGATCGCGCTGTTCACGTACTCGTTCATCGTGTTGCGCGAGATCGAGAACAGCGCCGCCGCCGAGGACCTGACCATCGAGGTTAACGGCTTCCGCTATCAATGGGAGTTCAAGTACCAGCTGAACGACCTGGGCGTGAAAACGGACCCCGGGGCAACCGGGGAGATCAGCATCATCGGTACCGCGGCCGAAGAGCCGACGCTGGTCATCCCCATCGATGAGCCGATCGAGTTCAAGCTGCTTTCAAACGACGTCATCCATTCGTTCTACATCCGCGATTTCCTTTACAAACTCGACGTGGTGCCGGGGCGGGATAACCGCTTTGTCATCACGGCCCGCGAGCCCGGGGAGTACTTCGGGCAGTGCGCCGAACTGTGTGGGCTCGACCATGCACTGATGCGATTCAAGCTCAGGGTCGTGACCCGTGAGGAGTTCGACCTGTGGGTTGCCGAACAGGCCGGGGGCGGGAACGCGGCAGTCAGGCGCGCCGAGTGACGACGGCCCGCCCGGCCCCATGGCGGCCGGGCGCGGATTGCGAACCCGAGGGATGGGCCAGGGCCCAGGAGGACGTATGACCAGCATCGCAGTTCCACGGCCGGGGCGATACGAGCGCCCGGCGATTCTCGACTGGTTGACCACGGTCGACCACAAGAAGCTCGGGATCATGTACCTCTACACCACGATGTTCTTCTTCGCGGTGGGGGGCATCCTGGCGCTCCTGGTGCGGACGCAGCTCGCGGTAGCGGATAACTCGTTCGTGGGGAACAACGCCTACAACCAGATTTTTACGATGCACGCCTCGGCGATGCTCTTCCTGTTCATCATCCCCGTCTGGGCAGGGTTCGGGAACTACATGGTTCCCCTCCAGATCGGCGCGGCCGATATGGCATTCCCGCGCATCAACGCGCTCTCGTTCTGGCTGGTGCCGGGGGCGGGGATCCTGATGTTCTCCGGCTTCCTGGTCGATGGGGGGGCGGCGCAGGCCGGCTGGACCGCCTATAGCCCGCTGGCGCGTGGCCTCGGGCCGGGCATGGACCTCTGGATCATCGCGGTCATCCTCCTGGGCATCTCCTCCACCATCGGCGCGGCGAACTTCATGGTCACCATGTTCCGGATGCGCGCGCCGGGCATGACGATGTTCCGGATGCCCATCTTCTGCTGGACGATGCTGGTGACGTCCGTCCTCCAGCTCCTGGCGACGCCGGTGCTCGCCGCGGCACTGGCCATGCTCTACATCGACCGGAACTACGGGGGCGCATTCTTCGACCCGAACGGGGGCGGAAACGCCATCCTCTGGCAGAACATCTTCTGGTTCTATTCGCACCCGGCCGTCTACATCATGATCCTGCCGGGCATGGGCATCGTCTCGGAGGTCCTGCCCGTGTTCTCGCGGAAGCCGCTCTTCGGCTACAAGGCGTTCGTGTTCGCGACCATGGGCATCGGTGGCCTGGGTTTCAGCGTATGGGCCCACCACATGTTCACCACGGGGGCCGTGCTGAAGCCCTGGTTCGCGTTCATGACCGCCATGATCGGCGTGCCGACCGGCGTGAAGATGTTCAACTGGCTCGGGACGATGTGGCGCGGCTCCATCACGTTCGAGGCGCCGATGCTCTTCGCCGTCGGTTTTGTCAGCATGTTCCTGATTGGCGGCATCAACGGGGCCTTCGCGGCATCAGTCCCGGTCGACTTCGCCATCCACGACACGTACTTCGTGGTGGCCCACATCCACTACGTGCTCTTCGGCGGGTCGGTCTTCGCGGTGTTCGCGGGCCTCTACTACTGGTTCCCGAAGATCTGGGGGCGGCGGCTCAACGAGCGGCTCGGGCAGGCGCAATTCTGGCTGATGTTCGTGGGATTCAATCTTGCGTTCTTCCCCATGCACCTGCTCGGCCTGGACGGCATGCCGCGGCGGATCGCGACGTATTCGAGTGAATCGGGCTGGGAGACGCTCAACCTGGCATCGACGATCGGTGCGTTCCTCATCGCGGTGTCGATGATCCCGTTCATTGTGGCGGTGATCGCGGCATTCATGAGGCCAAAGGACCAGCCCAACGATCCCTGGAACGCGAACACGCTCGAGTGGTGGACCACCTCGCCGCCGCCGGTGCACAACTTCGACGACCTCCCGGAGGTGCACTCGGAGCGCCCGCTCTTCGACCTCCGCCACGGCGAAGCGGGCCACTAGGGCCCGCCTCGCGGCACATTCGAACCTGAGGGAGACGTAATCGATGGCAGCTCATGGCATCGCAACGCAGCACAAGCAGGGCCTGAGCAATGGCATGCTCGGCTTCATCCTCTTCATCGCCTCCGAGGTGATGTTCTTTGGCGGGCTGTTCGCGGCCTACTTCATCGCCCGGGCCGACGCCGCGGAATGGCCGCCTGAATACCTGCTGACCCCGGAGCAGGTAGCCGCGGGCGTGAAGCTGGAAGTCGAGTTCGCCCTGCCGTTGATCGCCACCATCGTGCTGGTGCTCAGCTCAGTGACGATCCAGCTCGGCGTCTGGTCCATCCAGAAAGGGGACCGGACGGCGCTTGTCCGGTGGCTCATCGTCTCGGTCGTGCTGGGCCTGGTGTTCCTGACGGCGCAGCTTTATGACTACAGCCAGCTGCCCTTCCGCGCGGACGATACCGTGTACGGGACAACGTTCTACACTTTGACCGGCTTCCACGGCGCGCACGTCGCCGGGGGGGTCATTTTCATGATGGTGGTGCTGGCCCGCTCGATGGCGGGCCAGTTCTCGGCAGCGCGCCACGAAGCAGTCGAAGCCTGCTCGTTCTACTGGCACTTCGTCGACGTGGTGTGGATCGCCCTGTTCACCGTCCTGTATATCGTTAAGTAGAACTGCAGCCCGGAGCTGCCACCGAGGGGAGTAGCACTGTATGGAACACCAGCCCAACGAACACGGCTCGCACGGGGGAGCCCCTCATCTCCCCGATCCGAGCATCTGGCCCCTCGTCGTTGGTGTCGCAGCGCTCTTTCTCGGTGCCGCGCTGATCTTCTGGTCGCGCGATACGGGCAATGACTTCGCGGGTCCGCTCCTGGGAGCGGCGATCGTCGCCACCCTCGTGGCCGTCTTCGGGTGGGCCTACGAAGACGGGCGGATGAAGCGCAAGGCCGAACAGGAACAGGGCCGGGACGGCCGCGAGGCCCGCTATACCCAGGTGGTGACGTTCGCGATCGCCGAGGGCCAGGTAGAAACGGCTCGCGGGAAGTCCGGCATCCTCAACCGGATCGAAGGGGCCGATAGCGCCCTGCGCGGCCTCGATGGCTTCCAGGATTTGCGCATCATCCTTTCGCCGGCCACCACCGGCCCCTCGCAGGTCCTTGTGGAGACCACCTGGGCCGACCGGGAGGGCCTCGCTACTTACGAGCAGACGCGCCAGACCATGCTCGACATCCTGGCGAACCACCCCGAGGAAGTTGTGCCCGGTTCGGTGCAGGTCTTCGACATGGAAGTTGTCCGCGACACGAAAGACGTCTCGTTCCGCTTCGGCGCGGGCGCGGCGTTCACGGTGATTGCCGGGCTGCTCGTCGGTGGCTTCATGGTGGGGGCGGGCCTGAGCCTGTTCCAGGAGGAAGAAACGGGCGGCGGTGACGGCGGCGTGGCCCCGACGCCCCCCCCGGAGAACCCATTCCGCGTCGTCGCGACTGACAACAAGTTCGACAAGACGGAGATCGTCGCCGGCCCGAACGCCGGGATCACGATCACACTGGTCAACAACGGCGCCGCGAAGCACAACATTCACTTCCTCGATAAGCCGGGCGGCACAACGCTGGCTGATGGCGCCCAGGGCGAGATCATCGACGGTGGCGGCACCGAGACGAAGGTGACCTTCACGACGCCCGGCGTGGGCGATTACTACTTCCTCTGCGACCTCCACCCCGACCAGATGAACGGCACCTTCCGCGTGGTGGAGGGCGGGCCGACGGGCACTGGCGAGACGCCCAGCGGCGGCGGCGGTGAGGTTCCAGGCGCCACGCAGGTCGTCGCCGAGGACAACTTTTATGACGTGAAGACGATCAACGCCCAGGCAGGCGTCCCCTTCACGGTGACGCTGACCAACGAAGGCAAGGCCCTGCACAACATCCATTTCCTGGACGAGAAGGGCGGAACGACCCTGGTGGAAGGCGCCCAGGGCAAGATCATCAAGGGTGGAGAAACCGACACCATCACGTTCACCGTGCCGAACCCAGGGACCTACTATTTCCTCTGTGACATCCACCCGACGGAGATGTTCGGCGATTTCATCGTCGAGTAGCACCGCCCGCGGCCAACGCCCAACAGAAAGCCCCGGCTCATCGCCGGGGCTTTTTCCATCACCACGGGGCAGGGGAACTGCTACTCGAGAGCCCCGTCCGCAAGGAGCTCGATGAACTCCTCATCGCTAAGCCCCACGATTTCCTTGTAGACATACTCGTTGTCCTCACCCAGGCAGGGCGCGGCCTTGGTGAGCTCTCCCGGCGTCTTCGAGAGCCGGAACGACGGGCCATCGTAGGTGCGAAGGCCCATCACGGGGTGCTGGAGCTTCCAGTAGTGGCCACGGTGCGCCAGTTGCGGGTCGGCGTGCATCGCCTCGGGCGATTGCACAATGCCGCAGGGCACGCCGAACGACTGCATGAGCTGCACGACTTCCTCGGTGGTGAACTTGCGGACCGGGGGCCCCTCGACGCCCTCTTCGGTTTGGAAGGCGGGCTCATCGGCCCTGCGCGTGAAGTCCTCGAACCAGAAGCCGAGGTGGCGGTCGATCTCCTTCAGCTCGTGGATACGCTGCCAGCGACGGCGCATGCGCTCCATGTCGCACCACTCAGGACGGCCGAGGGCAGCCTTGAGGCCCTCCCAATGCTTCTCGGTGGCACAGGCCACCACGACCCAGCGGCCATCGCGGCAGCGGTAGGCGTTGTGCGGCGCCGCCTCCATGTCGTGGTTGCCCAGCCGGGTCTGCTCATGGCCATTGGCCGTCCAGTCGAGGATTGCGGTGCCGAGGCCATGAATGGCCGCCTCCATCTGGCCGAAGTCGATGTACTGGCCCTTCCCGGTGCGCCGGCGGTAGTCCAGCGCTGCGATGAGGGCCGTGGCGGCGAGGTGCGGGACCAGAAAGTCGGTGTAGGCCACACCCGTCCCGATCGGCGGTCCATCCGGCCAGCCGGTCAGGTGGTTGAAGCCCGCGGCTGCCTGGAGGACGTGGCCGTACCCCATGTAGCTCGCCCATGGTCCGGTCTGCCCGTAAAGCGGCATCGAGATCATGACGAGGTCGGGCCGGACCTGGCGCAGCGACTCGTACTCCAGCCCAAACTTCGCCATCGTGCCGGGGGTGAAGGACTCGGTGACCACATCGCAGGTGGCGATGAAGCGCTTGATCAGCTCGGGGCCCCGTGGGTGCTTCAGGTTCACCGTGACACCGCGCTTGGAGCTGTTGAAGTTCGCATAGTAGCCAGAGCGGTCGACCCCGGGGATATCGTCGACGAACGGCCCGGCACGCCGAAGCGCCTCCGGGTACGTGCTGGACTCGATCCGGACAACCTCGGCGCCATGATCGGCGAGGTATTTGGAGACGATTGGGCCGACGCCGACCCAGGCGAAGTCGGCGACGCGAATACCGCTGAACGGCTTTCGAAGTGCGTCTGACATTGGCTACACCACCATCTTCAGCTTGAGCCGCCGGAGCTCTGCCGCGTCGATCCCGAGCAGCTCCCCATACACGGCGGCATTGTGCTCGCCGAGGCGAGGCGCCCGGCCACGCTGCTTCCAGGGCGTTTCGCCAAGTTTGAACGGCGCCCCGGGATAGATGAACGACTCGCCAATGTCTTCATGCTGGACACGGATCCAGTAGTCGCGGGCTGCCAGGTGCCGGTTTTCGACGATCTCGCGCGGGCTGAGGACGGGTGCCCAACCCGCGCCGCGGCGCTGCGCCTCCGCCACGAGCTCCTCCTTCTTCCGGGTCTTGAGGAAGGCGGCCAGCGTTTCCTCGACGTACCTCGTATCTTCGGGCGGGAGCGGCTGGAGGGAGGTGAGCCGGGCCCGCCACTCGGGCGAGTCAAGACCCCGCGCCTCGCCCGCTTCGGCGAGCCAGTCGATGATAGCGTTGGCGCCAGCCCCGATGAGCCCGCCAACCTGGAGCGCGACCAGCCAGCCGTCGGCCGTTTCGAAGAGGTAGCGCGCGCCGCGTACGCCGTTGTTGTTCCGGTAGATGCCGGGCCCGGAGGCGTTGACGCGGCGGATGTCCCAGATCTGCTGGGTGTTGTCCATCGCGTTGGCGACGGCCTCTTGCATTGAGACATCCACATGCTGGCCTGCTCCGTTGTTCACGCCACGGGCATAGAGCGCAATCATGGCGCCCACCGCGCCCTGGAAGTTGGCCTGCGCGTAAGCCTGGGGAGCGGTCACGCGAACGGGGCCGTGCTCATCGTCGCCGTTGAGGTACATGAGCCCGCCCATGGCCTGGCCAACGATGTCCGTCGCGTGCCACTTCGCGTAGGGGCCGGACTGGCCAAAGTTGGTGATGCTCACCAGGATGGCCGACGGATTGGCGGCGCTCACGGACGCGTAGTCCAGTCCGAGCGGCGCCGCCTCGCCGGGCATGTTGGTCTCGATGATGATATCGGAGACAGCGATGAGGCGGCGGAGGATCTCCCGGCCGGCCTCGAGGCGCGGCTGCAGGGTGATCGAGCGCTTTCCGGCGTTCATGGTCCACCAGTAGATGCTGGTGTTGGGACCGGGTTCCCCCTTGAAGAAGGGTCCGTTCCGCCGGGTGGGGTCGCCGTCGCGGGGGGGTTCGACTTTGATGACGTCGGCGCCGAGCTCGCCGAGGATGCGGGCGCAAAGCTGGCCCTTCTCATCGGCGAAGTCGAGCACGCGGTAGCCGGCGAGGGGACCCGCCGGGTGATCGAGCGGGACAGGTGGGCTCTCAGGATTCATATAGCGGAGTTCTACCGGTTCCCCCGGCCGGGTTCAAACCGCCGGGCGGACGAGCGGTGCAAGCGAATCGTCCTCGCCCTCGAGGTCGCCATCGAGGGCGTCCTGGATGCGCTGACGGAGCATGCCGAGGCCCCAGCACCTCTCCGCGGAGATCGCCACCACGTTGCGCGGTGGGGCGCCGGCGCCCTGCAAGGCTGCGCGCGCCTCGTCGAAATCCGCCACGGGCGAGCCGTCGTCGTTGCGGAGCAGGTCGACTTTGTTCAGGGCGAGAAGCCGCGGCTTCCTCTCCACGCCAAGGTCCTTCAGCGTCGCGTCGACGGTCTGGGTGTGCTCGTAGGCGTTCGGGTGGGAGATATCGATCACGTGCAGCAGCAGGTCGGCTTCCTCGAGCTCCTCGAGCGTGGCGCGGAAGGCGGCCACGAGCTCCGTTGGGAGCTTCTGGATGAAGCCCACCGTATCGGTGAGCAGTACCACCTCGCCGGAGGGCAGCTTGATGCGGCGCGTCACCGGGTCGAGGGTGGCGAAGAGCCGGTCCTCGGCGAGCACATCGGCGCCGCTCAATGCGCGCATCAGGGTGGATTTGCCTGCGTTCGTGTACCCGACCAGCGCGACCACGGGGATGTTGTTGCGAGCGCGGCGGCGGCGATACAGCTGGCGCTGCGTGCGGACTTCCTCCAGGTCACGGCGGATCTTCGCGATACGATTCCGGATGAGCCGCCGGTCGGTCTCGATCTGTGTTTCGCCGGGGCCGCGGGTACCGATTGCGCCTTCCATGCGCTCGAGGTGTGACCACTGCCCGGCGAGGCGGGGCAGGAGGTACTGCGCCTGGGCGAGCTCCACCTGGGCGCGGCCTTCGCGTGTCTGAGCGCGTGTCGCGAAGATGTCGAGAATAAGCGCGGTGCGGTCGATGACCTTCACCCCGAGAATGCGCTCGAGGTTGCGCTGCTGCGAGGGCGAGAGCTCGTCATCGAAGATGACCACGTTGGCGCCGAGCTGCTTTCGCGCCTCAACGACCTCATCGACCTTGCCCTTGCCGATGTAGGTGGCCGGGTTTGGGTGGTCGAGCTTCTGGGTGGCGGAGCCGACGACATCGGCACCAGCAGTCTTTGCCAGTTCGGCGAGTTCCTGCAGTGACTCTTCGGCAGGGAGGAGGGCACCGGGGGTATCGGCGGCAACGAGATAGGCGCGGTCGGCCACGCGTGCTGTGGATTGGAGGGTTCTGGGCATGTGAGACAAGCGTAGCTGGTTGAGTGGCAGGGGTGCGAACGGTTGACTTTGCCATGGGATAACGCGAGGCGTTATTATCGATCCAGGCTAATGATCCGCTCGTTCGCAGACCGCGCGACTGAAGCGTTGGCGGATCGCCGCCAATCCCGACGGTGGCCGTCAGGAATCCAGCGAGCCGCCCTGCGGAAACTACGCCAGCTGGAGGTTGCCGAGCGACTCGACGACCTGCGGAACCCCCCGGGAAACCGACTGGAGCGGTTGCACGGGGACAGGGCCGGACAATTCAGCATCAGAGTCAACGACCAATGGAGAATCTGTTTCCGGTGGTCCGAAGGAGATGCGTACGATGTCGAACTCTGCGATTACCACGGATGAGCGTCTTGCCCCGGTCCACCCGGGCGAGATCCTGCTGGAGGACTTCCTCAAACCGCTAGCGATGAGCCAGTACCGCCTGGCGCGCGCCATCGGCGTTCCGCCACGCCGCATCAACGAGATCGTTCACGGGAAGCGGGCCGTCTCCCCGGACACCGCTCTCCGGCTTTCCCGGTTTTTTGGACTTTCAGACGGCTTCTGGATCAATCTTCAGGCCAGGTATGACCTGGACGTGGCGCGCGACAGGCTTGGCGACACGATCGATCGCGAGGTCGAGCCTCTCAGTCGCCCAGCCTAAGGCCTCAACAGGCGAACAGTCCCTGCAACATGGCGAGGACAGCGTGCGCGGTCGCCCGGTCGAGCACGCCCACCTGGCGGACCATGTGCACCTGATCGACGGTCCTCAACTGGTCGAGCACGACCTTCCCCTCGCCGCCCTGGAACATGCATGCCACGCGAGAGGGATAGGGTTTTCCGGCGGTTGTCAGGGGTGCCACGATGGCGGTCCCGAGGTGCCGGTCCATTTCATCCGGCGACACAGTGACGCACGGACGCGTCTCCTGGATCTCGCTGCCCACGGCCGGGCCGAGGTTCACGAGCCAGACATCGAATCGGGTTACTCTCATTCCCATTCAGCGTCGTCCCAGGCTGAGGGCGGAGCGTCATCGAGGGTATCGTCTTCGGGGCCGAGCCTCCGGAAGGCATCCTCCCAGCCCGGCCGCTCCAGGCGCCCGTTACCTGGCCGACCAGGCCTCCAGGCGCCGCATGCCCTCCTCCATGCGGTCGTCCGGGGTGGTGACACTGAGGCGGG
>DAOKYT010000013.1:0-1336 GCA_035326025.1 Tepidiformaceae bacterium
GGCCAGACGACTTGCGCGGGCTGACGCTCTTACGGCTCTCTGACGAATTCCCGCACCCCGCCGTCCACCCTTAGGAAACCCTTACGGGTGCCCGCGGCGCACTTCGGGGGCGGCACGGTGAACGCGCCCCTAAGCCGTAACCAGAGCGTCCTCCCGGTGTCCATGTCACGCTTCCCGCCCCCTGTCGAACCCCCACTTGAGACCCGGGCGGCCACCCGCCGCCGAGTCCACCGGGTCGACGACTGGGGGACACCATGGCAGGCTTCGAAGGCGCGCGCCCGGGGATACTCGGCGAGGCGGTCCGCGAGTGGCGGTGGCGGTTCAGCAAATACATCCCGCTCTACCTGGCGGGAATCGCGGCAGGAGCGGGCCTGGGCATCGGCATCGCGACGTGGCCGTCCCCGGCCGTTGTCGAAGAGCCGGTTGGCCTTCCCGAGGTCACCACTTCCGCGCCAGCCGTGGTCGATGCGCCCGTGTTCGCGCCGGCACCCGGGACGGCGACGGTGGACATCAACGGCATCGCCTACCCCATTGACGTGCCCGAGGAGTTCATCCGCGGGATGGGCGGCCTCCCGGCGATCGAGCCGGTGACGGCGCAACCCGCTGCCGCGGCGCCCGTGGCGCCGGTTGTCCCGATCGGGCCGGCATCCGAGGCGCCATCGGCCCCCGCCCCGGCACCCGTTTCGCAGCCTGTTGTCGAGCCGCCCGCGCCAGCCGCGCCACCCGCCCCGGCGCCGAAGCCGAACTTCTACGTCCCGGAGGCCGGCGACGGGCCGGCAACCGACATGGAACTCCGGATGTTCAACCTGATGAACCAGGAGCGCGCCGCGGCCGGGCTGCCGCCGCTGGTCCTCGAAGCCGGCCTCACGAAGATCGCACGGACTCGCTCGCACCAGCTCATCGACCAAGGCTACTTCGCCCACACCGACCCCTACGGCTATTCGATGTACGTCGAGCTGCTCGCGCACTTCGGCTACACCAGCTACGCCTGGGCAGGGGAGAACCTGGCCATGAACAACTACGATGTCTCGGAGTCGCCTGAGCGGGCCACGAAGTCGCTGATGAACAGCCCCACGCACCGGGCGAACATCCTTGCCACCGACTTCTTCCGGGTCGGAATTGGCGAAGTCACCGACGCGGAAGGCCGGCACTTCTTCACGATGATCTTCCTCGGCTGACCCCCAGCGCCGGGAGGACATGCAAGAGGGGCGCCCAAATGGGCGCCCCTCTTCGATGTATTCATACGCCCCGGAGATCACTCCAGCGGCGGTTCGGGGGCGTCGACGGCCCGCTGGCGGGGGCGCGAGAGAGGTGATACCACCCCCCCGGCCACCGC
>DAOKYT010000013.1:1346-41191 GCA_035326025.1 Tepidiformaceae bacterium
ATCGGCCTGCTGGCGCGAGCGCGACATGGCATAGCCCACGCCACCGCCAACCGCAGCGATCCCGCCGAGGATGAGCACGACCACGCCCCAGACCGGGAAACCGCCATCCCCCCCGCTGCCAGCCTGTTGCGCCCCGGGTGTCGCACTGGTGATGCCACCGCTGGGCGACGATACGGGCGAGCCCGCTCCCGGCGAGCCGGGGGGGATGGTCTCGACCTGCCCCGGGGTACCGGTCTGGCCGGGTTCTGGCGTCGAGCGGGGCTCGGGAATGCGGGTCGGCGCCGGGGTGAACGTTGGGATGGCCGCAGGCGTGGCGCTCCCGAAGGTCACATCCAGCTGGACGGGGCCCGGGTTCCACTTCACCGTCTGCGATGCGAACCGGTCGCCGATCTTCACGCGGATATCGCGGCCGTTGGCCCCGCAGCCGGCAATCTGCGATTCGGAGACCACATCGACCACGTACACGGTTACCCTGGCCGCGCCATCGCCGGTGTGTTCGGTCGTGCCTTTCGTGCCGCAGAGCACATCACCGATGTACGCCTCGACGGGGAGGCCTGCCGGTACCTCGCCTTCCGAATCGGCGACCGAGCCGAAGACGGTCGATGGGGGGTCGAACTGGGCGAGCGCTGGCTGGAGCACGGCGGCGACGGCAAGGCAGCCCGCGAGCGACGCAGCGGCGAAGCGCCACGGAACGAACCGGGTGAAGGTCATGAACAGCATCCTGGTGAAACTAACGGCCCCAGTCGAGGGTACGCAGGCCGGGGGCTAGGCGCACTACTTCGGCAGGGTCAACGTTAATGGCCGCTTGACCTGGATCCATACCACGCGGTCCTGGCCGAACTGCGAGAGCGTGTTGACCCCATCGGGCGCCCCCGGGATGTATCGCAGCCATTCCTGGAGCTCGGCATCCCAGGCGTAGATCACGGTGATGTCGCTTTCGAGCCCGGCGATCACCCCGGCGATGTCGGCCGTGCCGCTGCCCGTGGGCACCAGGTTCCAGCCCTCCACCAGGGCGACCTCCGCCTCGTCTCCGAAGGGGATGGTGACGTCGATGATGATCTCGCCTTCGGGGTCGGGCGGGAAGCTCGCGGGGATCGGGTTGTCGTGCACGGTACCGTCACAGAAGACCGTGCTGACCACGAAGTCATCCCAGGTGAGGTGCACAAAGTCGCCCGGGCCGGTGAACACCTCACTCGTGACGCCGGTCCAGAGGTTGTCCGCTGCCCCGGGGCCACCGAGGAAGGTCTTGCTTTCGCCTGGCTCGAGGTAGCCGTCGAGGTCGCGGTGTTCGGCGTTCCCAACATCGGTGCCGATGCTCTGGAGGCCGAAACCGGCGAGATTGACCGGGTTGGGGCCGACGTTCTTGACGGTGATGGTTTCCTGTCCCGTGCACTGCAGGTTCGTGATCCGCACCTCACCGGGAACCGGGGAGGGCGGAGCCGGGAATGTGACGATCACGTTGGCCGGCTGCATCAGGCTGTTGGTCACCTGGATCCAGGCCTGGCACTCATCGTCGCCGATCGTTGGCTTCGCGATATCCACGTTCATCGGCCGGCCGAGCGCATCGAGCGTATCGAACGAGGTCGCGGTGGCGAACCGGCGCGTGCCATTGATTTCGAACGGCCGGTCGGCGGCGCCGATGATCGTCCCGCCACCCGCATCGATTTCGAACTTCACGGGCACGCCGAGGGTATTGTTGTAGTTCGCCGAATCGCAGAGGCCGTCGCGGTCGCGCAGATGCGCCACCACATACTTCACCTGGGGCGAATCGGTGTTGACGATGGTGACGTCCTTGTAGCCGGCCCAGCGCCAGGCGGTGGAGGCCTTGTTCGAGGCGACCGCGGGCCACTTGCCGCGCGTGCGCGGCTCGGGGTACTCGGCAACCGCGTAGTACAGGCCGTGGCCAACGACGTCTTCGAGTTTGCACTGGGGATTGCCGTTGAAACGGTTCGGAACGCAGTCCTCGTAGGTGAGGTTGAGGTCGCCGAAGGTATCGACAGATGCGCTCCCGGCACCGTCGCTGGGCTGGCTCATCATGCGGGGCTTGTCGGGGGTGCCCAGAGCGGTTGTCACCTTCGTGTGGGGGTTCACGTTGAAGGAGAAGTCGGTTATGTCGTCGGGAATGAAGAAGCCTGAGGAGCCGTCTTTCACCGGGGTGCGGTAGTTGTTCACCACCGGCTCGTTGTCCATGAGGAAGGTCACGATGGCAGCCGGCATCTCGATCGAGCCCCAGTTCTGGCGCAGCCCCGAGGGCCCCTTCAAGTTCTCCCAGTCGTCCGGTAGCACCCAGCGATCCTGTGGCACCGTGCGGCCGTCGGGCTTGACCTCGGCAGGCCGTCCCGATGGGTTGGTCCCGACAAAATAGCCCCGGACGTCGGCGGTGACATCGCCAAAGGTGGACACGAACTGGTCGGGTGTGGCGTCGATGGTCAGGTCTTCGAAGATGATGAAGAAGACCGGGAAGGCGACCTTTGAGAACGGGTTTGAGGTGAGGAAGACCTCGATATCGACTTCGCCGGGCTCCTCGCTCTCGTAGCGGACAGTCGCGGAACACGCGGCGCCGAAGTCGGTGGATGCGCGGTTCGGCCCGTCGAGGGTGATGCCGGGGCCGGGAAGGAAGGAGCCAGGCTGGTTTTCGGGCCGCACGAACTGGACGGTCTGGCCCGCGCACGAGCCGGTGCTGGCGAAGGCGTAGGTGATGGTGACGAACTCGCCGGCCCAGGCCACGCGAGGCGTCTTGTTGGCGGGGATGAACGTGAAGCGAACGTCGACCCACTCCTGCGGCGTGGCGGGCGTGGTCTCGCCCGGGTAGAACACGTCGACCTGGATGCGCACCTGGGAGTTCGCCGAGCAGCCGGGGGCGTTGACCGTCGAGAACTGCAGGTCGTTCGGGTTGGCGTCGGTATCGCCGAGAGCGACCGAGAATGGGTCTCCGTCCCCGGCGTTGATGTCGATGCGTCCGCCGATGCTGATGCCCGCGATGGACGTGGGCTTGCTGTTATCGGGAACGACGAAGTAGCCGCAGCCGCCCACGATCTGCGCGCGGATCCAGGCCCCGTCCAGGGGCAGGTCGACGGACAGGGTGCCACCGGTGTTGTGTGACCCAAGCACCCACTCCGTGAAACCGGCGCTGGAGATCATCGTTCCATCGGCGGCGTTGAATTGCATCGGCACCGTGAGCGTGGTGAACGTCACCCCGCCAGAGCTCGGGGCGCCGCCCGTGGTGATCACGGTGCGGTCGATGCGGTTCCACTGGGTCACCAGCGGACCCGCGGCACCGCCATCGAAGCCGTTGCCATCGCCGTTCGTATCGAAGAAGGCGACATCCGGCGTGCCGTTGTTGGTGAAGTCCACATAGATGGTGTGCTCGCCAGGGCTCGCGGACGTGTAGCTAAAGCAGAGCGTGTCGTCCTGGACACCGTTGAGCCGCGGGTTGTTCGCTGCCGACTTGTGGAACACGCCGATGTTCCCGGCCCCCGGCACATCGGCGCCGGCGAGCGGCGAGAAGTGGATGCCGTTGGCATTGAGTGAATCGGCCGCATCGGTGCCGATCAGGCACACGTAGTGGGTCGAGCCGATAACCAGGGGCGCGGAGCGCTGGCGGGCGGGCACCTTGCCATCGGATGTGACATGCCGGAGTTCGACCGAAGCCACGATATCGATGGTCACGCCCGGAGGCAGCTGGAGGGCGACCGGCTGGTCGTCATCGTCCTTGTCGATGGTGGGCAGCACGCCGATATCCGTGCGGTTGTAGACCGCGTGGAAGTTGAAGGTCACGTCTGTGATGGTCACCGCGGCATCCGCGGCGATGCCCGCGCACCACTCTAGGCCTTCCGGGCGAACGTATTCGACACGGACGTTTTCGGCTCCGCCGGTTGGAATTGTCACGAAGTCCTCCACGCGGACGTCGTTCACCGGGTCGTAGACGTTCGGGCTGCCAACAAGCGGGTCGTTGTCGCGCGGCGTGACGTTATCCTGGCGGAAATTGTTGGAGCGCGCGCCCGTCAGGAACGCAGCGTCCCAGCCGACGGTGCAGACCTCGGCCGGCCCGCCGACCAGGCCGTCACCGATCTTCTTGAGCGTCACCGTCGCGATGGCGATATCGGGGAGGGCGATGACGTTCTGGCCACTGCCATCGTTGTAGTGCCACTCGATCTTGAGCTTCTTGTAGCCGGGCTGGGCGTAGGCGACCAGGCAGTACACGTCATCCGCGCTGCCGGGGGTGGCCGCGTTCAGCACGGCGGCGCCCGCGCCCGTGGTCGCCCCGTACACGTACGTGCCTGCCGACGGCACCGGGACCGTCATCGTTGGCGGCGTCGCGGGATTCGCGGGATCGATCGGTTCGAAGGCGGTCACCAGGAAGCCGAGAGCCGAGGTGGGAATGGTGAATGACTCGACCGGCGTCACGCCGTCGATGTTCACATCAAGGCAGTAACCATTGCGGGCGGCGGCATCGGCCGGGAGCGCGTGCGAGTTCGTGCCGGCAAGCAGGCGCGGGGGCTGCCGGACCGGGCCCGGGGTGGTGCTGGTATCGAACTGGGATAGCTCATCGAAGGCTGGCTTGCCGGGGTCGTACGCGGCGCGCACGGCGGAGGGCGCGGTGACCCGGCCAGCGGACACCAGCACAACCAAAACAAGCAGGGCGGCGGAAAGAAGCAACCGCCGGGAAGCACGCACCATGAAGTCCCCCTGGGACTCGTGGACGCACCCCGCCGGGCGTACCGCAATAGTCTTACGCGCGGATAACGGAGTCTCGACCCCCCGATACCCGCAAGGCACTTCGCCAGTTATGGCCGATACAGTCGCCTAAGGTCAAGCTCCCGTATGTAAAAAGAAGAACGGCCGAGGCTGGAAAGAGTTAACCCGGGTGTGCGGAGCGGCGCACCCGGGTCTGCCTCCTGACCAACAGCTGAGGAGGTAGGTTACCGCCGGGCTCGCTCGCCCACGCGAATCGCGGACCACGCGGCCAGCGGGAGCGAGAGGACCACTGCCCCGGTCACGAGCAGCAGCAGCGGTATCGTGTTGGACTCTTCCGCGGGTGCCATGGCGTTTCCCGTGGCCGGCGGGAGGGGGACGCCAGCGGCCGGGCCGGGTTCGCGGACGCCTCGGACCTCGTTGATGGGCGGCTCGGCCGGGAAGAAGTCCGGGGCGCCGACCACTCCGCCCGCGGGAGCGGGTGAGATTGTATCGACGGGCACCTGCACCGCCAGGCTGGAGGGAAGGTCCGGGCAGGGGCGGATGGTGAAGGTCGCCGTGGCCAGGTCTCCACCGAGTTCGATCAGCGTGGTTGCGCCACCGGGCACCGTGACTTCGTAGAAGGCGCCCCCGGTACAGGCCGCGCGGGTATCGCTGGTGAGCACCTGCCTCACGGTGTAGGTACCGCGTGGCAGCGCGGGGCTCGTGGCCGTGCCGGTGGGCGCGTCGCCGCTCGTGCCGAGCGAGAGGGTGGCAACTACCGTACCGCCGGGAGCGACGACCTCGTACCGCCAGGTGCGTGCGGCCGCGTCGGGCCCGGCGTCGAGCGTGGCGCTCACGCGAACCTGGCCGTATTCGCCGAACCGGGCCTCGCCGCTCGCCAGGACCTCGCCCGCGAACGAGACCGTCAGCCGAGCCGTGCCGGCGGTGGCGCGGGTCACGAACACGGTGCCTTCGGCGATGTTGGCGGCGATCGGGTTCGGCGGCACCACGCCCGCGATCGTGCCGCCCTCAATCGCGTAATCGAAGCTGGGGAGGGTGGTTGTCTCGCCTTCGATCCTCACCGCGAAGGCTGCCTGCGATCCGGTGGGGAAGGCGGCATCGCGCGGGACCAGCCTGACCGTAAATGGCTGGGCGGCAGCGGCTGGCCCATGGGCCGCCAGGAACAGCCCGAGCGCCAGCGAGACGAGAAGTGCCGGCAGGAGAATGCGAGCGGATTGCGTCATCGGAAGTGCGCAGTCGCCGGAATGGACGCTCGGCGGGCGCGTTCCCCACGCGCGGCCCGGAGCCTTTACCGTTCGCGGCAACCCTTTCGATTCTGGCTGTCCACCGCTCGACCACTTCAGTGAACGCAACGTGACGATACCGCAGGCAGTCAATCCCCCGCCATATGAGCGGAGTAAGAATCGCCACCACGCGTCCACCGGGTGGCCCCGGGGCGGCCACTCGCGGTCTCAGGCGAAGTCCCGAGTTCGAAAGCCCACCTGCGCGTGATAAAGTCCCGCGCATGGTGCGATTGCGGGCGGAAGAAAACCGGTACCTGGTGGAGGCCCGGGGGCGCGAGGCGGTGCTCGTGGGGCGCATTCCCGGTTGCCGGGCGAACGCGCACGCGGGCGCGCTTCAGCTCCCCCGCCAGCCCGGCGTCATCCTGGCCCTCGATGAGCTCTTCGGCCCGGACGGCTGGGAGCACCCGGCCGACCTGGCGATCGAAGTGGCGGAGACTCGCGGGCGCGAGCTGGGCGAAGCGCAACAGATTGCCACCGTGGGGCTCTCCGGGAACGAGCTCGCCGTGGAGTGCGCTTTCGCCGACAAGGAGCTGGTGAAACTCGTCCCCGGCTACCGCTGGTCGGCGCCACAACGGCGCTGGTTCCTGCCGGCGAGCCCGATGGCGCTCCAGGTACTGGAACGCCGGTTTGGGAACCGCCTGGAAGTCGCACCAGAGGTGCGCGAGTACCTGGAGCTCCGTGCGCGCGACGAAGAAGCGGCCCTGGCGCGGAGCATGACGCCCACGGAGCCCCCTGCCGCGGAGACGCCCGCGGAGCCTGTCGCGGTGACTGCGCTCAGCGGCGAGCCGGAAGCGGCCGGGCCCGGAGGCCTGCCGGGGACCGGTGCGCTCATGGAGCGGCTGGACCGGCTGGCTGGCGCCGTCGAGGAGCTGGTCGCCGTCCTCCGTGGCGCCCAGGCCCTGCCGTTGCCATCCGCGGGCGCGGGGCCAGCAGCTGCTCCCGCATCGGAAGGGCATCCGCAGCTGGACCAGTCCTGGCGCGACCTGCTGCTGCAGGCAGGCCAGGATGTATCCGCGGCGCGGGCCGCGGTCAATGCGCGGATGCAGACGGCGCCACCCGGCGAAGTCCGTGAATTGCAGGCCGTGGCGGGCATCGTCGCGTGGATGGCGGGAGATGCGGATGGCGCGCTGACCTACCTCCGGCGCGCGCTGGAGGACGGCACCGGACCCGGAGACGAGGAACTGTCGCGGCAGGCGCTCGATACGTACGGCAGGGCCGCGCTCGGGCTCCTGGCGGGTACCTGCCGGCCGGCGCGGGAGCTGCACAACAACCTGGACCTCCTCGAAGCGCTGCGGGCCGACGTCCACCGGGCCGGGCTCGGGTTCGCACCGGAGGCGCTGGCCTCGAAGGAAGCGCTCGCCAAACTCGAATACCTGGTCAACGACCGCGTGCTCCGCCGGGCCGATGCCAGGTTGAGCGACCTCAGCCGGGTGGCGCATCTGCTTGCCGTTTCCCGGGGGAACAGCTGGATGGCCGCCGAGCGGGTGTCGGACCTGCTGCGTGACCGGGAGATCGGGCCGGAGGGGTTCGCCCTCGGTGTCGGCATCCTCGCCGATGCGCTTCTCGAGGCCGAATCGATGGAGGAGTGGCGCTACCGCTGGCCATCGCCCGACCCCGCGGAGTCCATGAAGGACCTGCGCTGGCTGGTCGAAGCGTGCCTGGCGCGGCTCGAAGGGGCACAGCCGGAATCCGCGGCGCTTGCCGCGCTGGCCTGCCTCGCCTGCATCGCGAGCGGACCAGCGGAATGGGCGGCGATCGAAGAACGCCGGGCACTCCTCCGACACGTTCGCGTCGGCTCGCAGGAGCGTCCCTACGCGGAGTTCCTGGCGGCATTCGCTCCCGCCGCCGCGGGGCACGGGTCGATCACGCGTCACTTCCCGGGCTATGTCCAGTTCCTTTCGGGCGTCCGGCTGGATACATCGGCCCCCCACCTCCTTGATGTCTTCATGATGCAGAGCGGCAACGCCGGCGGGTTGACCCACCGCCTGGCCGAAGAGGTCATCCCGAAGGCACTCGAACAGGGCATTGGCAACCCCGCGGTGCTCCTCGAACTGCTCGACCTGGTGGCCGAATCACCAAGGGGCGACTCACAGCTCAACGCGATCGCCGAGCTCATCGAAGACGAGCGGATCATCGGGGCCGAGCGATTCAGCCACGAACAACGCCTGGCGGTGTACAGGCGGGCGCTTGCCGAAGCCCAGCGGCGCGGCCACGACATCGACGGCGAGGAAGCCTTCGACCGGCTGGTGCGGGAGATGCTGCGGCACGGCCGCGTTGAAGAACTCCGCACCATCTGCCATGAACTCGCCACGTCGTTCCGGGCGATCCGGCATGCGGCGCTCGAAGTCGCCCTGGAGCTTGCCCTGGAGGCGGGCGAACCGTTCGAGGAGCTCGCCGACAACCTGCTCGCCCTGGCGAACCGGCCCGAGGCAGCGACGCTGCGGCACGAGATCGATGGCCTGGCCATGGTCTACCCGGCGATGGCCAGCTACCTCGATGGACGCGCATCCACACCCGCCCGTGCGCCCGAGGAGGCCGACCTGAGCGGCAGGCGCGTGGTCATCGCCGGGGGACACGAATGGCTCCGAAAGAATGCCCTCCCGGTCCTTGCCGGCCGGTGGAAGCTCGATGTCACCTGGCTCGACCCGGATGAAGCGAAGAACGGGGCCCAGGCTCTCGGGCTGGCAGGCGGGACAAGCGACCTCATCGTGGTGAACACCGCGTGCATCGGGCACGCCGCGTCGGCGCGGGTGACGGCCGAGGCGAAGAGCTCAGGGAAGAAGTATGTATTCCAGGGTTCCCGGGGGGTGGGGGCGCTCATTTCGTGCGTGCGGCGGGCGTTCGAAGGCGGCCCGGAACCCGAAGATCCCCCTCGCCGCAGCCGCGTCTCGGAACGGCGGCGCCTGGTGCGCTGAGCCGCGGGCCGCGCTCTGGTACGATGTGATGTACTTCCCATTCACGCCCCGCCCGGAGCCCACACCTGTATGACCAAGCCCCGCACCATCATCCAGAAGATCTGGGATAACCACGTCGTCGCCAGCGAGGAGGGCAAGCCCGACCTGCTGTACATCGACCTTCACCTGGTCCACGAGGTCACATCGCCCCAGGCCTTCGAGGGATTGCGGCTGGCAGGACGCCAGGTCCGCCGGCCCGACCTCACCCTCGCGACAGTCGACCACAACGTACCGACGATCGACCGCGATAAGCCCTGGACCGACCCGCTCTCGGTGCAGCAGGTCGAGGTGCTCCGGAAGAACTGCGAGGAGTTCGGCGTCCCGATGTTCGGCGTGAACGATATCCGCCAGGGCATCGTCCACGTGATCGGGCCGGAACAGGGCCTCACCCAGCCGGGCATGACGATCGTTTGCGGCGATAGCCACACGGCCACGCACGGGGCATTTGGAGCGCTCGCGTTTGGCATCGGGACGAGCGAGGTGGAGCACGTGCTCGCCACCCAGACGCTGCCCCAGGCCAAACCGAAGACGATGTCGGTCGAGGTGAACGGCGAACTGCACCCGGGCGTGACCGCCAAGGACGTGATCCTGGCAGTGATCCGGCAGATCGGGGTGTCCGGTGGCGTCGGGCACGTCATCGAGTACCGGGGCGACGTCATCCGCAATCTCTCGATGGAAGGCCGGATGACCATCTGCAATATGTCCATCGAAGGCGGCGCGCGTGCCGGGCTGGTGGCCCCGGACGAGACGACGTTCGCCTACATGAAGGGGCGGCCCCGTGTGCCCCGGGGCGAGGATTGGGAGCGCGCCATCGAGTTCTGGAAGACGCTCCCGACCGACGAGGGCGCGGAATTCGATACGTGCGTGACCCTGAACGGCGCGGACATCGAGCCGTGTGTGACCTGGGGTACCACCCCGGCCCAGAGCGTGCCCGTGACCGGGCGCGTACCCTCGCCCGATGAGGCCGCGAATCCCCAGGCGAAGGAGCTGGCCGAACGTTCCCTCGTCTACATGGGCCTGGAACCGGGCACGGCCATCCAGGACATCCGCATCGACCGGGTCTTCCTCGGCTCGTGCACCAACTCGCGCATCGAAGACCTCCGGGCCGCCGCCGGGATCGTGAAAGGCCGGAAAGTCGCCAGCACGGTTCGGGCCATGGTGGTGCCCGGTTCGGGGCTGGTGAAGCTGCAGGCCGAACAGGAAGGGCTGGATCGCATCTTCAAGGATGCCGGCTTCGAGTGGCGCGACGCGGGCTGCTCGATGTGCCTGGGTATGAACCCCGACATCCTCGCCCCCGGCGAGCGCTGCGCGAGCACTTCGAACCGCAATTTCGAAGGACGCCAGGGCCGCGGCGGACGAACGCACCTGGTGAGCCCGCAGATGGCCGCGGCCGCGGCCATTGCCGGCCACTTCGTCGATATCCGGGAATGGAAGTAGGGGGCAGCAGATGAGGAAGTTCGAGACCGTGAGGGGCCGCGCCATCCCCCTGGACCGCGCGGACGTGGATACCGACCAGATCATCTCGAAGGAGTTCCTGAAGCGGATCGAGCGGACGGGCTTCGGGCCGTTCGCCTTCGACGAGTGGAAGAAGGACCCGGACTTCGTGCTCAACAACCCCGAGTTCAAGGGCGCGCCCATTATGGTGACCGGCCCAAACTTCGGCTGCGGCTCCTCGCGCGAGCATGCTCCGTGGGCGCTCGAAGACATGGGCCTGCGGGCGATCATCGCACCGTCGTTCGCGGACATCTTTCGGAACAACTCGGCGAAGATCGGCCTGTTGACCGTCGTCCTTCCCCAGGAGGACTGCGACTACCTCATCTCGCGTTCGGAAGAGCTGCCTTCGTCGGAGCTCGTGGTCGACCTGCAGTCCCAGACGGTCGCGACGCCGGACGGTACGTGGTCGCGGCATTTCGAGATCGACCCGTTTGTGAAGCACTGCCTCCTGAACGGGCTCGATGACATCGGGCTGACGCTCCTCGAAGAGCGGAAGATCACGGCGTACGAGCGGCAGCGCGACCCGCTGCTCCCCACCACGGCGGCGCTGGCCTGATGAGCACGCGCCGGCCGCGGCCGAGCTTTGGAGCCGTGGTGACCAACTGGCGCACCTACGACGCGCCGTTTGGGACGAAGCTGCGCATGCTGTTGCGCAACAACTGGACCAAGCTGCGCACCCGGAGCAACTGCTGCGGGAGCACGGGCGAGCCCGGCTGCTGAGTGGCTACTCCCGCGCCCGGTCCGGGCTCAGACGGCTAACCCCCAGGCGGACATCCAGCGCTTCGATCGCGTCGTGTACGCCGGTCGTCCGGGGCGCGAGTTCGAGCGCCCGGCGGGCGGCCTGGAGCCGGGGCAGGAGCACCTCCCGGCTAAGCGTCTCGATCAGAACCGCGACCAGGTCCACCCGCCGGCTCGCGACGATTGCGGTGACCAGGAACTCGTAGGCCTCGGGCGTCGCGGCGCCCGCGAGCATGCCGCGGACCGCGGCGTGTACCGCCTCGCCGGCTTCGAGCGAAACCACCAGGTCGGCCAGCCCCAACAAGACAACGTCGTCCTCCGCACCGGCGTAGGCATCGAGCACCGGCTGAATATGGCGGATGGGCTGGCCCGCGAGGCCCCGGAGGCATTCCGCCGTGACTTCCGCCGGCTCGGCGCGCGGCGGGCGGAGCACATGGGCGACGAGCGCAACCGTCTGGCCGAGCGATCCGAGCAACCGCGCCGCGGTAAGGGCGGGCTCCGCGCTCATCGGGTCGGCATCCACGGCCGCGAGCATGGCCGCGGCCCGGTGCGCCGCCGCGTCGGGGTCGAGCACACCCAACAGGGCCAGCCCGGCGGCGCGGAGTGTCTCCCCCCGGCCATTGAGGGACACTTCCACCCGCGCCGAGGCGGCCTCCGCGAGGTCCAGGTCGTCACGCGAACACAGGTGCCAGAGCAACCGCAGCACCTCGACCCGGACGATCGCGCCCGGGTCCCGGCGGCGGTAGTCCTGTTCGAGCCATGCGTACAGGTCGCGCAGCGTGTCGTGGTCTTCGAAGCGCACATCCTCGCCGAGGGCGTTGAGCGCGGCGAGCAAGAGTTCGGCGTTGCCCTCTTGCGCCAGGATCTCCCGGGCAAGCGCTCGGGCGGCGTCGGGGTCGTTGCGGAGGGCACGGAACCGGTCCATCTGGCGCCGGAGGCCGGCCGTGGGCGAGGCCTTGCGAGTCACGCAACGCACTGTAGCGCAGATATCGACGCGCGGACGTTGCTTCGGCGGCCCGCGTGGGGCAAGGTTGGCGACGATGAGCGATGAGATCCTCGAAAGCCTGCGCGAGCTCTATGCCGGCCGCTACTGGGGCCTGGTCGGGATCGAGACGGTCTCGGCCGAACGGGGACGGGTCGTGAACCGCATCGCGCTCCAGGACCACCACCTGAACTACAACCACATCGTCCACGGCGGTGTCATCGCCAGCCTGGTGGACTCGGCGGCGGGTGGCGCCGTCCGCTCCTTGCGCGACCCCACCGAAATCAAGGCGCGCCCGCATGCCACCAGCGACCTGCACGTAACGTATCTTTCTCCCGTGGCGGGCGGCGAGATCATCGCAACCGCGCGCGTGGTGAAGGCCGGGCGGACCGCGATCTTCACCGAAGTCGATGTGACCACCGGCGAGGGCAAGCTCGTCGCGCGCGGGATGGTGACGTTCGTGGTGAGCGCGGGCCCTCCCGTCCCCCCGCGCGGATGAGCGGCGTTCCGGCGGCGCTGCGCGACTCGGCGGGCAGGCCGGTCGAGCTCGACATCGCCGTGCATACCCCGTGCGGGCCGAAACCACTCCCGCCGTGCAGGTGGGACTTTCCCGACGCCCGGCGGGCGCCAGCGGAGGGCCTGGTGGGGGCCGGCGGGGACTTCGAGCCCGAGAGCATCGTCGCCGCCTACCGGGCGGGCATCTTCCCCTGGCCACACCCGGGAGAGGAGTACCTGTGGTTTTCGCCCGACCCGCGAGCCATCCTTCCCCCCGGCGGCCTTGTCATCACGCGCAGGCTCGGGCGAACCATCAGGAGCGGCCGTTTCCGGGTGACCATCGACCATGACTTCGAGGCCGTGATGCGCGCCTGCGCCGAGAACCGGCCCGAAGGGACGTGGATCACACCGGCGCTCATCGCGGGGTACACACGCCTGCACCACCTCGGATGGGCCCATAGCGTGGAGGTGTGGACCGCGGAAGGCGGCCTCGCCGGTGGACTCTATGGCGTGGGCGTTGGCGCCATGTTCGGCGCGGAGTCGATGTTCCACCGGGTGACCGACGCCTCGAAGGTGGCCATGGCGGCGCTTGTGCGGCACGCGGTGCGCATCGGCATCGAGCTGATCGACATCCAGGTGCTCACCAGCCACACGCAGGGCATGGGCGGCGTGGAGGTCTCGCGCGACAGCTACCTCCGGCGCCTCGCGGTGGCGACACGCCACATGGCCGATTGGTATGGCGGCTCGCGATAGTGGAGCCGGACTACCCTGTCGGTCTCCACGGCCATGTTCGTGGGAAGGCTCTGCATGCCAACGGCCGGGGGCGCATGCCTGCCCGCTTCGCCGAGGATTCTGCCCCGGAGTTCGCCGGCGCCATTGATGACCCGGGAGTACAGGGCGAAGCGGGCGGTTCGGTTCACGATGCCCGGCCGCTTCACGATGCGCTTCACGCGGCCACGGCTCGAAGCGATGCGAGGCAGGCGAGGATGGCCGCACGGGCGGCCATATCGCGCTCGTCGACCGGCGAATCATCACCGCCCGTGCGGCCCCGTCCAATGCGGCCGTTCAGCCATGCCTCACTGTTGACCACGGGGAGAGACTGGACGGAGCAAACCACAGAGGAGCGCCGCTCATGACGAACCCACGCCCGACCCCGGTTGGCCTTTACCACATCCTGCAGGACTTCGAGTGCCCAACAGCCAGCGTCCGGGTATTCAGGATGACCTCCGCGGGTGATGCGGTGGCCGGGCACATCCACCGCCGCTCGATGCAGATTTACGTGGCGCTCGAGGGGTCGGTGGTGGTGGATATCGACGGCGCCGAGACGCTCCTCGAGCCGTATGCGGCCCTGCCGGTCTGGCCGGGCAGCCGCCACAGCGCGACACCGGTGGGCGCCGACGCGGTGCTGATGAACATCTCCATCCCCCCGCTCGCCGCCGATGACCAGATCTTGGCCCCGCTACCCCAGCACGAGGCGCCGGATATGGCGCTACCCCATTCGGGCGACGACCTGGAGGACTGAGCCAGGCTATCGTCCCGATAGCCCCGCATCTTGGACGGGTGTGCGCCGGGGACCTACGATCCGGCGCACTATGTCCACCTACCGCATTTTGCTGACGCCGGGCGATGGCATCGGGCCTGAAGTGATGGAAGAGGCCGTGAAGGTCCTCGGCCGCATCGAGAAGCGCTTCCGGCACGAATTCCAGTACGAAGAAGAGACGATTGGCGGCGCCGCCATCGACAAATATGGCACCGCCCTGCGGCAAGAGACTGTCGCCCGGGCCAAGGCCTCGCGCGCGGTGCTGTTCGGCGCCGTGGGCGGGCCGAAATGGGACGACCCGAAAGCCACCGTCCGGCCCGAGGACGCGATCCTGGGCATGCGCAAGCAGCTCGGCCTGTTCGCGAACCTCCGCCCGGTCCGCATCCACAGCGAGATGATCGACGAGAGCACGCTGAAGCCGGAGGTGCTCCAGGGCGTCGACATGGTCGTGATCCGGGAGCTCACCGGGGGGCTTTACTTCGGGCAACCGAAGAAACGCTGGGAGAACGCCAGCGGCCGCCAGGGCGTCGATACGCTGCGCTACAGCGAGAAGGAAGTCGAGCGCGTCTGCCACGTCGCCTTCCAGCTCGCCCGCCAGCGGCGCAAGAAGGTGACCAGCGTCGACAAGGCGAATGTGCTCCGCACCGGGCAACTGTGGCGGGAAGTGGCGACCGAGGTCGGCAAGCAGTACCCGGATGTCGAACTCGAGCACATCCTGGTCGATGCCTGCGCGATGTACCTGGTCCGCAGGCCCGCGAGCTTCGACGTCATCGTCACGGAGAATATGTTTGGTGACATCCTGACCGACGAGGCGGCGATGCTGGCTGGCTCGATGGGCATGATGCCATCGGCGAGCCTGGGACGGCGGCGCAAGGATGGCACCGGCATCGGGCTTTACGAACCGATCCACGGCAGCGCTCCAGACATCACCGGCCAGAAGAAGGCCAATCCGCTGGCGATGATCCTGAGCGCGGCGATGATGCTCCGCCTCTCGCTCGGGCTCGAGACCGAGGCAGCAGCCATCGAGGAAGCGGTGGACAGCGTCATCAGGGACGGTTACCGCACCCCCGATATCGCCGGGAAGGGCGCGACGGTGGTTGACACGGCGAAGATGGGCACACTCGTCGCCGAGCGCATCTAACCGGCAACGGCGCCCACGGACAGGGAACCCGCGCGGTGGTAAAATGCGCCGGCTGTATACAATCCCGATCCGAGGAGTCCGCCCATGTCCGAATCCGTCGCCCGAGGTCTCGAGGGCGTCAACGTTGCCGCGACCAAGCTCTGCCGCATCGATGGTCACAAAGGCGAGCTGATCTATTCCGGCTACAACATTTACGACCTGGCGGAGCACTCCACCTTCGAGGAAGTCGCGTTCCTGCTCTGGAACCTCCGGCTGCCTTCGAAGCAGGAGCTGGCGGACCTTGAAGAGGAGCTCCGCCGGGAGCGTCCGCTTTCAGACCTGAACTCCCGCGTCCTTCGCGAGATCATCGGCCAGATCCGCCCGATGCGGGCGCTCGAAATCGCGGTCATCATCGCCGGCGCGCTCGATCCGAAGTCGAGCGACCTCACGAATCACCAGCTGAAGCGGACGGCCGCCCTGCTCACGGCGCGCATGCCCACCGTGCTGGCGAGCTACCACCGCCTGCGGCAGGGGCTCGACCCGGTGCCGCCGCGCGACGACCTCGGGCATTCGGCCAACTTCCTCTGGATGCTCAACGGCCGCGAACCGAACGAGCTCGAGGCACGGACCTTTGACGTCGCCATGATCCTCCACGCCGAGCACGAGATGAACGCATCCACCTTTTCGGCGCTGGTCACGGCATCGACACTGAGCGATATGTACTCGGCGACCGCCTCCGCCATCGGCACGCTCAAGGGCCCACTCCACGGCGGAGCCAACGAAGCCGTCTACAAGACGCTCGAAGCGATCGGCGTCGAGGCCAACATTGCGCCTCATGTGGAGGCGATGCTTGGCCGTGGCGAACGCGTGATGGGCATTGGCCACCGCGTCTATAAGACGACCGACCCGCGGGCGATCATCCTCGAGAGGCTGGGACACCAGCTCGCCGAAACCTCACCCGACCGCAAGTACTTCGACCTGTCGCTCAAGCTGCGCGACTACCTGGCGCGCAAGCTGGAGGGCAAGCCGCTCTACCCGAACGTCGACTTCTTCAGCGCCTCGGTCTACAAGATGCTGGGCATCCCGAGCGATCTCTACACGCCGATCTTCGCCATGTCGCGCATCACGGGCTGGACGGCGCACATGCTCGAGCAGTACGCCGACAACCGCCTGGTGCGGCCCAACGCGCTCTACGAGGGCGCCGAGAACCGCGAGTACATCCCGCTCGAACGGCGGTAACCGGCCGGCGGCAGGCGATTCCCGGGAAGGCCGGCGCGCCCGGCCTTCCGTGCGGGGGGTAGGGACAGGACCATGCGGCCCGGATAGGGTGACCCCAACGATTCTTGGCGGAGGGGAACATGATTGGCCGTGACGAACCGCCCGTCGAACTGACTCCCAGGGAGCGGGAAGTCCTGCGGCTGGCGGCCCTGGGTTACACCAACAGCGAAATCGCGGACACCCTCGGCATCACCCGCAACGCCGTGCGCTACCACATGAAGGAAGTCCATTCGAAACTCGGTACCGGCGGCAAGCGCAGCGCCCTGTGGCGGGGCTTGAGCCGGGGGCTGGGCTGGTTGGCCTTCCCGGTGGCCAGGCTTGGCGTGCCGGTGGCACTCACCGGGTTCGCCGGCGGGCTGGTCTTGACCGGGCTGGCGGCGTACCAGGCATTCCCCGGCAGGAGTCCCCACGCGGCCGACGCCACGGTCACCAACGGGAGATACCCCAACGGTTGCCCCGCCGAGTTTCACGCGGGGACGATGACACTTGAGGACTTCGCCCAGGGTGGCACGACGCTTGCCGAGATGCAGGCGCTCAATCCCGGCCTGCCACTCGGACCGCTGCCGGCCGGCACCACCGTGAAGGCGCCGTTCAATCCAGCGCAGACCTGCGTGGACCTGGCGCCGACACCCTCGCCACCCGCGGCGAGGCACATCCTTTCGGTCAGCCCACCTGATGGCGGGACAATTCCACAGGAGGCGACGCGGAGCGGCGAACGCGTAAGCCCGGGTGGGCCATGCGCCGAGGTTTCGTTCGTGGGCCTCCCGGAGAGTGGCCAGTGGTTCCGGCTCTCCGTCGATGGCGATGACGTAACCGCTGGATCGTTGTGGGTGCTCCCTTCGGCATCGCCAGTGACCGGGCGACTCTGCTACACGAACCCGGCGGGCCTCCCGCCAGGCGACCACCGGGCGGAAGCAGTCGTCCGCGATCCCCGCGGAGGGCCAGTCCTGGAACGAGTGAGGTGGGAGTTCACGGTGGCGCCCTGAGTCAAAAGATGGTGCGGTGGCCCGAATCCCCGGAGCGCTTCATCTGCTCGAAGCCTTCGTCACCCTCGGCCTGGCGCCGTTCCCGCTCCAGGGCCTCCAGTTCCTCGCGCCGCTCGCGCTCCTCGGCCGTCTCGGTGACGAGGGCGCCGTGGACATCCACCTCGACAACCGCGTCCAGCGGGTCGCCGATGACGGCGTAACGGGTCCCGCCGATGAACGTAAGCGGGCTGTGGTCGCGGTCCTGCAAGAGCCACTGCTGCGCGTAGGCCTCATCATCGGCCTGGACCTTCACCACGTTGCCCACGAAGAGCGTGTGATCGCCGATGCGGATCACGTCCTGGACGGTGCACTCGATCCAGGCGAGGCAGCCTTCGAGCAGCGGCGCATCGATGCTGAGCGGACTGAAAGTCTCCAGTCCCGAGGCCTCGATCTTGTTGGTATTGAGGCCCGTGACGCTGCCGAAGAATGCCGTGTGTTTCAGGAGGGACGGCCCCGGGATGTTGATCGCGAACGCCTCGCTGAAACGGATCATGTCGGCCGTGTGGCGATGGGGATGAATGACACACCCAACGAGCGGAGGCTCCATGGAGAGGGGAGCCATCCAGGCGATGGGGGCGGCGTTGGCGATGCCACGCCAGGCCGTGGTGACAATCCCCACGGGGCCGGGGTTCAAGAGGCGGCGGGCATCGGTGACATGGCAGAGACGGCGCATGGATCACTTCCGGGTGCACGAAAAGGCCGGGCGAGAAGCCCGGCCCCAATCATGCACGAAACGCGGCTCAGTGACGGCCGTTGCCGTTCGCCTTCATCCGCCGCCAGCGAAGGAAGTTCCAGTAGGAAAGCAGCTCGGGCAGATCCTCGGGGTGCTTTTCGAGTTCCCCGATGAGCTCGGCGATGTCGCTGTCCTTGACGTACAGCATATCGCCGTCTTCCCCGAGGAAGTAGTGGAGCGGGCGGTTGAGGATGCGGGCAACGCTGAGGAGCATATCGATGCCCACGGAGCGCTGACCGGCTTCGTAAAGGCTGATGGCGCTCTGCGTGGTGTTGAGCGCCTGGGCGAGCTGACCCTGGCTCATGCCGGCATCGCGGCGGGCGGCACGAATTCGATTGCCGAGATTCGCGGAGACAGGCGCTTTTCCGGTTTCGGACGTAGCTTTAATCATCGTGGCTTCGACTCCAGGTTGGGACCAATGAGATGGCCCGCTGTCCTGGGGGACGGGGGCCAATTACTCTACCAAGGTACGAACCGAATCGCTTCAGGTCAATCGAACCCGCACGTTGCCACAATTTCGCAACGTCAATTCCAGCCAGGTTGCCTCCCCCGGGGCCCAATCATGGCGCTGCCGTCGTGCCATGGGTCTCTCAGCCGGCCGGGATCCTTCGCGGGCGGCCGGGCCGCCCCGCCATAGAGCCCCCCGCGTATGGCATAACCGGGGCCGTGCCTATACTGGCGGAGATGGGTGAACAGCACGACCTTGAACTCGCTTCGACCAGCGAAGAGGAAACGCGCCAGCTCGGCGAACGCATCGGCAAGCTGCTGAAAAAGGGCGACATCCTGCTTCTGAGCGGCGACCTCGGCACCGGTAAGACGTGCCTGACGCAGGGCATCGGCCGGGGACTCGCCTGTGAGGGACAGGTCAACAGTCCCTCGTTCGTCCTGATGAACGAGTACGCGGGCCGGGAAACGCTGTACCACGTCGATCTTTACCGCATCGAGGACGTGGAAGAGCTCGACGACCTGGGCCTGTGGGATTATGCCGAAAAGGGCGTCCTTGTCATCGAATGGCCGGAACGTGGCGCTGAGCTGCTCCCGGGCGATGGGCTCGTGGTGGAGTTGCGCGCCGGCGTGCTCGGCCCGCGCAGCCGCAACCTTCGATTCATCCCGCGTGGCCCACGCGGAGAAGAGCTCGTCGCATCGCTCGGGGCAGCGTGAGCAGTATCCTCTCGATCGACACAGCCTCCGATCGGTTCGCGCTCGCCGTGGACCGCGATGGCTACATCACGAGCCTCGACGCCGAAGCGCGCCACGATCACTCGTCGCTCCTGTTGCCGGCGATCGCCTCGCTCCTCGGTGCCGAGCAACACATCGACGCGATCCTGGTGACTACCGGGCCGGGGGCGTACGCCGGGGTGCGCGTGGGGATGGCGACGGCCGGGGGCCTGGCGCTCGCGCATGGCGCGGACATCTTCGGCATCGGCACGATGGAGGCGGTTGCGCTGGCGCGCGCGCAGGCTGGCGAGACGGCACCGTTCACGGTCATCCACCCGGCGGGCCGGGGGGAGTTCGCCGCCCAACGGTTCGAGACCGCCGCGAGCCCTGGCCGGATCACCATCGCGGCGCCGGGAGAGCTGGGGCCGGATAGCCGGGGAGAAGGGGCCAGCCAGTTCGGTGGCATCGAAGTCACTCCGCTGGAGCGGGCCCTGGCGGCGCTACGCGACCGCGCCGCGCGCATCCGGGCGGGCGAGCTCCGCGCCGGGGCGGAGGCGTTCTACCTCCGCGAGCCCAGCATCACTGTTTCGCGACGGCTTCGCGCCGGCGCCTCATGACACCTGGAGGAACCCGTGGAACCACGTGAGCGCACCCTTGTGCTGGTAAAGCCCGACGCCATGCAACGCGGACTCGCCGGCGAAGTCATCGGCCGGCTCGAACGGCGCGGCCTGCGCATCGCCGCCATGAAGCTCATCCACATCAGCCGGCCGCTCGCCGAAGAGCACTACGCCGAGCACAAGGGAAAGACCTTCTACGACGGCCTTGTCGACTACATCACGAGCTGCCCGGTCATCGCCGCGGTCTTCGAAGGCACGAACGCCGTCGCCGTCGTGCGTGCGACGATCGGGTCGACCGACCCGGCGGCGGCCGCCCCCGGCACCATCCGGGCGGATTTCGGCCTGGAACGCGGCCGCAACCTGGTCCACGCGAGCGACAGCCCGGAAAGCGCGGCCCGCGAGGTGATGCTGTTCTTCAAGCCCGCGGAGATCGTGGACTGGAACCGCGACGTGGACCGCTGGATCTTCGAATAGCCGGACTGAGGCCGGCATTGCGGGGGCCGCTAACGCTCCCCCAGGCTCCGCTCGATGAGGCGCAGCCCGAACTCGACGCCGATCGCCAGGGCATCCTCGTCGATCATGAATCCCGGGTCGTGGTGGCGACCGGCTATGCCTTTGCCTTCGTTGCGCGCGCCAAGCCAGAAGTAACACCCGGGGCGCTCCTGGAGGAAGACGCCCATATCCTCGGCGCCCATGGTGGGCGCCGACAGGATGGCCTGGGGGCCGAAATACGCGGAGGCCTCTTCGCGGACGAGTTCGGTGACTAGCGGGTCGTTCACCAGGGGCGGGCAGCTCGTGGAGTGCTCGAATGTGTACTTCGCATCGAACGCCGCGCATACGCCGGCGACGATCGCCTCGGTGCGCCGGAGCATCGTGGTCCTCACGGCGTCGGTGTAGCTGCGGATGGTGCCCGTCATCGTGGCTGACTCCGCGATGACGTTGCCGCGGAACCCGCCAGCCACCTTGCCGACGGTGAGGACCGCGGATTCCGAGGGCGCCACGGAGCGGCTGACGACAGTCTGCAGCGCGGTGATCACGTGCGCGGCCACCACCACGGCATCGACAGACTGGTGCGGCGCCGCCGCGTGCCCGCCCCGGCCCTCGATGCTGACCCGGAAGGCGGTGGGCGCCGCGAAGAAGGGGCCTGGCGCCACGTTGATCGCGCCAATGGGGATATCGGCGCTGATGTGCAGGCCAAGGGCGGTCGACACGCGGGGGGACTCGAGCACGCCATCGGCGATGCACGCCTGGGCGCCGCCGGCCGCCTCCTCGGCCGGCTGAAAGACGAACCGCACCGCGCCGGGGAGCGTCTCCCGGCGCCCGGCGAGTACTTCGGCGATGCCGAGCGCAATCGCCATATGGGCATCGTGCCCGCAGGCATGCATCACCCCTTCGTTTTTCGATGCGAAGGGCAGCGAACTCTTCTCCGGCACGGGGAGGGCATCCATGTCGGCCCGCCAGAGGACGCAGGGGCCGCGTTTGCGGCCCTCGACCAGCCCGGTGGCGCCCGTCCGGGCGATGGGCCGGACATCGGAGAGGCCGAGCTCTCCCAGGCGTTCGAGCAGGCGCTGCTGCGTGCGCCGCTCTTCCCATGAGACCTCTGGGTGCTCGTGGAAATCGCGGCGGATGGAAACGATCCGCTCGTGTATCGCCTGGACGGCGGGACGGATGGGGAGGCGCTTCATGGCGGAAGCTTAGCAGGCGCGAGAACGCCCGCGATCACTCGCCGCGGGCAGGGACGGCCACCGCCGCGGGCCGGCTCCGGCCCAGCACCCGCTGGACCGGGATCCCCTGGACAAATCCGACGCCAACGAGGATGCAGGCCAGGCCGCCGAGCATGTTCCAGCCCATGGGCTCATCGAGCACGGCCCACCCGACCACCACCCCCACGGGCGGGATGAGGTAGGTCACGACCGAAGCGCTCACGGGCCCGGTTTCCTGGATGAGCCACATGTAGGCGGCCACGGCAACCCCGGAGCCCAGGGCCCCAAGGGCGAGCACGCTGAGCACGACGTTCGGCTGCCAGTCGCCCGTGTACGACCCGGTGGCCAGGGCAAGCGGCGCGAGATAGAGCGCGGCGAATCCAAGCTGCCCGCTGGCCAGCACGAGCGGTGGCACATGCGCCAGGTGCTTGCGGATAGAGATGGCCGAGGCACCGTAGCAGAGCGTGGCGAAGAGGATGAGGAGGATGGCCAGCGTCGCGCCGCCGCGGACGTGCGTGATGTCATTGCCGAGGAGGACGATGATGCCGAGGAAACCCAGGCCGAGCCCCAGCGCCTTGAGCCCGGTGACACGCTCGGACTGGAGGAGCGGCACCGAGAGCAGCGCGATCCAGAGTGGCGCCGTGGAGTTCGCGATGGCAGCGACACCGCTCGGGACGCGGCTGCCGGCGACGCCGAAGAGCGTCCAGGGCAACGCGAAGTTCACGAATCCCAGGCCCGCGAACGCGAGCCACGTCGAACGGGGCTGCCGGAAGCCACTCCGCGCGTGCCAGGCGAACGGGACAAGGCTCAGGCCGCCGAGCAGCGTCCGCAACGACGACATGCCCATGGGCCCAACGCCAGCATCGACGATCACGCGGATGAGCAGGAAGGAGCAGCCCCACGTGAACGCGAGGATGGAAAGCACGGCGAATTGGCGGGCGGTCACGGCGTGGGAACGTTCCTCTCCGTCCAGCGTAACGCCGCCGCCGGTTAGCAACCGCTGCCACCTTCACGCTTCTTCGTACTGCAATTGGTACGTGGCGGCGAGCAAGTCCCGCCAGTCAGATACCGTGAGCGGCTCCCCGGTGAAGCCCGGACACTCGACGTGGCCGAGCAATAGGGGCACCGGGTTCGAAGCGGCACTGGCGAGGGCTGACTGGATGCTGGCCCTGCCATCGGCCGGCGAAGGCGCCGCCACGCGTCCGCGCTCCACATCGACAAAGACCACGAAGTGGGGGTAAAGGCGGCAGGCGTTCGGCCGGCCAGCGTACACCGTGCAGCCGAGGTCTTCGCCGAGGAACCGGCAGTGGCCCCCGGAACGCGCCAGCAGGAATGGCTGTGCCAGCGGGAGCGCGATTGGCTCCCCGTCATCGAGTTCGAGGAACTCGATACGCCGCATCCCGGTCTCCCGGGTCATCCGGTCGGCCTCGGCTTCTCCCAGGTTCACGCTGAACGCATGGCAGCAATGGGCGGTGCAGGCCTCCGGGCGGCAGATGAACGCCGGGCTCCCCGGCACGATCAGCGAGTACGCGCCGAACCGTTCGCGGACCTGATCCCAGGCGCCGGCCATGCCGCGGATGACTGGTGAAGGGTCCACCTGCCGATCGTAGGGGGTGGAGGCGATACGGCGCATTGATGAAACCTTGCCGCGGGTGAACGCAATTTCGTTGCCCCACAGTCCGCGGCACCGTATCCTGTCGCCTCGCCGGGGCGGGGTAGGGGCACCCAACAACATGACCAACGATCCGAATCTCGACACCATGTCGCTGGAAGAACGGACGCGCCTGCGGAAGCAGCTGAGCGACCAGGCGGTGAAGTTCGCGGTAAACAGCCGCTGGCAGGAAGCCGCCAACCTCAATCGCGATTACATCCGCACGTTTGGCGACGAGGCGGAGGCTTACAACCGCCTGGGCAAGGCCCTGACCGAACTGGGCCAGATCTCCGACGCGCGCGAAGCCTACGGCAAGGCTCTCGACCTCGACCCGACCAACACGATCGCCCGCCGCAACCTGGACCGCCTGGCGGCGATGAAGGATACGGCTGCGGCGAGCGCCGCCCCCAGCCAGCTCGATACCCGCCTGTTCGTCGAGGAAACCGGCACGGCGGCGGTGGCGAAGCTCCAGGCGACCAACCCCGAGGTAAGCGCGCTCCTCGATGCCGGCGACATCGTCAACCTGCAGGTGCAGGGCAACGCCGTGAACGTGCTGACCGTCAAGGGCGACTACGTGGGCATGGTCGAGCCGCGCATCGGGTTGCGTCTTTCGAAGATGATGACCGCAGGCAACCAGTACAGCGCCGCCATGGTGACCACCACCGGCGAACTGAAGGTGATGCTCCGCGAAACCTTCAAGCACCCCTCGATGATCGATAAGGTCAGCTTCCCGACGGGCCGCACCTCGGATATTCGCGCCTACACCCGCAAGGGGTTGCTCCGCCGCGACGAGGATGAGGAGTTCGAATTCGGCGACGACGAGTACGTTGAGGAAGAGTCTGACGAGGGCTGGAGCGAGGCCAGTGACGAGCTGGACAGTGGCACCGGCATCGATGTCGATCCGGACGATGAAGGCTTCGACTAAAGGCCGCCCGCTGGTTCAACACAGAAGAGATAGAGGGCTGGCGGTGGACGGTCAGCCTCTTTTCGCGCCTCGCGTCGAATCCCGCGTCTAACCGGAAGGAGTACTGGCCACACGGCAGGTACTGCCCGGAGGCATCCGGTCGCCGGGAGGCGGGCAGCTGCGGCCGCGCCCGCTCCGGGCGTGGGCAGCCACAGTACCTGCTGCTCGATGCGCGCACACCCTCGGGCACGGGGCACGTTGGCTGCGCCGGGTCCGCCACCTTCGAAGGCGCCGTCGCTCGCGCCATCCGGGTTCGCGGCGGGAGGGGCGTCCCGGGCGATACGCCCCTCGCCCGGGGTGCACACCGGCGCGCGCACGCTTCGATTGGCGGATGGACCGGATAAGGTATACCGCTTGCTCAGCGCGAAGACTGCGTTCACGAAAGTACCGCGACGGCGGCAGTGGGGATCCCGGCGTGCAGGCCGAACCCCCGGTACCGGCGACGCCGCGGCGGACTTTTCGCTACCGGAGCGCCCGGCGCTTCCTTGCGGTCGCCACCAGCTCATGGCTGCGGCGAATCCACTCGCAGGTCATGTCGAACTCCGGCTCGCTGGCGATGATACTCATCACCCAGTGGTTGCGGGCAAGGTAGGGGGCCGGGCGGACAAAGGGGAGGGTGAGCGCTTCCTCCGACTCGGCCGGCGTGAGCTTCAGCGAAACGTGCGTCCCGTCGTCGTGGTCGGAGACCAGGGCGAACATCTTCCCGTTGGGAGCCTTGTAGAGCGCCGTCTCCGGCCCGAACGAGTAATCCTCGCGCGTGCCGTCGAAGGTCATGGCGAATTCGCGAAGGCGGCCGGAGAAGCTCGGTGGCATGTCACGATTCTAGCGCGGCCCGGCGATGCGGCGCCTTGGGAGTAGCGTGGACCCGGGTGGCGCCGCAACGCCGGGTAGCGGCAGTCCCCCTCTTGGCACGGTTCCGGCTGACAGGTACACGGCCCCACCGCGCCAGGGTTTCGACGGCGAGTGATGGGCGGGCCGGCAGGCGATCCGCCAGGAGGGTGCCCTGCCGGTACGGCCGAAAGCCGTTGAACGATCACGCCAACCCGGACAGGCGAGGGCCGCGGCCAGTGAAGCCGGTGGGAGTCCGGCGCGGGCGTCAGTTGTCGATGGGGACCAGGTAGCTGCAAACAGGGTCGCCGGCAACCCGGTGGCCGGTGCGCTCAATGCCTTCGACAGCGAAGGCCGCGCGGATGCAGCGCTCCTCGGCTTCACAGACTCCCGGGTGCTGTGGCGCGACGCTCATGAGGGGGCAATGCAGGAACGCAACGCGCGCGTAGCGGCCATCGATGCTGACCGCGGGGAAGTACCCGTTGTCCTCGAGGGCGGCAATCGTTGCCTTGAAGCGCGCCACTGGCTCGACGCCTTCGACGCGGGCGAGCGTCTGGCGCATGTGCGTCTGCGCCATGCGCGTCAGGACACGCTCGCGGACGTCCGGGGCCTCGGCTTCGAGGGCGCCCAGCAGCGCGTCAGCGATCTCTTCGTAAAACTGGGGGAAGAGCGTCTGTCCCGATGCAGTGAGGCTGAAGAGGTGGCGTGGCCGTCCCGGGCCGCGGCGCTCCAAGTCGAACGAAACGAGCCCCTGGTCGACGAGCGCCTGCATGTGCTGGCGAGTGGCGCCGATGGAGAGGAACGCCTCGGTGGCGAGGGTTTCGGTGGATGCCTGGCCGTGCCGCTTCAGGATGGTCATCAACACCCTGCGAGTGGGGTCGAGAAGGTCGAGACTACAGTGGCGTGCCATGAAACCGAGCCTACCCGTTCATAACGTATCGCGCTTGTGACGAAAGTCACCAGCTACCCCATTTACAGGATTAACTCGACAAATCGGTGCAAAACCATTCGCGAACCCGCGCGATTCGGCCTACGCTCACGCCATGACGGAGCCAGGCCGGGAGCGCGCGCTGGAGATTGTGGCCCGCGAAGGGCTCGCCCTGGTTGGCATCGCGCCCGCCAGGGAGGTCCCGGGCGTGCGGGAAGCCACGCTTGCCGCGCTCGACGGCGGGCGCCTCGCCGGCATGCGCTGGATGGATCACGCATGGATCGGCCGCGCCGCCGACCCGCAGGCCTTTCTGCCGGGAGCGCGATCGCTCATCGTGGTGGCGTTGCCGTGCCATGCCCCGGACCCGGAGCCGCCCGCGGACGGGCCCGCACGCGGCCGGGTGGCTCGCTACGCCCGCGGCCGCGACTACCATCGCGTCTTCGAGCGAACACTGAGGCGGATCGCGAAGGCTCTCCGCGAGGAACTGGGCGAAGGCGCACGCGCCACCGTCGACTACGGGCCGCTTCTCGAACGGCCGCTGGCGGCGGCGGCGGGACTCGGCTGGATCGGGAAGTCGACCATGCTGCTGGTGCCAGGCACCGGCCCCTGGGTGCTCCTGGGAGTGGTTGCCACGACCGCCGACCTGGAGCCCGGCCGGCCGGTGGGCAAGACCTGCGGCGCCTGTACGCGCTGCATCGCGGCCTGCCCCACCGGGGCCATCTCTGCGGATGGCGGCAGCGTCGATGCGCGCCTCTGCATCAGCTATCACACGATCGAGAACCGCGGCGTCATCCCGCGCGAGCTGCGCGCGAAATTCAAGGACTGGGTGTTTGGCTGCGACGACTGCCTGGATTCGTGCCCCGTCGGCGCTCGCAACCCGGATTCGCACCCGGAGTTCGTCCCGCACTCGCTCGACGACGCCCGGCCGCCGTTGCGCGACCTCCTGGCGCTGGATTCGGGACGATTCACGGAGCGCTTCCGGGGCCGGGCCATCATGCGGGCCCAACGCGACGGGCTGGCGCGGAACGCGTGCATCGCCCTGGGCAACGTGGGGACCGCGGATGACCTGCCAGACCTCGCGGGGGCGCTGGCGGATGCTTCCGCCCTGGTGCGCGGGCACGCCGCGTGGGCCGTGGGCGCGCTCGGCCGGCGGACCGGCGCGCCGGCATGGCGGGAACAGCTTGCGGCGCGGCTCGCGGTGGAGGACGACCCGTGGGTGCGCGAAGAACTCTCCTTCGCGCTCGGAGGAGAGTGACATGGCAGATGTGACGCTCCGGGAACGCCGCCGGATCGAAGCGGGGGTGCTCGTACCGAGCATCCGGGCCCTGCAGGCCAAGTTCGGCGAAACGCGCGTGCGCGCCCTGGCCGCCGGACCATTCGCGCTGGTAGATCGAGATGAATGGCCTGCTGACGGCGCAGCCGGGAGCCGGTAGGCTTGCCTGTTGACGGAAATCGCCCGCAAGGGTGCGCAGGAGTTGGACATGGGAGAAATGGTGACGTTCGCCTCGAATGGCGGCACAGCCAGCGGATACCTGGCGAAGCCAGCCTCGGGCACAGGGAAGGGCGTAATTGTGATCCAGGAGTGGTGGGGCCTCAATGGCAACATCAAGGGCATCGCCGACCGGTTCGCCGCCGAGGGGTTCGTGGCGCTCGCGCCCGACATGTATCACGGCAAGGTCACCGAGGAACCGGACGAGGCTGGCAAGCTCCTGATGGCGCTCAGCATCGAGCAGGCCGAGAAGGACCTGCGCGGCGCGGTGACCTACCTCAAGAACCTGACTGGCGGGCCGGTGGGCACGGTTGGCTTTTGCATGGGCGGGGCACTCTCGCTGTTCGCCGCCTGCAACAGCAACGGCGATGTTGGCGCCTGCGTGGACTTCTACGGCGGCCACCCCATGGTGAAGTACAACTGGGACGGGCTGACGGCCCCGGTGCTGGGCATCTGGGCCGAGCACGACGACTTCGTGAATCCAAACGTCCCCACGTACAAGCGGGAACTCGAGGCGCGGAATATCGAGCACGAGTTCATTACCTACCCGGGCACGATGCACGCGTTCTTCAACGACGAGCGCCCGGAGCCCGACTACAACCCCGCGGCGGCGAAGGCCGCCTGGGAGAAGACGCTCGCGTTCTACCGCAAGCACCTCTAGGTCCGAGGCAGGCAAGGCCCGGGCCACCCGACCCCGGCCCGGGCCTCCCTCGCCAACATCCACGTGCGAGAGGGAAACCACATGGGACGGCTGGATGGCAAGGTCGCCATCGTGGCGGGCGGGGCATCCGGGATCGGAATGGCCGTCGTGGAAGCGTTCGTGGCCGAAGGCGCGCGCGTCATCGTGGGCGACCTGGATGGCGATGGCATCGGCGCGCTCATCGGCCGGCTCGGGCACAACCAGGTCGATGGCACAGTGGTGGATGTCCGCGACGAGGCAGCGGTGGAGCGGATGGTGGACCAGGCGTTCCGGCGGTTCGGCCGGCTCGATGCCGCCGTGAACAATGCCGGCGTGGGTGGGTTCTCGCCCATCCAGTCGTGTGCGCTCGAGGACTGGAATCGCGTGCTGGGGGTTTCGCTGACCGGCACGTTCCTCTGCATCAAGCACCAGGCGGCGCGCCTCATCAAGCAGGGGCAGGGCGGGAGCATCATCAACATCTCGAGCCTGAACGCCATCGAGCCGGCTGAAGGGTTCGCGGCGCACTGTTCGGCGAAGGCCGGCGTGGCCATGCTGACGAAGGTCGCCGCGCTCGAACTCGGCCGGCACCGTATCCGTGTGAACGCCATCGGCCCCGGGCTCATCCACACGCCGGCCCCGGCGGGAATAACCGCCCCGCCGGGGCTCGAAGACGCCTTCATCGCCGAGACCCCGAGCGGCCGGGAGGGTGAACCCGAAGGTGTCGCGAAGTTCGCGGTCTACCTCGCCTCGGACGATTCGCGCCTGGTGACGGGGCAGGCGCTCTCCATCGATGGCGGCGCGAGCCTGAAAAGGACGCGGAGCTCATTCCCTGCCGCGCCGGATAGGCCCGGAGACTAGCGCGGCCGGCTCTTCTCCGGTGCTCCGCTTTCGTCGTGGTTGCCAAACACCTTCTTCATGAGGTCGACCCACTGGCGGTGGGCAACCTCCCAGGGGAAGTCGGGGTCGTCGGTGTGCGGTGGGTCGTAGCGCACCTCACCGAAGAGGCGGATGCCGGGCATCGCCTCCCTCGCCAGGCGCCGCGCCTCCTCGCTGATCTGCACCGTATCGCGCGCGGCGGGCAGCGCCGCGGGCAGCCCGGGCGCATGCACACCTTCGAGCCGTGTGGCCGGCAGGTATGCGGCGACCGCGGTTGGCCCTGAGACGGGGACGGTGCTCATGGCGCGAACTCCCGGACCCGTGCCGCGAGCCTCCCTGACGGGGCACGGGGTTTCACCTAGGGTTTCGCGCGTAAGGGATGGCGCGAACGGCCCCAGTTGCGTGGCAGGGGGGTGAATCCCCGGTGGCCGCTACACGTACGCAATCAGCTGCATGCCCAGCCCGCCGAGCTCGCCGGCCGGGATGCTCGTCCGCCGGGTACCGGGGATGACGCCGGGCTCGGGGTCCGGGAGGGTGAACCCGCGTTCCCGGGCCAGCCTCACCGCCTCGTCGAGCGAGCCTTCAACCTCCCATGCGGCCATCGAGGCGAGCGCGGCCGGGCGCCCGGCCATGCGGCTGCCGGGGCCGTCCGGCCCCAGGAGCTCCAGGATCGCGTCACCCACCTGGAGCTGGCGGATAATCATCCCGGGCGCCCGGATTTCGCCAGCGACGGAGACGCCGAGCGTGTCGCGCCAGAAGGCGGTGGTGGCCTCGATATCCGGGGCAACCGCGGCGAGATGGTCGAGCCGCTTCAGGGGAAATGTATGGGCAAAACGGCCCGTCGCCAGGGAGCGTCCGTAGCGCGCTTCCCAGGTTTCGGGGTAGGAGAGGAACGTCAACGGGAACGGGAGGGCACCCCGGGTATCGGCGACCGCCGTCTCCGCCAGCTTGCGGCCATCACCGGCGTGCACATCGCGGCGGTCGACCGCCAGTCCCGACGCAGCAAGCCGCGAAACGGCGCCGGCCATGTCGTTCGACCCGAAGGCCACGGACGCCAGGCCGCCTCCGGCGTCTACCGCGTGGAGGTAATGCGCCCGGGACCCCGCCGCAACCACGGAGCGGTCCGTGACCTCCAGGAGCTCGATGTACGTGTAGTTCGCGGCGCTCGAGCCGATGAAGGCGGCCCGGTTCGCCGTACCCATCCCCGCGTGCCCGGTGCGGGGCGTGAGCCTGAGGCCGAGGCGTTCGTAGGCACCCGCGGCCGTGGCCAGGTCGGGGACGGGGACGACGAGGTGGTCGATTCGGTCGAGCATCCCGGGATTGTACCGCCCGGGCGCGACCGGGAGGGCTGGCGTAGACTCACAGCCGCACGCTCGCAGGGGAGGGAAAGCGCATGGGGACCGGGGCGACCACGCTCGACGGAAACGGGCCCCAGGCTGTAGGAAGAGCAGTATCACGAGGTGCTGAACGAGCCGCGGCGCGACCAGGGTAGTCGCCGGCATTCTCGAATAGCTGGATGCACGGAGCGAAGGAGCCAATGAAGACATCGTTCTACGAAGCTGACGCCTTCACCGGGAGCAAGGGCGAGCACTACTGCACGATCGACTCCGACTATCGCTGGGAGAAGGGCGATGAGGTGTGGATCGAGGCTGGCGGCAAACGGGTGAAGCTGCGGATCACCTGGGTGAATGTGACCGTGAGGGATGGGGTTGTCACGCGCGAACTGCTGGGCCTCAAGCTGTAGCGCAACCGATCATTCGTCGGCAGCTTCGTCGCCGGAGTGGCCGAGCTGGGCTTTCTTCGCCGGGATCTCGTTGGCGACTTCGCGCAGGGTATCGAGCACCCTGTTGTTGACGGCATCGCGGGCGGCGCGAATCGCGCTGAAGACGGCCCGGGCATCGGAGCGGCCATGGCCGATGACCACGATGCCATCGACGCCGACAAGCTGGGCGCCACCGTATTCCGCATAATCGAGGCGGCGCTTTACCTTGCGGAGCTCGGACATCAGGATGAGGCCCGCCGCCTTGTTCCAGGGCGTGAGCTCCACCGCCTTGCGGAGCTCGGTGAACAGCATTTCGGCCATGCCTTCGGCTGTCTTGAGCACGACGTTGCCGGTGAAACCGTCCATCACGGCCACATCGCAGATGCCGCGCGTGAGGTCCTTCCCCTCCACATTGCCGATAAAGTTGAGGCGGCTGGCGCGGAGCGCCTGGTTCACCTCGATCGTCAGCTGATTGCCCTTGCTGTCCTCCTCGCCGATGGAGAGCAACCCGACCTTCGGGCGGGCGACGCCGAACATGCGCTCCATGTAGGCGGCACCCATATAGGCGAACTGGACCAGGTGGATGGGCCGGCAGTCGGCGTTGGCACCGACATCGAGAAGCATGGTGAGCCGGCCCTCGCCGGAGGGAAAGATGGTGGCGAGCGCGGGCCGGCCGATCCCCTTGATCCGGCCGAGCGTGAGCAGCGCGGCGGCCATGGACGCGCCGGTGTTGCCGGCGGTGACGAAGGCATCGGCCTTGCCATCCTTCACCATCCGCAGGCCGACGTTGATCGAGCTGTTCGGTTTGCCCTTCACCGCATCGGTGGGGTGCTCGTCCATCTCGATGATTTCCGGGGCCTCGACAAAGCGCAGGCCCGTCACCTCGGCGGTGCCCTGCATCTCCTGGCGGATTGCCTCGGTCCGGCCAACAAGGGTCAGCTCGACGCCCAGCCCGCCGACGGCCATGAGCGCCCCAGCAACGATTTCCCCGGGGGCGTTGTCGCCTCCCATCGCATCGACCACGATCCGAGCTGTCATCCGTTGTCCCTCCGCGCGATGGCGATCATCCGCTCGCTGTCGTTCGTCAGCGGGCCGAGGTCATAGTCCCCGTACATGCCGGCGAGCGCCAGCCCGGCCATGCCGAGCAGGTACTCGAGCTCGAAGCGGTAGACGTAACGTAAGCGGTGCTGGCTCACCCGGCGCCGGACGGCCCCGTCCTCGCTGAGCGTTTCGTAGGTGACGCGAAGGTCGCGTGTTTGCGCCGCGAGGTCGTCCTCGTGCATGTGCCAGCAATCGAAGCGCACGCCCGAAGCCGTTTCGCCCGTGAAGGTCAGCATCGGCTGGCCGTTGGCCGATGGATCGAGCCAGAGCGCCGGGCCGGGAACGTCGATGGCGAGCAATCCGTTGAAGGTCAGCGCCCCGGCGATGGCACGGAGGGTCGCAAGCTGCGCCTCGGCGTCCTTGCAGTAGAGGAAGACATCGAGGGGCAGCAGGACGAAACCGTAGTGGTCCTGCTCGATGGCCATCTCCGCGAACTCGCCTTCGATGAGCGTGACGTCGATCGCCTCCTCCTCGGCGCGGGCACGGGCGAGCTGGAGCATTGCCGGCGATGGGTCGATGCCAGTGACGGTATGCCCGTTGAGGGCGAGTTCGAGCGCAATCCGGCCCGTCCCGCAGCCGATTTCGAGCACCGGCCGGTCGGTCCGCCCCGCGAACGAGAGCCAAAGGCCGATGTCTTCGGCGAAGGATGAGTGGATAGCGTCGTAGAAGTCGGCGTCGACAGCGTACGGGTCCGGCACGGTGCGATTGTCGATTGCCGATCGGTGATTGTCGATTCGGCACGGCCCCGGCGGCATCGAGCGTGTGACCGCCCGTTGTTGCGATGCCAGCCGCCTGCCGAAGGTGAAGACGTGAGGCACCTCGGGTTGGGCCTGGCGATGGTGCTGGTGTACTTCGTCTTCCCTGGCTGCGTGGGGATGGGCTAACCCGGGCCATGGCCAGCGCGTACCCGGCAGTCCCGGCCGCCGCGCGCTCGGCCGGGCAAGCCGCGATGCACCATGCCCCGGCGGAGGCAGGCCGCATCGCGACACACGCTGCACGAGTCGAAAACCGGGTTAACTTCGGCTGCCGCGCGCAGTCACGCGCATGGTCGCGCCAGATCGAGGATCGCCCTCGATGCGCTCGATGGTGCCGCCCGCGACTTTCGCGCCGCGCTCGTCACCCTCGCGCCGCGGCAGGGGCATCCCGGTGAAGGCGGGAGGGGTTGCGTTCAGCCGAATGCCATCTTCGCCGGCGAGGTGGGCAATGGAGCATATGAAGGTGACGACGGCCGCCGTGGCGGCCGCGCGAAGCGGCCATTCGGCGCTCCCCTACACGGATATTCCGCCCGGCGTCCTGGCGGTTGGCTCGCCCGCGGCAGTCCATCGGCCCATCGCGGGCAGTCCTCGAAGGAGTGGTTGACGGGAAACCTCGCGAGGTATGCGCCGCGGACGCCGGTCCACCGCCAGGGCATTCGCACGCTCGGCCAGGGGAGGGCCGTGTGGCCGTGACGGCTCAGCTGCCGCGCACGGCCAGCACCGCCCCGGCGATGGCGATCACGAGCGCGCCGATGATGACGAACCGGATGGTAGAGACCTGGCCCGGCGTGAGGCCGCTCGCCGGTTCGGCGTCGATGACGTTGGCTGCCTCGCCGCTGGCGCGGAGATAGTCCCGGGCAAGGTTGGCGCCCGATGCGGGCACGTATACGGCCCAGGCCCCCTTGAAGGCGAAGGGCATCGTCCGTTCCTGGAACGAGTGTCCCCGCACGGCTGAGCGGATGCCCTCGGACTCAAGGCGGCCGGCCACGATTTCCGCGGCCGCTTCGCTGGTCCCCTGCCACACCTGTTCCCAGCTATCGACGACCTCTTCCCGCTCCATGCCAGCACTCCTAGGCAGACACGGGCACGTCGAGGCTGTGCTTTCGCAGTTCAGCCATCACCTTCGCGCCCACGGTGTCGTCGGGTTCGACCACGGGCAGGCGTGGCGCGCCGATGGCGAAGCCGAGCTGGCGGAGGACGTAGCGGATGGTGCTGGGGCTCCCGTTGAGGAAGCAGGCATCGGTAACGCGGCAGAGGCGCCGGTGGATCGCCGCCGCTTCTGGCAGGCGGCCGGCGAGGATGTGCTCGAGCATCTGCCGCTGCTGGCTGGCAACGATGTGGGAGGTCACGCTGATCGCGCCCCAGGCGCCCATGCACCACAGGTGGAAGTTATCGTTGTCGTTGCCGCTCCAGATCTTGAATTCGGGTGCCGCCTCCATGATGGCGGCGGAGTGAGCCAGGTCGCCGTTTGCTTCCTTGTCGCCGACGATATTTGGGACTTCCGCGCACCGGAGGATGGTTTCGACCGTCATGTTGACCCCGGTCCGGCCGGGAACGTTGTACAGGATGACCGGGAGCGTGGTGCTTTCGGCGATGGCGCGGAAGTGCTGGTAGATGCCTTCCTGTGGTGGCTTGAGGTAGTAGGGGACGACCGCGAGGATCCCATCGGCGCCGGCCTTTTCGGCCAGGTGGCTCAAGTGGATCGAGTGGCGCGTATCGTTTGTGCCCGCGCCCGCGATCACGGTCCTGTCGCCGAGCTCCTGCTTCACCTCTTCCCAGAGCCGGTACTTCTCGTCGTCGGTCAGGAGCGGGCTCTCGCCCGTGGTGCCGACCACCACCACGCCATCGTTGCCCGAGCGGACGAGGTGGGCGGCGAGCCTGCGGGCGTGGGCATAGTCGACCTCGCCTTCGGGGGTGTAGGGCGTGACCATCGCGGTCAACAGCCTTCCGAGTTCTGTCATGTTGGGACTCCGCGCAGAGGTGAGCCGCCATTGTAACCCCAGGAGCGCGGCACCATCAGCGGTGAGGCACCCGGAAGGCCCCGGGAGGATTCCCGGGGCCCTGGATGGGACGTGTGGGTGGTGCTGGTTACTGGGCGTCGAAGGGCAGCAGCCGGCCGCCGCCGAAGCCCTGGCCGCGGAAGCCGCGCATGCCGCCGCGCATCCCCTCGCGATGACCGCGGTCGAAGAGGCGGGGACCTTCGTTCACCATGGTGGTGATGCGTTCGGCGAGGTTCTCCTTCAGCTGGTCGGCGCGCTCCTGCGTCAGTTTGCCATCAGCGACGGCCTGGTCGATGTGTTCGCTGGCGTCGGCCACGAGGGCATCGATGACAGCCTGTGCCTGGTCGCCGGCAATCTCGGCGATGGTGCTGCCGTCCTTGAGCTGGGTCTTCAGGGTGTCCTCATCCGTCCCGAGGACTTCGGCCACGGTGGCGAGCACGTTCTGGCCAATGCCGCCGAACCCGCGCTTCATGCCCTTGCCGAGTTCGGACGTGGGGGCAGCCAGGAACTCGTCGAGCTTCGCGGGAGCATCGGCGAGGATGGCATCGGCCCGCTCCTGCGTCAGCTTTCCGTTTTCCACGGCCCGGGCGAGGCCTTCCTCGAGTGCGGCGAGGGCATCGGCCTTCGCTTCCGCGGAGCTCTTGTCGCCGTACTGGTCGATGGTCTGGGCGTTGGTCAGTCCGGCGGCGGCGGCTTCCTGGATCTCCTCGGGGGTGATGCCGAGGTTCCTCAGCACGATGCCAGGCCCGATGCGGGCGACCGGCCCGAGACAGTCATCACCGGGCAGTGGGGGGGTGGTCTGGGTGGATGGGGTGGTGGTGTCGCCGCTGCCTTCCTGGGCCATGACCACGCTGCCGACGCCGATGACGCCGACCGCAATGACGCTGGCCAGGCCAACAGAGGCCAGGCGGCTATCGCGGAGTGAGAATTTCATGGATGGGACTCCTCGGTGTAGTAGCGCCCGGGGGCGCTCCCGGCGGGCCGGCGGGGCGGCCCGCTCACCATGGATATGGACTGAACCCGCGACAGGGTGACGGGCGCGGGTTCAGCAGGCTTTACGCGTGCCGCTCCACCCAGCGGCCGCGGAAGAGGAGCAGATCGCCAGACCGTACCGACACCCTGGCGGGGCTCACCGCCACCTCGTTGTGGATGCCGCGCGGCCCGAAGGTGAGCCTGAAGTCCGTCAGGTTCCAGCGCATGCCCGACGTGGAAACCCCTTCGCACGTGCCGATCGCGACCAGCGACACGAGCGTTCCAATGGGAGCGTCGATGGCCGCCTCGCCATCGACGAGCGAGATTTCGAACAACTCGTCGTGGACGCGGATGTTCGCCTTCCCGCGAAAGGTCACCAGCACCGAGAGGTTGGCAAGCGCGTGGTCGGCGCGTCCACCCCCGGCCGCCGCGATGTCGATCTCGGTGGCGCCGCGATCGAGGGCGAACGCCACGGCTTTCTGGAGGTCGGTGGTGTCGAGTTCGGGCACGCGGAACAGCCGCTCCGGTGGAAAAGTCAACCCGGGACGGCTCGATACGGAGTCGAGGTCGCCGACGATCGCGTCGGGGGTGATGCCTGCATCGAGGGCGATGATCGCGCCACCATCGGCCGCGACCACCAGGTCGGCGCTGGATGCCAACCGGTGGAGGAGGTCGCCGGCGGGCGGCTCGCCATTCGCCACAACCAGAGCGCGCATGGCAACAGTTAAGCGGGAGTACGTGGTGAGCGCGAGTGGAGACTCACACGCCATCCGGCTGGTTGCCCACGTAATCCTTGGTGCCTATCGTGGGATCACTCACTTACACGGAGTAAGCAAAGATGAATGGCATTCCCGAATCGCACCGCGACCTCCTGACCGGAGTCACCTTCGCGCACCTGGCCACGCTCATGAAAGACGGCTCGCCCCAGGTGACCCCGGTCTGGGTTGATGTCGATGGCGACATCGTGGTGATCAACTCGGCCGAGGGCCGCGTGAAAACCCGGAACCTGGAGCGCGATGGGCGCGTTGCTCTCTCCATCCAGGACCCGAAGAACCCGTACCGCTACCTCCAGATCCGTGGTCGCGTCATCGAGCGGACCCACGACGGTGCCGACGCCCACATCGACCAGCTGGCCAAGAAGTACCTCGGCCAGGATAGCTACCCCTGGCGCAGTCCCTCCGAGAAGCGCGTGATCTTCCGGATCGAGCCCACCTCCGTGCAGGCTTACGGTTAGCGCGCTTCCGGCCGCGCTCCCTTCGCCCGGCACGGGAACGCTCCGTGCCGGGCGTGCATTCGCCCCGAGCGCGACCCGGCGATAGGATTCCCGTCGATGCGCGTCCTGCTCCTCGGCGCGAACGGCCAGCTCGGCTCCGACATCGCGCGGCTCTGGCGTGATGACCGGCTGACACTCGTCACCGCCACGCGATTGGCGGCGGACGTCACCGATGGCGAGGCCCTGGAAGCGCTGGTCGAGACGGCCCGGCCCAATGTCGTCATCAACACGACTGCCTTCCACAACCTGCCCGTATGCGAGCAGGACCCCGAAACGTGCTTCCGCGTGAATGTGGTGGGTGGCTGGAACGTGGCCCGCGCGGCCGCCCGCCACGGCGCCGCGGTAGTCCAGTTCAGCACCGATTACGTGTTCGAGGGGTCGAAGGGGACGCCCTACCTGGAGGACGACGCCCGCCGCTCGGTGAACGTCTATGGGGCCGCGAAGATCGCCACCGAGGATGTGGTGCGCCAGGCGAACCCGGAACACCTGCTGGTGCGCGTCTCGGGGCTGTACGGGCTGGCCGGGTCGGCCGGAAAGGGCGGCAATTTCGTCGAAACCATGCTCCGGCTCGCGCGCGAGGGGAACCCGATCAACGTGGTTGCGGACCAGGTGACCGCGCCGACGAACACCGCCGAGATTGCCGAGGCGCTATTGCCGCTGCTCCGCGAAGGCGCTCGCGGGACGATGCACCTGGCCGCGGGCGAAGGCTGCTCGTGGTACACGTTCGCGAGCGCGATCTTCGAAATCGCGGGTCTCCAGCCGGAGGTGCACGCGGTCACCACCGGGGAGCTTGGTGGCCCGGTGAAGCGCCCGCTGTACAGCGTGCTCGGCTCGGCTCGCGCTCCTGGCCTCCGGCACTGGCGTGCTGGGCTCGAACGCTACCTGCGCGAGAAGCACGGATACCTGTTGTGAAGCCCGATTCCCCCGTACCATCCGCGAGACCCCGTTGGCACGGGCGCGGAGGTTCCAGGCATGCGGATTCTCGTCACCGGCGGCGCCGGCTATATCGGTAGCGTGCTCGTCCCGAAGCTGCTGGCTCGAGGCCACCAGGTGCGCGTGGTCGACCGGATGTTCTGGGGACTCCCGCACTACGCCAATGAGCCCGGCGTGGAGCTCGTGAACGCTGATGTCCGCCGGATGCCCGAAGGTGTGCTCGAAGGCATCGACGCGGTCGACCATCTGGCCGGCTTTTCGAACGACCCCACCGCCGAGTACAGCCCCGAGGCCAACTGGCAGATGAACGCCGTGGCCACGGAGACGATCGCGGCGCTTTGCAAGAACGCAGGCGCCAGGCGCCTGGTGTTCGGCAGCTCCTGTTCGCTCTACGACGGTGCGGAAGGGGATGGCCTGCTCGACGAGGAAGCCGCGCTCGCCCCGCGCGGGGCATATGCAACCTCGAAGCGTTACTCCGAGGAGGCGCTCCTCCGGCACACTGGCGAGGACTTCGAGCCCGTCGTTCTGCGCCAGGCGACGGTCTTCGGCGCGAGCCCGCGCATGCGCTTCGACCTGGTGGTGAACGCGTTCGTGAAGGACGCGCTTGTGCGCCAGCGGCTGATCCTCCACGGCGGCGGGCGCATGTGGCGCCCCCTGGTGAGCGTGAACGACCTGGCCGATGCCCACGTCGCCTGCCTCGAGGCGCCGTCCGGGCTGGTCGCCGGTGAAACCTTCAACGTCGTCGGCCACAACTACCAGGTGCGAGAACTGGCCGAAGTGGTGGCGAACGCCCTGGTGAAGCTCGGCAAGCCCGTGGCGCTCGAGGATGGCCCGCTTCCGAAGGTCGTGCGGAACTACCGTTGCAGTGGGGAGAAGCTCCGCACGCGCCTCGACCTGGAACTTTCGACCACGGCGGCCGACGCCGTCGCCGAGCTGGTGGACATCTACGGGAGGGTGCCGGTGGAGCAGCTCGGCCACCCGAAGTACTACAACATCGCGTGGATGGAACTCCTCGAACAGGTGCGTCCCGCCTACCAGGCGATGCAGAACATTTTCGAGCCGATCGAGGAGTAGCCGTGGACATCCACGTTTCGAAGACGAAGCTCGATGGCGTGCTGCTCATCGATACGGACTTCTTCCGCGATGAGCGCGGTTTCTTCATCGAGGTGTACCACCACGACCGGTTCAAGGAGCACGGTCTGCCCACGAACTTCGTGCAGGACAACCACTCGCGCTCCGCGAGGAAGGTGTTGCGCGGGTTCCACTACCAGGACACGACAGCGCCGATGGGCAAGCTCGTCCGGTGCACCGCGGGCGCGATCCTGGATGTTGCGGTCGACCTGCGCGTTGGCTCGCCCACGTTCGGCCAGTGGGTGGCGGTTGAGCTGACCGCCGGGAACATGCGCCAGGTCTGGGTGCCGCCAGAGTTCGGGCATGCGTTCGCCACGCTCTCGGAGTTCGCCGAGGTGCAGTACAAATGCACGGGCATGTACTCGCCGCCTTCCGAAGGCACCGTCGCGTGGAATGACCCGGAAATCGGCGTGGAGTGGCCGTTCGACGACCCGGTGCTCTCGGCGCGCGACCAGCACGGCATGAGCCTGCGGCAGTACCTCCAGGAGCCCGCCTTCCGTTACGGCGGCTGAACCTTTCGTGGTCCCACCGCCTCCCGGGCGCGGTACACTCGGCCGATGAAGCTGCGCCGATGGATCTCATCCCTCGCCCTCGCGGCCACACTCTTCACCGTCGCCTGCGGCGGTGATGCCGCACCGGGCCTCACCCGCGGGGCACCCCCCCCCAACGCGCCCCCCACCCCCCC